>JBEDUI010000199.1:0-65111 GCA_040414495.1 Mycobacteriales bacterium
TCGGCGACCGGCGGGTATTGCCGGTTCGGTATCGCGATGACGTAGAGGCCGGCGGCGTGGGCGGACCGGATGCCGTTGCTGGAGTCCTCGAAAGCCAGGCCCGGACCGTCGAATCCGACCCTGCGCACCGCCTCCACATAAACGTCCGGGGCCGGTTTGCCCCGAGCCACCTCCTCGCTGGAGACGGTGGCGCGGAACGTCGCGGTCAGCCCGTTGCTGGCTAGCACCTGGTCGATCACCTCGCGGGCGGCCGAGGACGCCAGGCCCAACGGCAGCCGCGCCGCCAAAGCGTCGACCAGGTCCCGGGCGCCGTCCATCAGCGGACCGCGCCCGGCATCGATGGCCGCGACGACGTGGTCGATGCAGCGGCGCCGCACCTGCTCGGCGTCAGCCGACCGGCCGACCTGATCGGCCAGGTACCGCGCCCATTCCGGCGAGCTCATGCCCTGCATCGCCGGGCTGTACTCGGGTTTCCAGGCGGCGCCGACCGCCGCTACGTAGCTCTGCCAGCTCTCTTCCCAGAGGTGCTCGGTGTCGGCGAGGACGCCGTCGAGGTCGAAGATCGCACCCGCAAGCACCCAGTCGGTCCCTTCTGATGTGAAAGTTAACGAGCTTCTTGAGAACTGGTGCGAATTCTGCCGTCTCGCGAAGTCCGCAGCAAGAACTAGAGGCCGACGCTGTTCTGCATCATGCCGCCGTCGACGAATACGGTCGTGGCGGTGGCGTACCCGCCCTTGTCCGACGCGAGAAATACCACCAGGCTGGCGATGTCTTCGGGCGAGGCGAGCCGGCCCAATGGGATCGCGCTCTGCAGCGTGGCCAGCTTCCCCGGATCGTCCAATGTGGACTGGTTAATTGGGGTGGCGACCGCGCCCGGCCCCACGTTCAGCACCCGGATGTTGTGCTTACCCAACTCGACACCGGCGGTCCGGGTCAGCATTCGGGTGCCGCCTTTGGAGACGCAGTAGGCCACGTTGCCCGGCATTGGCCAGTCCTCATGCACCGAGGAGATGTTGATCACCGTGCCGCCACCGCCTTGCGCGATGAACTGCTTGGCCGCGAGCTGGGTGCCGAAGAACGCGCTCTTGAGGTTGACCTCCAGCACCTTCTCGTACTCCTCCTCGGTGGTCTCGAGGATGGAGGTACGGGTCTCGATGCCGGCGTTGTTCACCAACACATCGAGCCGGCCGAAGGTCTCGACCGCCGTCGCGACCATGCGCTGCAGGTCGGGCACTTTGCTGACATCGGCCCGCACGCCGACCGCTTTGCCGCCGGCCGCCTCGATCTTGCCGATGAGGGCCGCGGTCGCCTCCGGGTGGTCGATGTAGTCGATCACCAGGTTCGCCCCCTCGGCCGCGGCGGCGAGCACGATCGCCTCGCCGATGCCGCTGTTGCCGCCGGTGACGATAACGGTCTTCCCCTCAAGCAGCACCTTCGTAGCTCCCTGTTTCTGCGCGCACCGGATGACATTGCGAGTTTTGCAGACAGGTCGGATTAGCGAAGCCCTCGGATTTCGTGCGGACATGAAAAGGCCCGGGTCCACGCTGGGTGGACCCGGGCCGGGTTGTGTTCAGTTATCAGGCAGCCGCGCTGATACGGGCCGGCTCCAGGGCCAGCTCCAGCACCTCGCGCACGTCGCTCACCGGGTGCACCTCCAGCTGGCTGCGCACCTCCGCGGGGACGTCGTCCAGATCCGGCTCGTTACGGGCCGGGATCAGAACGGTGGTGATGCCGGCGCGGTGGGCGGCAAGCAGCTTCTGCTTCACGCCACCGATCGGCAACACCCGTCCGGTCAGCGAAACCTCACCGGTCATTGCCACGTCGGAGCGCACCGGCCGTCCGGACAGCAGCGAGGCAAGCGCCGTCGTCATCGTGACACCCGCGCTCGGGCCGTCCTTCGGGGTCGCGCCGGCCGGAACGTGGATGTGCACGCTCCGTTCCTTCAGGTCGCTCACCGGCAACTCCAACTCCACGCCGTGCGAACGCAGGTAGGACAACGCGATCTGCGCCGACTCCTTCATCACGTCACCGAGCTGGCCGGTCAGGGTCAGCCCGCCACCGCCGGTCTCCGGGTCAGCCAACGACGCCTCGACGAAGAGCACGTCGCCACCGG
Organism: Mycobacteriales bacterium; assembly: GCA_040414495.1. GTDB lineage: Bacteria > Actinomycetota > Actinomycetes > Mycobacteriales > QHCD01 > DATAVB01. The sequence goes on from JBEDUI010000199.1 coordinate 2,114, forward strand.
CACCGGTCACTGCCAGGCCGGTCGCCACGCCCGGCAACGCGGTCCGCTCAGCCGACTCCGGAGTGAAGTGCGGCCGGCCAACGTACGTCGTCAGGTTGTCCGGGTCGATCGTCACCGGCAATTCGGTGTCGCCCAGAGCCAACTGGGCCGCGATCTTGCGCAGCGCCCGGGCGATGCTCCGCTCCAGGCCACGGACACCGGCTTCCCGGTTGTACTCGCTGGCCAGCTTCGAGAGCGCCTCGTCGGTGATGGTCACGTCTGTCTCGGACAGACCGGCCCGCTCTTGCTGCCGGGGCAGCAGGTGGTCGCGTCCGATGGTGACCTTCTCCGCCTCGGTGTACCCGTCCAGGCTCACCAGCTCCATCCGGTCCAGCAACGGCGCCGGGATCGAGTCCAGAACGTTGGCGGTCGCCAGGAACAGTACGTCGGACAGGTCGAGCTCGACCTCCAGGTAGTGGTCGCGGAACGTGTGGTTCTGGGCCGGGTCGAGCACCTCCAGCAGCGCTGCCGTCGGGTCGCCCCGGTAGTCAGCGCCGACCTTGTCGACCTCGTCCAGCAGCACGACCGGGTTCATCGAGCCGGCCTCCTTGATGGCCCGCACAATGCGACCGGGCAGCGCGCCGACGTACGTACGCCGGTGGCCACGGATCTCGGCCTCGTCCCGGATGCCGCCGAGCGCGACTCGGACGAACTTACGTCCCATCGCCCGCGCGACCGACTCACCCAGCGAGGTCTTACCAACACCGGGCGGACCAACCAGACCGAGCACGGCACCGCTGCGCCGACCGGACACCACGCCCAGCCCACGCTCTTCACGCCGCTGCCGGACGGCCAGGTACTCGATGATCCGGTCCTTCACGTCGGTCAGACCGGAGTGGTCGGCGTCCAGGATCTCCCGCGCGCCGGGGATGTCGTACGAGTCGTCGGTCCGGGTGTTCCACGGCAGCTCCAGCACCGTGTCCAACCAGGTGCGGATCCAGCTGCCTTCCGGCGAGGCGTCCGAGCTGCGTTCGAGCTTGTCGACCTCCTTGAGGGCGGCCTCACGCACCTTGTCCGGCAGGTCGGCGGCCTCGACGCGAGCGCGGTAGTCGTCCTGCTCAGAAGCCGGGGTACCGTCCAGTTCGGACAGTTCCTTCTTCACCGCATCCAACTGCCGGCGCAGCAGGAACTCACGCTGCTGCTTGTCAACGCCGTCCTGCACTTCCTTGCGGATGGTGTCGGCGACCTCCTGCTCGGCGATGTGGTCCTTGGTCCACTGCAACGCCAGCTCCAGCCGCTGCGGCACCTCGAGGGTCTCCAGCAATTCCTGCTTCTGGGTCCGGCTCAGGTACGGCGCGTAGCCGGCCTGGTCGGCCAGGCGTCCGGCGTCTTCGATGCCCTCGACGACCTCGGCCAGTTGCCAGGCGCCGCGCTCGTGCAGGGCGGCGACCATGAGCCGCTTCAGTTCGGTGGCCAGCTCCAGCGCGTGGTCGTCCACGACGGTGTCGTCGGTGATCGGCGTCGCCTCGACCCACAGCGCGGCACCCGGGCCCGGCACGCCGATCCCGATCCGCATCCTGGTCTCGGCCCGGACCACCGCGGCCTGCCGGCCGTTGGGCAACCGGCCGATCTGCTCGATGATCGCGCGCACGCCAATCGCGCCGTAGACGCCTTCATGCCGCGGCGTAACCAACACCTCGGCGTCTCTGGCCGACCGCATCCCCGGCTGGGCTTCCCGGGCGTCGTTCAAGGCCCGGGCCGCGTCCACCGCTGCCCGTATGTCCTGTTCGGAGAGGTCGATCGGAACAACCATGCCCGGCAACACGACCTCTTCGTCGAGGGGCAGCACGGGCAATTTCACGGTCCCGCTCATCAGGTCACTTCTTCCTAAGTTCGAACGATGTCGAAATTGAGTTACGTCGACTCAAGTACCTGAGGGCCGTGGTTGTTCCCGCCGTTCGCCAGGAGCGATCGTGCGGGTTATGTACGGATTTAGGCGGGTGCCTCTTCGCGGTCCGGGTTCAGCGGAGGCCCAGCGACCGGACAGAAGGAGTGACAGGGCGCATCGACGACGGTCGAGGTCTTCAGCATCGTGAACGCGATGCCCGCCCCGACCACCAACAGACCCGCGCAAATGAGCATCGAGTTGCGGTAGGCCGGGTGCAGTTGGCTGGCGTTGGTCAGCGAGCCGTGGCCAAGCCCGGCCGCCAACGGCAGTACGGCGACCGCGAGCAGCCCGGCCGCCCGGGCAATGGCGTTGTTGACGCCGCTGGCCACTCCGGCGAAGTGGTCGTCGACCGAGCCGAGCGCGGTCGCGGTCAGCGGCGCGACGGTCAGCGACAGACCCAGGCCCAGGATGATGACCGGTGGCAGCACATCGGTGACGTAGTTCGCGTTGAACCCGACCTGGGACAGCCAGATCAAGGCACCGGCGCAGATGAGCGGGCCGAGCGTCATCGGCAGCCGCGGCCCGATGCGTCCGGACAATGCGCCGGCCCGGGCCGAGAGCAACAGCATCAGCGCCGTAACCGGCAGCAACGCGACGCCGGCCGCGATCGGCGAGAACCCGGCCACAACCTGCAGGTTGATGACGACGAGGAAGAACACGCCGCCCAACGCCGCGTACACCGCGAACGTCACCAGATTGGCCGCGGTGAACGGCTTCGAACGGAACAGTGTCAGCGGCAGCATCGGATGCGAGGACCGGTGCTCGATCATCACGAAACCGACCAGACCGACCACGCCGATCAGCAATGACCCGAACACCAGGGGGCTACCCGGACCCTTGTCGGGCCAGGCGGTGAAGCCGAGGGTGAGGCCGGCCAGGCCGACCGCTCCGGCCAGTGCGCCGCCGATGTCGAGTTGCTGCGCGGCCTCCGGGTTGGAGGTCTCCGGTACGTGCCAGAGCGAGACCAGAACGACGACGGCGGCGATCGGCACGTTGATGAGGAAGACCAGCCGCCAGGTCGAGACCTCGACCAGCCAACCGCCCAGGAACGGTCCGATCGCCCCGGTGATGCCGGCCAGTCCGGACCAGGCGCCGATCGCCTTGCCGCGATCGTCCTGATCGAAGCTCGCCTCCAGGATCGCCAACGCGCCCGGGGTCAACAGCGCACCGCCGATCCCCTGCAGCGCCCGCGCCGCGATCAACGCCTCGATGTTGGGCGAGATCCCGCACAGCAACGACGCGATGGCGAACCAGGCCACGCCGGTAACGAAGACGCGACGCCGGCCGAACCGGTCGCCGAGTGAGCCGCCGAGCAGGATCAACGCGGCCAGCGTCAGCGTATAGCCGTTGACTGTCCACTGTAGACCGGCGGCGCTGGCGTGGAAGTCCTTACCAATCCGGGGTAGCGCGATGTTGACGACCGTCGCATCGAGGAAAGCCATACCCGAGCCGAGCACCGTGGCGAACAGGACCCACCGGCCAGGACCGGACCCGTAATGCAGGTCGACCTGTTGCTGACTCAGGCCATGATTTGGTCGACGTAACACCATCGCCAGTCTTCTCCCGGCTGGAAGCTACGCACCACCGGATGAGTCGTGGCGTGGAAGTGCGCGGTCGCGTGTCGATTCGGCGACGAGTCGCAGCAGCCGACGTGGCCGCAGGTCAGACACAGGCGCAGGTGCACCCATCGGCCGCCGCTGGCCAGACACTCCGCGCAACCCTCCGGTGTCTGGGCCTCGACCGAACCGGCTTCTTCCAGATGTGCACACACCGCCATAGAACTCCCCCGTTCCGCGACCGTCCCGTGGGCGATTCCGCGCGGCGATCCCGGCCGGCTCTCGCCCGGGCGACGCTACGCCGGGCCGCGAAGAGGCGTCAACACGCCTTAGGTCAGTCCCGGGTCACCTCCCAGAGAGTGCCCGGTTCACAGGAACGCGTGGCCCTCGCCGCGGTACGTCGGTACGACGCCCGCGATCCGGTCGCCGTCGATGAGGTGCAGTTCGTCGACGCGCTCGCACAGCTCGCCCGCCTTGGCGTGCCGGAACCAGACCCGGTCGCCTGGCCGCAGCCCGTCGGTGGCCCGGCCCCGCAGCGGCGTCTGCACCTCGCCGGCACCTTCGACCGGGAGCAGCGACAGACCGGCCGGGTACACCGGCTGCGGCCACCGATCCGGCCCGGCCGGGCCGGAGGCGATCCAGCCGCCACCGGCCACGGTCACCAGGCCCGGACCGGGTCGGCGGGTGACCGGCAGCGCGAACAGCGCGGCTGGCGCGGGCGTGAAGGACCGGTATCCGTCGAAGAGCCGTGGACCGTACAGACCCGAGCCGGCGGCGACTTCCGTGACCGACGGCTCCGCCGCGGTCCGCTCGACGCTGCCGGTGCCGCCGCCGTTGACGAACTCCAACGGCGCCACCGCCCGTACCGCCGCCACCACGGCGGCCCGCCGGTCGGCCAATTCCCGGGCCGAGACCGCCTGCATCGCCCGGACCGCCGCTCCGCGTACCGGCCGGCCCGGCGGCCGGTCCCCCACGCCGGCGATCTGCGCCTCGTACGCCATCAGCCCAACCAGCCGGAATCCCCGCCGTTCCTGCACGACGCGGGCCATCGAGACGACCTGCTCCGGCGTGTGCAGCGGCGAACGTCGGGCCCCGATGTGCACCCGGCCACTCGCCAACCGCAGCGACGCATCGACGTCGAGACAGACCCGTATTTCGGGCCGACCAGCCGGAACCGCGTCGTCAATGAGGTCGAGTTGCTCGGCGCTGTCGATCATCACGGTGACCCGCCGCGCCGCCCGCTCGTCGTTCGCGAGCTGCCGTAGCGCGGACCGGTCGGCGGTCGGGTACGCCACCACCACGTCGTCGATGTCGGCCGACAGCCACAGCGCCTCGGCCAGCGTGTACGCCAGTACGCCGGCGTATCCGTCGATGCCCAGCACGTCGGTGATCAGAGAACGGCAGCGCACCGACTTGCTGGCCAGCCGGATCGTCCGGCCGCCGGCCCGCCGGGTCAGGTCGGCCGCGTTGGCCCGCAGCGCCGGCAGATCAACCACCGCGAACGGCGGGTCCAGATGGGCGGTCGCGCGATCCAACCTCATGACGCCGCCTGGGCATAACTGGCCAGCTGCAACGCGAACTGGTCCAAGACCGCGAGTGCCTGCGCGCCATCCCGGTCGGCGAGCCAGCCCAACGTCAGTCCGTCCAGCACGGTCGCCAGCATCCGGGCCAGCACCGGCAACGGGATGCTCCAGCTCACCCCGGCCGCCTCGGCCAATGCCCGCAACACCGTGCTGGCGCCGTCGAAATACGACCGGTACTGCCGGCGCGGCAGGTCCTCCAACCCGGTGGTGCGGTAGGCGTACTGCGTCAACTCGTACGTCACCCGGTGCTCGTCCGGCGCCGCCTCGACCAACTGCCAGTACCCGCGTAACCCGGTCCGCAGAGCCTCGTGCACGTCGGCGCCGGGCCGCAGGGTCGCCAGCGCGGCGGCGGTTTCGCGGGCCACCAGCGCATCGGTCAACTCGGCCAGCAATTCGTTCTTGGAGCGGTAGCAATAGTGGAACGCCGAGAGCGGCATGCCCGCCTCGGCCACGATCGCCCGGGTCGTGGTCGCGGCGATGCCGTCGCGGGCCAACACCCGCATCGCGGCGTCGGCCAGCACCCGTCGTCGCTGGGTTGCCGGGATCCGGGGCATCACGCACCTCACGACCGAGTCGACTGAGTCGGTTGTCCAAGACAAGCGATTGGGACGATCGTACGGGACATACGTTCGGGACGCTTGACCACGATTGCGCACGGCCGCCATCCTGTGCTCGTCTGTGACGACCTGCACCGACGCATGCGATGGGGGGTGTTGCGATGACTCAAACCGTGAGCCAGATCTGGCGGAACTGGGCCGGAAACCAGTCGGCCTCCGGGATCACCTTTCGCCATCCCCGTACGGTCGGCGAGATCGTCGAGTTGGTGACGCAGGCCGGGAAGGACGGCCGGCAGATCAAGGCGATCGGCTCGGGACATTCGTTCACCGGGATCGGGCGGCCCGAAGACATTCAGCTGGTGCTGAGCCAACACGCGAACGTCTTGGCGCTGGACAGCGCGGCCGGGCTGGTCACCGTCGCCGGCGGAATGCCGCTGCACCGGTTGGGCCGGCTGCTCACCGACGCGGGACTGTCGCTAACCAACCTCGGCGACATCGACCGGCAGACGGTCGCCGGCGCGTTGGCCACCGGCACCCACGGCACCGGGGCCCGGTTCGGTGGCCTGGCGACGCAGGTCCGCGGGTTGCAGCTGGTATTGGCCGACGGCTCGGTACTGGACTGCTCGCCGGCCGAGAACGCCGAGATCTTCAGCGCGGCCCGGATCGGTCTGGGCGCATTGGGCATCGTGTCAACGGTGACGTTGCAGGCCGAAGCGGCATTCGGGCTGCGGGCGGTGGAACGCCCGATCCCGCTTGAGGAGGTCCTGACCGGCTTCGACGAATTGGCCGATGGCGCCGACCATTTCGAGTTCTATTGGTTCCCGCACACCGCGTCGGCATTGACCAAGACCAACCACCGGGTTCCGCTGGACGGCCTGGCCCCGCAACCGCGCTGGCGCGAGCTGTTCGTCGACGAGGTGCTCTCCAACGGCGTATTCGGAGCCAGCGTCGCGGTGAGCCGGCGGGCACCGGTCGTCACCAGGCCGCTGAACCGGATCGCGGCCAGGGCCCTGGGTTCGCGGACTTTCACCGACCACTCGCACAAGGTCTTCACCTCGCCGCGGCGGGTTCGGTTCATCGAGATGGAGTACGCGGTCCCCCGGGCGGCGATCGTCGAGGTCGTACGCGAGCTGCAGCGCACGATCGCGGCCGAAGGCTGGCGCATCCCGTTCCCGATCGAGGTACGGGTCGCGGCAGCGGACGACATTCCGCTCTCGACCGCGCTCGAGCGGGACACCGCGTATCTGGCCGTACACCTGCCCAGGCAGGTCGAGATCGGGGCGTACTTCCGGACCGTGGAGCGCATCGCCGGGCAGGTCGGCGGACGGCCGCACTGGGGCAAGCTGCACTCGCTGGACGCGGCCGCGCTGCGTGAGCGGTATCCGCGCTTCGAGGAATTCGTGGCATTACGGGACCGGCTCGACCCGACCGGCCTGTTCACCAACGCCTATCTGGATCGGGTACTCGGGCCGCCGCCAGGTCGGCGATGACGCCGGGTCGCCGGCGATGACCAGCCGCTGGTCGCCGGTCGCGGGCTACACGCTGGTCAGCTCGGCGAACCAGATGCTCTGGCTCACCTTCGCCCCGATCACCACCGGGGCGGCACATCACTACCACGTGTCGGTCGGCGCGATCGGCGTTCTGGCCGAGGTTTTCCCGCTGCTGTACGTGGTGCTGGCGCTGCCGGCCGGTGTGCTGGTCGACCGGTGGTTGCGTCCGGCGCTGGCCGGTGGTGCGGTGCTGACGGCGGTCGGGGCGGTGGTACGGCTGCTGGGGTCGGGGTTCGGTCCGGTGCTCACCGGTCAGGTGCTGATCGCGGTCGCCCAGCCGCTGGTGCTCACCGCGTTGACCGCGCTGACGCTGCGGTACCTGGATGCGGCCGACCGGTCTGCCGGCATCGCGATCTGTTCCGCGGCCGTGTTCGGGGGCATGGTGCTGGCCCTGCTGTCCGGCTCGCTGCTGGGGTCGCACCGGATCCCGTTGCTGCTCGGGCTGCAGGCCGGGTACGCGATCCTCGCCGCGGTGGTCCTGTGTCAGGCGTTGCGGCATCGCGGTCAGGTGGGTGTCGCGGCTCGCGGCGGGATCGGCCGGGTGTGGGCCGATCACTCTGTACGTCGGTTGGTGGCGCTGGTCTGCGTCGGCTTCGGGGTGTTCGTCGCGCTGACCACCTGGTTGCAGGCGCTGCTGGATCCGGCCGGGGTATCGGAGTCGGCGGCGGGCGCGCTGCTGTTGGTGATGGTGCTGGCCGGGGTGGTGGGGTCGGCTCTGATTCCGCCGTGGGTGGTCCGGCGCGGGGTGCAACGCCGGCTGTTGGCCGGTTCGGTGTTGGCGACCGCGGCCGGCTGCGTACTGCTGGCGGCCGCACCGGGTCTGGGTACGGGGCTGGTGGTGGTCCTGGTCGTGGGTGCCCTGCTGCTCACCGACCTCCCGGTGATCTTGGAGTTGGCCGCCGACCGGGCCGGACCGCATGCCGGCGCGGCCACCGCCCTGCTGTGGATGGCCGGGAACGCCGGCGGGCTCATCGTGGCCGCGGCCGTACAGGTCCTGGTGCCGCACCCGGCCCTGGCCTTCCTGCTCCTGGCGGTGGTGGCGTTGGCCGCGCTGCCGATTCTGGCCCGGCTGACCTGATCAGGGTTGCAGCGCCGGCAACCCGTCGATGCTGGTGGTGTTTTTGGCCAGCCAGTAATCGTCGAAATACGCCTGGTCGCGGCGCTCGTGCGACTGGTCGAGGATGTCGCGGTCACCCCGGTAATCCATCAACGGGACCGAGTATCCGCAGGAATCGGCGATCCGGTCGATATCGACAACGATGATCGAACGTTGGCCGATTTCCCGTGGCTTCGAAAACTGTGGCCGCAACTGCGTGAATTCCGGCTCACCCAGCCGGATGACCCGACCCCGACCGTGCAACCGTACGATCTTCGGCGGCCCGTCGAAGGCACAGAACATCAGCACGATCCGGCCGTTCTCCCGCAGGTGCGCGATCGTCTCGGCGCCGGACCCGGTGTAGTCGAGATACCCGACCCGATGCTCGCCGAGTAGGGCGAACGTACCGCCCATTCCCTTCGGCGAGACGTTCACGTGCCCGTCGCCATCCAGCGGTGCGGTACCAACAAAAAAGACGGGCTGCGCCAGCAGAAACGCGGCTAGCCGGTCGTCAATCGCCTCGTAGACCTTCCCCATGCACCTCAGTCTGCCAGCGCGCCGAGCGCCGACACGAACCGATATGTGCCCGAGCCCACGCTGGCCCGTCCGCTATCGGCCACGACGTCGCCGGAAATCGGGCTGGGCAGATGAACTTCGGCCCGCGCACCAACCGGGACGGTCAGGGCCACCTCGACCTCCTGCGCACTGCGCTGCCACGCCACCGAGACGTCGCCGCGCACCGACGAGTACCGGGCGCTGGCTCGGGTCACCCGCGGATCGGTCAGGCAGACCGGCCGCACCTCGAATTCGGACCAGCCGGGGGCGGTCGGACGCAGGCCGGCCAGCTGCTGATGCAGCCACTGCGTCGCCGTTCCCAGGAAGAAGTGGTCGTGCGAGCGGGCGTCGGCGTCCCACGCCTCCCACAGCGTCTGCGCGCCGTGCGCCCGCCAGAAACCCCAGCTGGGATGAGTCTCCTGCAGCGCCACGGTCAGGGCCAGGTCGGCATGTCCGTGCGCGGACAGCACCGGCAGCAGGTATTTGGTCGCCAACGCACCGGTGTTCAGGTGTCCACTGTGGACATCGCGTACGTCGTGCACCAGGTTGGCCACCACCGGTTCGACGAAATCGCCTGGTACCAAACCGAATGCCAACGGCAGTACGTTGGACGCCTGCCGGTAGCCGGCCTCGATTTCGGTGGCGTACACGGCCGAATCCTTGTCCAGAAACGCCTGGTTGAACGCCTGCGCGACATCCTCGCCGAATTCGGCGTACCGGTCGGAATCGCTTGTGCGGCCGAGGGTTCGGGCGATGGCCGACATCCGCTGAGCCGCGTGGTACGTAAACGCGGTTCCGGCGATCTTCGGGCCTTCCGGGGGAAGCGTGTGCCCCGGGGCCAGCCAGTCGCCGTGGCTGAAAGCCGGCCACAACCAACCCGCGCTCCGGCAGATGTCCCGCAACCGTTCGACATAACGGCGCATCGGCTCGTAGTGCTCGGCCAGCACATCCGCGTCGCCGTAGAACTCGTACAGATTCCAGGCGATCAACGGATATGCGCTGCTCCACGATGGATCGGTGAATTCACCCCAGCCCGGGGTCGGCGCGATCACCGGAATTCCGCCGTCGGCCAGTTGCGCGTCCCGTAAATCGTTCAGCCATTTACGGAAGAAAAGCTGCATATCGAACCGGTGCATCGCCGATTCGGCGATCAGGTGGGCATCGCCGGTCCAGCCGTTCTTTTCAAAAAACGGCGTATCGGTGGGAATTCCGTGCAGGTTATTGAGGATCGTGTCGCCGGTGGCCCGGTCGATCCAGTTCAGCAATTCGTTGGACGAGGTGAATTGCCCGGCGTTCGCGACCGCGTTGTGCACCGGTACGGCCGAGACGTGTACGGTCACCGGCCCGGTCGATTCGGCCTGTACGTAACGGAATCCCTTGTAGCTGAACCGCGGCTCCCAGGTCCCGCCGCCGGCCAGGACGTAGCGGTCGATCTGAGTGGCGCCGTCGACATGCCAGTTGTCGGTGTCGACCACACCGGACTCGTGCAGCTTCTCGCCGTACCGCAGTGTCATCTCGGTGCCGGGATCTCCGCTGACCCGCATCCGGGCCCAACCGGCCGTGGCCCGGCCGAAATCAAAGACCTTGCTGCCGTCGGGCCTTGTCACCACCTCGACCGGTTCCAACGCTTGCGATGGCGTGATCGGCGGCATGGCCTGCACCCGCAATGCGCCGGTCGGCGCGGCCACGGTCGCGGCGTTCGACCAGCCGCTGTCGTCGAACCCGGGCTCGGCCCAGCCGGCCGGTTCGGCCCGGGCGTCGTACACATCACCGCAGTACGTGGCGTCGGAGCGGGTCGGGCCGTCGGTGACCTTCCACTGTTCGTCGCTGACCACGCGGGTCACCGAGCCGTCGCCGTGGGTCAATTCCAACTGACACAACAGCCTCGGCTCCCCCGCCCAGGGCGCGGAATTCCAGGCCCACACACTGGCTTGGCGCACCCCGTAAAAACCGCGACCCAGTACCGCACCAATGGCATTCCGGCCCGGCCGCAGTAATTCGGTGACGTCATGGCAGGAATACAGCACCCGGCGCTGGTAATTGGTGGTGGCCGGATCGAGTACGGCGGCGCCGACCTTGGTGCCGTTGAGGTACAGCTCGTGGTAGCCGAGCCCGGTCCCGTACAACCGCGCCCGCACAATGTCTTCCGGCACCGCGAACTCGGTTCGCAGCAACGGCGCCGGACGCGTGGTCGTCTCGACGCTCAACGTCCGTCCACCCGGGACCACCACACCGTCCGCATAGGACTGTCCACCAGGGACGGTGGCCTTGTGGTGACTCCACCAGCCGATATCGCCGGTCGGATCGGAGAGCTCGAGATAGTACGTACCCGGGTCCAACGGGGTGTCCAGGTGCAGCCACCAGGAAAAGAAATCGCCGATCCGGTCGACCTCGTCGCGGGCCAGCACCGCGCCATCGGGTCCGTCGCTGCGCAGCGTCGCGGTGCACCGCAGCCCGGACGCACCCCAGCTCATCAAGCAGACGCTCACCGAGGTGGCCGGAGCGTCGGCGGTGAACGACTGACCGAGCGTGTGCCCGGCGCTCAACCGGACCGGCTCGTCCCGTTCGGCGTACCGCAGCGGCAAGACCGAATCCGCCGCTGGATAGCCGATCCAGCGCGCCCGCCAGTCGCTCTCCTCCAGCAGCGCCATCTCCCACCACGACGGTTCGCTCCACGCCGAGAGCGATCCGCCGCCGTCCGCGACCCGGACTGCCCACCAGTACCGGCGGCTCGAATCCAGGGCCGGGCCGTCGTACCGGATGTCATGCGGCGACTCGCCTGCCACCAGGCCGCTGTCCCAGACGTCCGGCTGGTCCGGCACCAGTTCGGGTCGGCTCGCGACCACGATCTGGTACGCGCTCTGCCGTTCGCCTTGGCCGGTCCCGCTCGCGATCCAGGAGAACCGCGGCCGGCGCGCATCGACCCCCAACGGTGTCTGCGCGTGCTCCACGGTCAACCGGGTGAGGGTGAGGCTGCTCATCGCGCCAGCGTCCCGAGTCATCATGCCAGCCTCCCGAGCCCGGGCACGCGCAACAAGTCGGCAGACCGCAAACGGTCACAATGACCGGCATGCTCGCCTTCGTCACCGGCAATCCCGGTAAGTACGCCACCGCGTGCGATCACCTCGGACGCTTCGGCGTCGAGGTGGAGCAAATTAACCTGGCGTTGACCGAGATCCAGAGCACGTCGGTGGCGGATGTGGCGCGGCACAAGGCGATCCAGGCGTTCGACGCGCTGGGACGGCCGGTGCTGGTGCAGGATTCCGGCTTCGGCTTCGAGGAATTCGGCGGCTGGCCCGGACCGATGGTCAAACACCTGGTCGAGGCGGTCGGCGCGGCCGGGGTAAGCCACCTCGCCGACCTGACCCAGGGTCGGCGGGGCGCGTTCACCTCGGTCGTGGTGTACGTCGATCAGAACGGCGGCCGGCACGAGTTCACCGATCCCGGCCGGCGTGGGCGGATCGCGAGGCGGCCGGCCGGCCCGGATATCGCCGGTGCCTGGTCGGCGTTGTGGAACGTGTTCATCGCCGATGGCACCGACGTCCCGATGGCGGCGCTGCATACCGAGGATCGCGATGCGTTGTTCGACCGCTGGCGCACCGAATCCGCATTCGCCGAGCTGGGCCGATGGCTGACCAGATCCGGACAGTGACCGTGATCTCGGAACGCGCCCCGGTGCTGTTTGAGTAGCGGTGAGATCATCAGGCCGTTTGGCTTCGACGCGGTAAGGAGCGGTATGCCACCGGCCACCTTCTCGGCACTGTCGCATGTGGAATGTTCCCGCACCTCGACCCGATATGACGCCGATATTGTGCAGGGAACCTCCGAGGTCGGAGCACCGCTGTTGGCCCGCTACGACCTCGAGCGCGTCGCGGCGACGCTGACCCGCGAGCAGATCGCCGGCCGGGCGCCGGACCTGTGGCGCTATCACGAACTGCTTCCCGTACGTGATGAACGGCACGTCGTCACGCTCGGCGAAGGCATGACTCCGCTGCTACCGCTACCCCGATACGGCCGGCAGATCGGCCTTCGGAATCTGCTGATGAAGGACGAAGGGCTGATCCCGACCGGGGCGTTCAAGGCCCGGGGCGCGGCGGTCGGCGTATCCCGCGCAGCCGAACTCGGAGTGACCGGGGTCGCCATGCCGACCAATGGCAACGCCGGCGCCGCCTGGGCGATCTACGCGGCGCGGGCTGGCCTGCGCAGCCTGATCGCGATGCCGGTCGACGCGCCGGAAATCACCCGCGCCGAATGCGTAGTAAGCGGGTCGGAACTGTACTTAGTGGACGGTCTGATCGGCGACGCCGGCAATTTGGTCGCGGCCGCGGTCGCCGAACGCCCGGGCTACCAGGAGGTTTCGACGCTGAAGGAGCCCTACCGACTGGAGGGCAAGAAGACGATGGGGTACGAGATCGTCGAGCAGTTGGGCTGGCGGACGCCCGACGTCATCCTCTACCCCACCGGTGGCGGCGTGGGCATCATCGGCATTTACAAGGCGTTGCTGGAAATGCGGGAGCTGGGCTGGTTGACCGGCGACCTGCCGCGACTTGTTGCCGTGCAGGCCGCCGGCTGCGCGCCCATCGTCGAGGCATTTTCCCGCGGCGAAACCGAAAGTACGCCGTTCCCGAATGCGCACACAATCGCATTCGGCATTACCGTACCCAAGGCGTTGGGCGATTTCCTTGTTCTGGAAGCGGTACGGGAAACCAGCGGCACCGCGATCGCCGTCACGGATGAGGAGTTGCTGGCCGCGCAATCCGCGCTCGCCCGTAGCGAAGGCGCGTTTATCTGCCCCGAGGGGGCCGCCTGCTTCGCCGCGGTAGAGCAGTTACGGGCCGCGAACTGGCTGGGCGAGAACGAAAATGTGGTCGTACTTAATACCGGTGCGGGCATCAAATATCCGGACACCGTACGGGTCGACGTACCGACATTGCCGGTAGACGGCCAAATTCCGGTGACGACCGGGCATCGACTATGACCGAGGAACTCGCCACCGAGCAGAAACCAACCAGTCGACGGGACCGGTTTTTCGCCACCGTTGACCGGGTCGGAAACAAGGTTCCGCACCCGTTCATGCTTTTCCTGTATTTGCTGATCGCCCTCGCCATTGTCACGGCGATTCTGGCCGCATTCCACGAGAGCGCCCAGCCACCGGGATCCTCGAAATCGGTGCCGGTCCGCAGCCTCGTGTCGGTCGCCGGCATTCAGAACCTGCTGGAAACGTTCGTCACCAACTTCATCGGCTTTCCCCCGCTCGGTGTGGTGCTGGCGGTGCTGCTCGGAGTTGGCGTGGCCGAACGCAGCGGCTTTATGTCCACTGTGGTCGTCGCGGTGTTGAGTAAGGTGCCGCGCGGTCTGATGCCGTACGCGGTCACCTATATCGCCGGTCAAGGCCATGTCATGGGCGACGCGTCGATGGTCATCCTGCCGCCGCTGGCCGCATTGGCGTTCCGCGCGGTCGGCCGGCATCCGATCGCCGGCATGATCGGCAGTTTCGCCTCCACGACCGTCGGTTACGCCTCCGGCGTGATGATCGGCGCGCTGGATGCGAACCTGTCCACCATCAGCGGCGCGGTCATTCCACATGGGACACACGCCACCGCATCGGTGCTGATGAACTACTTCTTCCAGGGCGCGGCCGGGCTGATCCTGCCGCTGTTGACCGGGTTCATCCTGGTGCACTGGGTCGAGCCGACGCTGCCGGAGTACGAAGTGCCGGCCGACGAGGAGAGTCGCGAAGTGACGGCCCGGGAACGGCGTGCACTGGTTATCGCCGTAGCCGCATTGCTGGTATTCCTGGCCGTGATCTTCACCTGCTGGCTGGTGCCCGGCGGCCCGTTGCAGGGCAAGCAGGGCGCGCTGCTGGATTCACCGTTCTTCACCAGCGTGGTCACGTTCGTGATGCTGGCGTTTTTGATCTGCGGTGTCAGCTACGGCATCGCGGCCGGGACGATCCGGCGCAGCAGCGACGTCCCCAGAATGATGGGTGAGTCGCTGCAGAGCATGGTCGGCTATATCGTGATCGCCTTTACCGCCGGGCAATTCATCGCGATGTTCACCTGGACCAATCTCGGTGAATACATCGCGGTGAAAGGCGCGGACGGACTGCGCGCGGCGCACCTGACCGGTTTTCCCGCACTGGTGGTGGCCATTTTGTTCAGCGCGGTACTGTCGCTGGTGATCTTCTCCGGGGCGTCACTGTGGACGATCCTGGCCCCGGTGCTGGTGCCGATGTTCGCCGGCCTCGGGTTCCATCCCGCGGTGATCCAGGCGGCCTACCGGGTCGGCGATTCGGTGACGCACCCGATCTCGCCGCTGAATCCGTACGTGTACATGCTGGAGATGTCGGCCCGTAAATACGGGAAACAATTCTCGATCGGCATGCTGTTCGCGCGACTGAGCCTGTTCGTCATACCGGTACTGGTGTTGTGGCTCATCATCTTCGCGGTCTTTTATTTCGCCGGAATACCGTTCGGCCCCGGTACATCGGTCAGGCTGCACACATGAGCGAATCAACCGCGGTCCGTTGGCGCCGCGATATCCATCGTTTTCCCGAGGTCGGGTTCACCGAATTTCGTACCGCCAGCCGTATCGCCGGCGCATTCGCCGATCTGGGTTGGCAGGTCGTATTCGGCCCGCACGCAATGTCGGCCGACGACCGCCTCGGCCTGCCCGCGCCCGATGTATTGGGGGACGCCTACAACCGGGCGGCCGAGTCCGGAGCCGATGAACGGTTCCTGCCGGCAATGCGGGGCGGGCATACGGCCGTGGTCGTCACGCTGGCCAGCGGGCGGCCGGGGCCGGCGATCGGGCTGCGGGCCGACATCGACGCGTTGCCGATCCGGGAATCGTCCGACGCGATGCATGTGCCGACAGCACAGGGATTCCGGTCCACGAACGCAGGCGTCATGCACGCCTGCGGCCACGACGGCCACATCGGTATCGCGGTCGAATTGGCCGAGCGGCTCACCGCGCGGCCACCCGCCTCGGGGTCGGTGACGATCTTCTTCCAACCGGCCGAGGAGGGCGGCCGGGGTGCCCGGGCCATGGTGCCGACCGGGCTGGCCGACCGGATCGATCTCATGCTCGCCGCCCACCTCGGCCTGCGGCTGCCGACCGGGTCCGTGGCCAGCTCGATGGACGGCCTGCTGGCCAATTCGAAGCTCCGGGCCACCTTTCACGGAGTGGCCGCGCACGCCTCGCTCGCCCCGCAGGAGGGTCGCAACGCGCTGCTTGGGGCGGCCTCGGCGATGCTGGCGATCCACGGCCTGCCTCGGATTCCCGGTCACGAGACCCGGGTCGGGGTCGGGCGAATCAGCGGCGGTACGTCCAGCAACATCGTCCCGGATACGGCCGAGATGCTGCTGGAAACCCGGGCCGACGAGGGTTCGGTCAACGAGGACCTGGAGGCCCGGACCAGGACGGCGCTGCTCGGCGCGGCTCAAATGCACGGCCTGACCGTAGACATCGAACTGATCGGCGGGGTGACTACGGCGCGGGCCGACCGCCAGGCGATCGATGCGGTAGAGACGGCGGCGACCGAACTCGGGCTGCGGCTGGCGAGCCCGGCTGCGGACAGCGGCGTAGGCAGCGACGACGCGACCGCGTTCATGCGACGCGCGCAGCAAGGCGGCGGCGCGGCCACGTACTTCGGTATCGGCGCCGATCTCGCCGGCGCACACCACACCCCGACGTTCGATTTCGACGAGCGGGCACTCGGGCCGGGCGTTGACCTGCTCGAGCGCATCACCCGTACCGCAACCGGCTAACCGAACCCAACCGCCTGATCGAACTGCAACCGCTTAACCGCAGCACAACCGCGTAGGCACGTCCCCTCGTGTTGATCATGAAGTTCCCTGCTCGACACGCCGACGACACGCCGAGGTTTGCGTCGGTAACTTCATGATCAACACCAATGGGGGCGGCGAGCGAGCGAAAGACGGCCCCGCCACCGAAAGCAAAACGGCGCCGCCACAGAAAAGCCCGTACGAGGACGATCCGACCATGTTCGACCTAATCCGGTCGGTCCGGCTGTTGACTGCGTCGGGCTTCACTTGTACTTTCCGAACATCTCTTTTCGAAAAGTGGGAGTTCTCTCCGAAACATTCGTGATGGCGGCCTTCGGGCGGCACGCTGTGGGTGACCCTGGGAAAGCGATATCCATGCTTGCCGGCTGGGCCGGTACGGTGTTGCGTTCCGCGTAGCGCCGGTCTTCTCGTCGCCACAGCGACCTCTGACGCAGAGGAGTTGAGCGGCGTGGTTGAGCTGTCGACAACAGATCCGAGTGCCCGGGTGACCATTGCCCGGATCGCGGCCGAGGCCGGGGTCTCCGCCCCGACCGTTTCCAAGGTGGTCAACGGCCGCAGCGAGGTAGCGGCGGCAACCCGCGACCGGGTTGAAGCGATCATCGCCAAGTACGGCTACCAGCGCCGTCGGTCCGCTACCGGTCAACCGCCCGGGGTCATCGACCTGGTCTTCCATGAACTGGAGAGCCCGTGGGCGATGGAGGTCATCCGCGGCGTCGAGACATTGGCCCGCGAGCACGGACTGTCTGTCGTGCTGACCGAACTGCAGGGCTACCGCCGCCCGGACCGAAGCTGGCTGGACGCCATCGCCTCGCGTCGTACCGTCGGCGTCATCCTCGTCGTCTCCGACCTCAGCCCACACCAGCGCTCGCAGCTCGCGGCCCGGCGGCTGCCGTTCGTCGTCGTCGACCCGGTCGGCGAGCCGGACCCTGACGTCCCCTCGGTCGGTGCCACCAACTGGTCCGGAGGCCTGGCCGCGACCCGACACCTGATCGAGCTTGGGCACCGCCGGATTGGCATGATCGGCGGTCCGCCCCAGATCCTGTGCAGTCGGGCCCGGATCGACGGATACCGGGCCGCCTTGGAGACCGTCGGTCTCTCGACCGATGGAGAGTTGGTCCGGCACGGCGACTTCCACGTTGAGTCCGGCTACGAGCAGGGCATCAAGCTGCTGGATCTGCCCGAACCGCCGACTGCGATCTTCGCCGGCAGCGACTTGCAGGCACTCGGGGTCTACGAGGCAGCCCGGTCGCGCGGAGTGTCCGTGCCGGATCAGCTCAGCGTCGTCGGCTTCGATGATCTGCCGATCGCGCGGTGGACCTCGCCTCCGTTGACCACGATCCGCCAACCACTGGGCGAAATGGCGGCCAGCGCCACCCGGCTGGTGTTGCAGCTGTTCCGCGGTGAGACGCCGCAGACGCAGCGGATCGAGTTGTCGACGCGGTTGGTGGTACGGGAAAGTACGGCCCGCCCTAGCGAGGCCTGACCCGGAGGGCGATCAACCGGCCGCAACGAACGGGCCCCGGACCATGATCATGAGTAGATTTAGTACCGATTTCGGTAGCAAATCCACTCACGATCATGGTCGTAGCGCGGGTTGCTCGCGGCGGTCACCAATCATCCGGTCCGGTTCAAGATCGTGATGCCGTACGTCAACAAAAACGCGACAAAACCCATCACGATCATCATCGACAGCGAGTTGCTCGGCTCACGATCATCAGCCGCGAGGGCCGCCACGGTGTTCGGGAGACAACGAACGGATGTCAGGCGACCGGCTGCATTTCGATCGGCACCGCTGCGCCCCGGCGGTGTTCCCGGCGCCGCCGGCCGACCGTAGCCACCGCGGCCACCACGTACTCGGCCGTGGCCACCGCCATGATCGCAAAGCTGGCCGGCAACTGCGGCACGCCGTACGACAGGCACAACCCGATCCACATGGCCGCGACCGACAGCAACCCGGACAGTCCCAGCGCCCGCCACGGCCGGTCGGTCAGCCGCTGCGCCGCCGCGGCCGGCGCTGCCAAGAGTCCGAACAGCAGCATCGCCCCAACCGCCTGGCTGGCCTCGGCCGCGCTGGCCCCGACGATGCCCAGGAACAGCGGACCGAGCAGCCGTACCGGTACACCCCGCGCCGCCGCGACCGCCGGGTCAAGGCTGGCGAACAGCAACGGACGCGCGATCACCAGCAGCAACACGATCAACGCGGCGGCGATGATCGCAGCCGTACGGGCAAAGCTGGCGGACAGTCCGTAGATCGACCCGAACAGGACGTTGACGTTGGCCGCGCCATTGTCCGTACTGCCATGGGTCGTATACAGCGCCAGGAAAAACACGCCGAGACCGAGCACCCAGGCGAACGTCGTACCGATCACGACATCGTCGGCCGTACCGCGCCCACCGAGCAGCCCCAGCGCCACCCCGACCACGATCGTCGCCGCGAACAACCCGAGCCGCAGATCCACGCCGGCGGCCAATGCGGCCAGCGCGCCGGTGTACGCCACGTGCGAGAGCGCGTCGCCGGCGAACACCTGACCGCGCAGCACCACGAAGTACCCGACCAACCCGGACAGCAACGCGATGGCCGTACCGGCCAGGAACGCATGCTGGATGAACGGATGCGAGAGCATGTTGCCCACGCCGGTAATCGGGTCGGACGCCTGCATCATGCGGCACCTCCGGCCAGGGCCGGCCGAACCCGCCAGCGATCCAGCGCGTACCGGTACGCACTGGCCAGCAGATACGCGCCGAACGCCAACGTGGTCACCCAGAAGCCGATCGGGTACGGGGAGAAGAACGCGATCGCCTCACCGATCCAGGTCACCAGCAGCGCCACCACGACCGACGTGATCAGCCCGGAGACCGGGCGCGCGGTGAGCCGGCTCGCGGTCGCCGCCGGAGCGACGAGCAGTGCGAAGACCAGCAGGCTTCCGGTGACCTGACTGGTACCGGCGGCAGCGACGCCGAGCAGCACGAGAAACGCGGCGCTGACCAACCGCACCGGCACGCCCCGGGCCCGCGCCACCGTCGGGTCGACGCTGGTGAACAGCAACGGCCGACCCAGCACCGCCAACACCACCAGGCACCCGACGCCGGCCACCAGAAGCACGATCACCTGATCGTCGGTGACGCCGGTAATCGTGCCGAACAGCAGGCCGTTCAAGCCGGACAGAAAACCCTTGTACAGGCTGACGAACAGAAATCCGCAGGCCAACGCGAAGGCCTGCACCGTACCGATGACAGCGGATTCCTCGCCGTACCCTCCGACGCCGCCGGTACGACCCGTCGCCGGCAAGGCCGCGATCACCAGCGCGCCGGCGATACAGAATCCGAAGTACCCAAAGCCGGCGTTGATGCCGAGCCAGGTCGCGGCCGCGGCGCCGGGAAATCCGATCACCGCGAGGGTGTGGCCGGCGAAGCTCTCCCGCCGCAGCACCATGAAATAGCCGATCGCGCCGGCGACCACGGCCACGATCGTGCCGGCCCGTAAGGCGTTGAGCATGAAATGAAAGCTGAGCAGCTGGCGGACATCGTCGACCAGATTCCAGGTCAGGCCGGTATTCATGCGGCCCTCATGGCCTATGTTCGGGCGGGCTGTCCGGTTGCCCGACGACGACCAGCCGACCCTCCCGGTCACGCAGCACGTCGATCGGCGTGCCGTACAGCATGGTCAGCGTGTCCGCGGTGATGACCTCGTCCGGCGGACCCATCACGGCACCGCCGTGGGCGAGGTAGATCACCTGGTCCAGCGAGGGCAGGATCGGGTTCACGTCGTGCGCGACCAGGAGCACAGCGACGTTCTGGCTACGGCAGACGGAATGGATCAGCCCGCTGACCGCGGCCTGGTTGGTGACGTCGAGGCTGTCCAACGGTTCGTCGAGCACCAGCAGGTCGGGTCGGCGAACCAACGCCTGGGCGATCAACAACCGCTGCTGCTCACCGCCCGAACACTGACCGATGGGCCGGTGCGCGTACGCCTGGGCGCCGACCAGTTCGATCACCTCGCGGATCCGCTCGTCGGCGGCCTTGGCCCGCTTGCCGCGCAGTCGGCCCGGCAGCGGAATCCCCCACCGGTCGCCGTCCCAGCCCAGCCGCACGATATCGACACCACGAATACGGGTGGACGGGTCGAATGCCCGGCGTTGCGGCAGATACCCGACGCGCGCGTTGTGCCGGCCAGGCCGGCCGTCCAACACTCGCACCTCACCGGCGGTAATCGGCTGCAGGCCCAGAATCGCCTTGAGCAACGTTGATTTGCCGACACCGTTAGGCCCGAGCACCGCTACGAATTCGCCGGCTCGGACCTGCAGGCTGACCTCGGACCAGATCCTGCGGCCGCCGACGCTGGTGGCAGCGCGGTCCAACCAGACCACAACGGGTGCGGTTCCCGTTTCCGATACGGTCGTGGCCGGGCTCGCAGTGGTGGATTCGTCGCGGATCATTTGCCGGTTGCCTTGTGCAACGCGCTTTGCAGCGCGGTCAATTGAGTGCTCTGCCACTGTTGGAAGGACGCACCCTCGGGCGACAAGGTCTCGGTCACCGTTGACACCGGGATGCCTGCCTTCTTTGCGGCCTTCACCTGCGCGGACACGTCAGGCGTGGAGTTCTGACTGTTGAAAACGTACACCTTAATCTGCTTATCGGTGATCTGCCGGTCGATAGTCGCCTTGTCCGCGGCGGACGGGTCGGTGCCCTCGCTGATGTCCTTCAGAAATGCCGGCGGGGTGACCAGTTTCAGGCCGAGCGCATCGGAAAGCGGCGCGAAGATACTTTCGCTGGCGCCGACCGGGGTACCGGCGTACTTGGCCTTGATGGTGGCGATAAGTTTGTGATACCGGGCCAGGCCGTTCGTTTCGAAGGCCTTGCGCTGCTTGTCGAAGTACGCTGAATCGCCCGGATCGGCCTTTTTCAGGTCAGCGGTGATCGCGTCGGCGATCTTCTCCACATCGGACGGTGAGTACCACCGGTGCGGGTTGCCGTTGTCCGGTACGCCAACCAGCTTGCCTACGTTCAGCACCTCGCGGCCCGAGTCGGGGTTGGCCGCCACCGTCTTGTCCGCCCAGGAGTCGTAACCGATACCGTTCTCGACAAAGACCTTGCTCGCGGCAATCGTCCGGGCGTCGGCCGGAGTGGGTTCGTAGTCATGCGGGTCGGTCGCCGGATTGGTGATGATCGACGTCTCCTTGACGTGCGAGCCGCCCAACTGCCGCAGGATGCTCCCCCACGCGTTGATGCTCGCCGCGACGTTGATCACCGATCCGTCGCCTGTGCTTTGCGCCGATGATGCGGTGCTGCATGCGGCCGCGGTCAGGGCAACCGCGGTCAGCACGGCCGGCGCGGTCAGGGCGCGACGAAACATCAAAGAATCTCCCGCACAGATGGAAACGACGAATGCCGTGCGCGGGCACACGTGCCCCGCAACGTGCCGTTAGCTAACACCATAATGGAACCCGTTGTCAACAAGGGCAATCAGTCAGACGTAATCGGCCGCCCGCACGCAGCGACTCGGGCAGCCATCCGGGCAATCCAACAAACTCCCCGATGGGCACCTATCGGCCGCACATCAACAACAATCCGAAACCGTATTGACAACGGTTACCGAAACGGACAGTGTGATTACGGCCCGTACCGAGAGTTCCTTGGTACGAAATAGCTGGAGGTGTTTGGTGTCCCTGACCGTCTCCCCGCAACTGATCGACGACGCCCGCTGCGATGCGGTATCCGATGAGAGCTTTGTCGAGTGTGTACGGACGTCGCTCCCCTATGCCTACGAGCTGATCGCGCGCCTCACCGCCGAGTTCCGCGGCGGCGACCAACCGTTCACCGATAACCAGGTGCCACCGCCGGATGAGGCGGCCCGCGGTCAGCTGCTGCGCGCTCTTTCCAGCAACGCGATCCGGGGCGCGTTCGAACGACACTTCGACATAACACTGGCGTTCCAGAACTGCCACCGCGTTGCCGTCTTCGGTGCGCATGCGGAGGCAACTGCCGAATACGCGGAGTTCGTCTCGCTACGGGGCCAGGTGCTGAACCAGCGCCCGGAGTTCGTCAACTGCTGAACGACCGGCCCGGGCAGCCACCCTGCGACCGGGCCCATACCCCACCTGACCTGCGGGTTTGTCCTATCGGGACGGTCGCTCCGGGCTCGTAACAAGGCGTGCTTGAAAGGCCGCGAGACCGGACGCCTACCATTTGCGCTGGCACAGCATCCACGGTCCACACGACACAGCGCCGACTCGGGGAACGCACCATTGCCGGCGCGCCACACCGGGCTGACGGCGCCGTGCTGATATGGTAACCGTACCCAATAGGGGCTTCGAAGCAGAGCAGGAGACCGATGAATCGTCAGCAGCTCATCACCGATGTGGCCCAGCGGGCCGATGTGCCGGCCAGCCAGGTTGCGCAGGTGCTCGACGCCATCCGAGACAGCATCGCCTCGGCCGTCGCCGAGGGCGACAAGGTCACCGTGCCGGGTTTCGTCACTGTCGAGCGTGGCCACCGCGCCGCCCGCACCGGCCGTAACCCGCAGACCGGCGAGGCGATGGAGATCCCGGCCGCGTACACCGTGAAGATCAGCGCAGGATCGGCGTTGAAGAGCGCGGTCAAGCAGTAAGCAAAAGCAGCGTGAAACGGCCCGCCGGTAACTCCGGCGGGCCGTTTGGCTTATCTGGAGGCTTGTCCACCGGAATACGCGGGTGAAACGGCGGTCGCGAGAATGCGCGCTGACGGCCGGAAACGGCTGTCGCGACCCGGTCCGCGACCCGGTTCAGCTGCTAAAGTTAAAGGCATATCGCGCAGAAATTGCAGGGCCGCAGTATGCCGCGGTCATGGTTTTCAGCGGCCGTCCGTACTGTCGAGGGAGTAACACTGAACACCACCGAATCGCGTTCTGGTCGGCGGTCGGCGACGGCACAGGATCGGCGTACCGCAGAGCCGGAAAAGCTCGGCGAACGGGCAACATGGCAAAAGCGGGCACTGGCCTCGGCGCTCGCTGAGACCGACACATTCCGTAGCGCCCAGGACATTCACGCCGAGTTGCGCAGCCGCGGCGACCGGATCGGGCTGACCACTGTCTACAACCAGCTGCGGGCCATGTCGACGGCCGGCACGGTCGACGTCATGCGGGCCGAGGACGGCGAGACGCTGTATCGCCGCTGCACCACCGAAAAGCATCACCATCATCTGCTATGCCGGCACTGCGGTAAGACGGTCGAGATCGACGCACCCGACATCGAGGCCTGGGCGACCAAGACCGCACGCGCCCGGCATTACACCGACGTCACGCACACCATCGAGATCGTCGGCACCTGCGCCTCGTGCGGCCGCAAGCAGCGTTCAGCCGAGTGACTTATTGCGGCCGGCCAGTGGGGCCGAACCTCCGGTAGGCCTGCACCAACCGCGGCGGAACCAACATGCGCTGGCCGTTCACCACAACCGGGACCAGGTCCGGTGTGGACGCTTTCCAGTGCGCTCGCCGGGAACGCGACTTACTGCGCGATTTTCTCCTTTTCGGAACAGCCATCAGTCCCTCCCGTTGCGATTTCCGTACCGGCGGCGGAATTTCTCCACCCGCCCGGCCGTGTCGACCACCCGCTGCGCCCCCGTCCAGAACGGGTGCGAGTCAGAGGTGATCTCCGCGCGGATCAGTGGGTACGTATTGCCGTCGGTCCATTCGATCGTCTGCGCCGATGTGGCCGTGGACCGGGTCAGAAATGCCGTCCCCGTCGAGGAATCCTGAAAAACAACCGGGTGATAGTCAGGGTGAATGTCGCGTTTCACGGCTTTTCTCTTCTCTGTTGCGCGGTCTGTTCCGGTACGTCGGAATATGGTTCGGTGGGCCAGCAGGCGAACGGATCGTCGTATTCGCGCCATACGTCATCACCGGCCGACATTTCGGCATCGGTGAGTCGCGCGCAGTGCAGCACATCGGAGACCTCCCCGGAGGGCAGCTCATGTGAGATTACGACGATCTCCTGTCGACGATCCCCGTAATACGAGTCCCAGTCCAGTGCCGCCATTGCCCGCCTGGCCAGGGTCGACGCGGTCCCGAGAGCCAGCGTGGCCGAGCAGCCCGACCAACGCGTTGGCTTCCGGCGATGTCGACCCGACAAACGCCAACTCCGGCCGACTCGCAATCAAGAACCCGCCACGGGCTCGCGACACCGAGCCGGTCAACAGCGCAGGACGGGCACGATCGGCGCCGTGCCCGGAAGGCTCTGCGGGAAGTCTGCCGCGACCGGCCGCGTTATCTCCCTTGCCAACCCGGCCGCCAGCACAACCGGCGTTCGTACGCTCTTCGTCTTGACCACCTGATCTCTCGTCCGCTTGACGTCGCTAGTACCCTTATGTGCAACCATAACCGATACCGTTAAACAAGGCCGCCACTCGGACTGACCGTCGGCGAAAGAAATCGAGACCAGAGACCGTTATGGGATTGACGCCGTAATGGCGGACATGCGCAGGAAAGGACAGATGATGGCAGCAACCGATATCCGACCGGTGATCAAGCTCCGGTCGACCGCCGGCACCGACTACACGTACGTCACGCGCAAGAACCGGCGCAATGACCCGGATCGTCTGGTGCTGCGCAAGTACGACCCGATCGCCAAGGCGCACGTAGAGTTCCGCGAGGAGCGATAAGCACGTGCAAGAAACGAACAGCGCCGCCTGACCGCGGCGCTGTTTTTGTTTCTGTAGGGCACTCCGGCTAGCGCTGAACGATGCCCCCCGCGTCTCGTTCGCCCGCACCATGATCGTGAGTAGATTTGCTACCGAATTCGGGGGCAGATCCACTCACGATCAGGTCGGCGCGGCGAGCGGGCAGCTGGCGGAGCGGGGCGACCGCCCTTGTTGCAGCGAGCGTGACAGCAGGGTTGTTTCACGGCCGGCGCAACGACCCAGGTGTCACGCTCGCTGCAACAAGGGCTGCGCATGGTCGGCGGGATGAGCGGTAGCTGAAGGGTCGGGGCCCGTGTCGCGATCGCCGGCGTGAACAGGCAGCTGAAGGGTCGGGCCCGTGTCGCGATCGGCGGGATGAGCGGCAGCTGAAGAGTCGAGACCTGTGCCGCGGTCAGTCGGGATCGACGAGCCGCTCGCCCGTCGGGACCGTCCGACCAGGGGTCAGCGACGACGCGCGGCAGCCAGGCCATCGGTCATGAACCGCTGAGCATGCGCGGCCAGATCGGCGCTGTCGTCCCACAGATCCCGCCAGATCGCCAGGTCGCTGAGCAGAGCCGTATCGCCGATCGTCGAAGAGAAGCTCTCGAACGTCACCGCCCCGGCGTACCCGACATCAACCAATGCGTGAAAGAACGCCGGGAAATCCAGGTGACCGGATCCGAGATATCCGCGTTGGTTCTCGCCGATGTGCACGTACCCAAGCCGGTCGCCGACCTCGTGCACCGGCCGAACGAAATCGTCCTCTTCGATATTCATGTGGTAGCTATCCAAATGCACCACGACGTTGGAGGCCCCCATGTCCTCGACCATCGCCAACGCCTGCCGGGCCGTATTCACCACGTTGGTTTCGTAGCGGTTGCAGGCCTCCAGGCCCAGCGTGACGCCAACCCGCGCGGCTTCGGCGGCGATATCGGTCAGCGCCGCGACCGCATTGGCCCGACCTTTAGCGGTGACCGGCCGCGGGAATTTGCCGAATGCGCTATAGAGCGCACCGGTCAGCAGCCGACCGCCGAGTTCATCGGTGATCCGCACCGACCGGGCCAGCAACTCGACGCCGCGTTGCACCACATCCGGATCGTCACTGGACACGTCGGCGTCGGCCAGCAGTCCGCGCGAACACGTCACGGTCAGGCCGGCGTCGGCCGCAGCTTTACGGGCATGGGCCGTGTCGAACGCTTTGCCTTCCTGCAGGGAGAATTCCAGCACGTCGTACCCGGCCGCGCGCGTCCCGGCGACCGTCCGTTCCACCGCCTCCGGCGAGGTGTCCCCGGTCCAAACGAAAGCGTGCACCCCAAGGGCGTTCATCGGCGGCCTCCCGGCGCGAAGGGTACGAATCCTTTGCTTCGTACGCTTTCATACGCCCGCAGGCGAATACGCCGCCAGAAGACGGCCAGCACCGGCAGTTCAGCCGGCCTGGTTCTCCCCGACCTGGCTCTCGCAGTGCTTCTTCAGGCTGGCGCCTTCGGTATCGACGTACTGGCGGATCCGTTTTCCGCTGATCAACGACAGCAGCGGCGCGAGCGGACCGGTCAGGTCAATGGTCAGCCGCACGCTGGATTTCGGGTCGATGTAATGGCCGGCCACGATGCGGAATCCGGCGCCCTTGGTCTGCCAGACGAACGAGCGGCCGGGCTCGGATTCGGTTACCTGCCAGATCATCGCGTTCATCTTGGGCTGCTTGACCCGGGCCTTGCTGCCGAGCTCGAACGGCTTGTCCTCGAGCAGCCGGACTTCCTCGATCGTCGGCGTCCACTGTGGCCAATGGACAACGTCGTCGAGCACCGTCCACACCCGCTCGGCCGGCGCATCGATATCGACCGAAACCTCGTAGTGCATCGATCCTCCTCACGACGACCCGTACGTACCAGATGGTACATGCCGGGTGGGCCGCCCTGAGCGGTCAGGTCAGGTGATCCATCTCGCCGCTGACCCAACGCGCATAGCGCTCGGCTGAGCGGGCGAGCGAGGCCTTGGCACCGTCGACGGAACGGCCGAAGTTGTCGTACAGCCGATCGAACGAATACGGCTCCAACCGCTCGACAACACGGCGCACGGCCGGGCCGGACATCGGCAGCATGTTCGGGTAGCTGCGCATGAACGACACCCAGCCGTCATCCGCGGCCACCATCACCGTGTCGCCGGCCAGCGCCGAGCCGCGGCCACCGGCGCCATCGGCCCAGATCGCGGCCGCACTACCCCGGAAATGCCCGCCGCACTGGACAAGCGTGAGACCGGGAAATACCTCGCAGCTGCCGGACCAGAACGTGATCACCGGGTCCGGGCGCGTCACCCACTCCCGATCCGCCTCCGGTACGTACACCGGCACGCCGCCGAAGGCGTGGCTCCATTCGACCATCACGCCGTACATGTGCGGGTGGCTGGCCGAGACCGCGGCCAACCCGCCGAGCCGGCGCACCGCGTCGATGCCCGCCTCGTCGATGAACCCGTTCGGGTCCCACAGCAGGTTTCCCGCCGCCGAGGTGGCCAGCAGCGTGCGCTGCCCGATGCCCACCTTCGGTTCCACCGTCAGCCCGTAAAGCCCCGGTTCGACGTCAGCGATCTCGATCTGGTGGCCGTCCTTGACCAGATCGTCAAGCGTGCTCCAGCGTTGACCGTCCCGCGGAACGTACTGCCGCTCGTCCGCGCAGATCCGGCACACCGCGTCCGGCTGGTCGGTATCGGCGTATTGCACGCCGCAGGTTGCGCAAATCCATGCTGGCATTCACCCATCCTGCCACGGAGCACCGATGTGCGCGCAGATCGCAATTACACGGCAGCCGCGAACAGCAATCCGACCGCCGCGGCGGCCAGCCCGACCACGACCGAGCCGAACACATTCAGCACCGACACACGCGCCGTGCCGTCCTTACCTAAAGTCACCGACTCGAAAACAAAGGTCGAGAACGTGGTGTACGCGCCGCAGAACCCCGTTCCTATAAGGATTTTCGGCGCATTCGGAAATCCGTGGTAAAGCGCGAGTCCGGTAATGAACCCCAACACCAGCGAGCCGGTGACGTTGATGAGGAACGTCCCCCACGGAAATACCGGACCGAATTTGCGCTGCACCCAGGAATCGACAACGTAACGCAGCGGCGCCCCGATGGCGCCGCCGATGGCTACGTAGAGTACCGCCGGCATCAGCGCCTCCCCCACCCACTGATCGCGGTGCCGGCGTAGATGCCGAGCCAGACCGCGACCAGTCCAGCCAGCAGACTGGCCAGCACATAGCCGATGGCCAGCAACGCGTGACCGTCACGTACGAGCAGATCGGCCTCAACCGTGTATGTGGAGAACGTGGTGTACGCACCGATCACGCCGGTGCCGAGAAAAGGGCGCAGATACCGGGTGTGCGCGTACCGGCTCACTACCAAAGCCAGTAGCGCGCCCAATATCAGTGAGCCGGTGACGTTGGTGCAGAACGTTCCCCACGGGAACTGCCCGGTCCGCGTCGGCAGAGCGACCGCCAGACCGTACCGGCCGAGCGCTCCCAGGACCCCGCCGGCGGCGATCACCGCGATGATGTCCAGCCGGCCGCGTACCGTCCGGACATTCGGAACGAACGGCGGACGGTCGGGATCTACGGGAAGTTGTGGGCTCGCATCGGGCAGCTGCTGACCAGATTGGCCGTCGGGCATGGCTCTCCTCTCATCTAGGAGCCATCAGCCCGACGGTGGGCGGTTGTGGCGAGCTCCATCGCCTCGTTGTTGATGGTACCTAAACGATCGTGGTCGTACCGTCGTGGTGTGCGCATCGTCTCGTTGCTGCCGTCGGCCACCGAAATCCTGTTCGCGCTCGGGGCCGGCGACGAGGTGGTCGGGGTGACGTTCGAATGCGACTACCCCGCCGAAGCACGGACCCGGCGCATCGTATCGACCAGCGCGCTGCCGGAGGGCCTGACGCCGGCGCAGATCGACGCCGAGGTGGCCGGCCGGTTGGCTCGGGGCGAGGACCTGTACCACCTGCGCTCGGACGCATTGGCCGAGCTTGACCCGGATCTCGTTGTGACGCAGGACTTGTGTGCTGTCTGCGCCGTCGATCTGTCCCTTGTGGACGATGCGTTGCGGTACCTGGGGAGCCGGGCGCGCGTGTTGACGTTGGATCCGCAGACGTTGGATGAGGTGCTCGATTCGATCCATACGACCGGGGTCGCGATCGGACGTTCAGCTGCGCGACTGCTCGGCGACCTGCGATCCCGGTTGGCCACGGTCGAGGATGCGGTCGCCGGCCGGCCCGACGTGCCGACCGTGGTGCTGGAGTGGACCGATCCGCCGTTCGCGCCTGGGCACTGGGTTCCGGACATGATCGGGGCGGCCGGCGGCAGGGGCGTCCTGGGCGCTTCCGGGACCCGATCGGAGCGGACCACATGGTCCGAGGTGGCGGCAGCTGCACCGGCTGTGGTGGTTGTGGCGCCATGTGGGTATGGGTTGGCGGAGTCGGTCCAGGTGACCCGAGGTCTGGTTGATTCCGGGCAGTTGCCGGCGGACGTACCGGTGTGGGCGGTCGATGCCAACGCTTCGTTCGCCCGGCCGGGCCCGCGGCTGGTGGACGGCGTCGAGGCGCTGGCCGCCATTCTGCACCCGGACGCTGGTTTGCCCGCGCGACCCGAATTGGCCCAACGGATCTTTTAGTAGTCGATTTCGATGTCAAGAAACCGGGCGATATCAGCGACTTCGGCCGCCAACGGCTCCTCGGCTGTTTGAGGAATTTGCTCGAACGGCTCGATGGTGACCCGGGCCCGGCGACGACTGCGGTCCAGCTGCCAGGTGCCGATGATCCGGCCACCGCACAATACGGCCGGCTGCACAAACCCGCCGCCGGTCTGAATTCGCTTGCCGTACTGGGGATCCAGCACGTGATCGCGGCTGCGGTAGCCCAGCAGCAGCGGATCGAAATGGCCGAGCAGCCGGACCATATTCGGCTCGGCCAGTACGACGGTGGCCCGCTCGCGCTCAACGTTCCGCGCCAGCTCGCCGCCCTCCAGGACGTCGGCCGGCACATTCAGCTGCGCCCCGTTGATATCGAAGCGCACGACCTCGTCCGCGATCAGCTCGAACGCGCGCCGGCATTCGGCCGCGGGCAGACCGGACCAGTAGGTGAAATCCGCCAGCGCCGCCGGGCCATGGCCGTCGAGAAAACGCCGGGCGATTTCGGCCAGCGCCTCGTCCCGGTCCAGATCGAGTGAGTTCGGAATCCATTCATCGAGCAATACGTAGGTGGGTTCGTCATTGGACCGGTCCGGTCCACGACAAATCAGCCCGGAATTCGCCGCGTACGCCACGAGATGCGCTGGTGCCTGGGTTTTCGGGTCGATACCTTGATCTATCTGCTCAATTAATTCTGACCGGGTCAGCGGCCGGCCGCCGCGCAATACCGCTTCGATCGCTCGCAGGGCTCTTGTGCACAAGGTGTCGTCCAGGCCGAGCTGCTGACGCCGACGCCTCCCGGCGTTCGAATTGACCGGGCCGAAAAGAGCTACCAGCCAGCGCACGTCGGCGGCCGGCACCATATGCAACGTGCCGCGCATCAACCAAGTCCGTATCACGCTGCCGTCTGCGCAGGCGCGGTCCACGTCGGCGACCGTGCATCCGGCGGTCCGGGCGCGGATCGCCAGCCGGGGCGGGCCCGGCGCCTGTGCCTGCACCGCCCCGAGCCGTTGCAGCACCTCGAGCACACCGCCGGCCGGCTCGCCGCTCAGCAGCTGAGCGCGGCAACGCAGCGATGTCAGCTCGGCGGCGGTCAGATTATCCGGCGTCATCGACTTATCCGGCGTCATCGACAGAAACGATGTCAGCGATCCCCCTCTGCGTTGCCGCGCCGGACTCGATGTCGACCGGCCGGACCAGGGCGGGGCGACGGCCCTGCGCCGCCAGCCCCATCCACGCCTCAAATACCGCGCCACCGGGCCCGTATTCCTTGCGTTGGTCGGCTTTTCGCTCATCCGGCAACGCCAGCGCCAGTTTCCGCGGCGCCGGCTGCGGCGGGTTTTGGCGCATTTCAGCCACCACGTCGGCATAGGCCCGACCGGTCGGCGTGATGACACCGTCCTCGTCGTAGAGGCCGAGCGTGTGCTCCAAATCCTTGAAATCCGCGAATTTCCGGTTGACCGCATGCGAGGACCACCAGGTCACGCCCCACAGTGATGGGCAATCGGCCGCATTCCGAACGGTCTGCTGGACGAAATTCTCCACATCCTGCGGCCTGATCAACGGCTGCGGCGCGCCAACCTCCTGCAGCCACACCGGATGGTCCACATCGGACAGTTGCGCCGCCGCCAACTCCACCAGATATTCGGCATGCCGTTGCACCTCAACCGAATCCGAGCCGTACCGCTGAACCGTACCGTTGAAAACCCAGGAGTGTACGGTCGCGATATCCCCGTACGCCCCAACCTGCGCCGGTGTGAACGGGTGATCCGGCTGGTAGAACACGGCATCGTAGGTGGAATGCAGGTGGGTTTTATCGGGTGCCCCGCGCCGGCATGCGGCCAGCAACCGGGGCAACCACGCCTCGACCTCGGCCTGCGTCGTTGGGTATTCGGTGACCAGCAGGTTCATCTCGTTGCCGAGCGTGATTCCGAGAAAGCCAGGTTCATCACGCAACCGACCGGCCACCGCGGTCAACAACTCTTCCTCGGCCGCGACCGTCTCCGGATCGGCGTAAATGCTGCGCCGGAGCCGCGTCGAGAGCCAGACCGGCATGAACTCCATGCCGGACAGGTGTCCCTGCAGGACATCCACGTTGGTGTCCAGACCGGACGCTTTGGCCCGACGTACGAGTTCGGCCAACTGATCGAGCGCCGTCTGATTGATGAACGTACGGTTCGGTTGGAAGTACGGCCACAACGTGAACAGCCTGATGTGGTCGAGTCCGAGCGCCGCGATCTGGTCGAAATCGCGTGCGGCGGCCTCCAGATCGAGGTTGTACCAGCCGAAGAACCAGTCTTTTGAGGGCGTGTAATTGGCGCCAAAACGAAGCATGCGATCACTCCGGAACGTTGTTCGAGGCGGTTACGGACGCGTACCAGCGTCCACTGTCCTTGATCGTCCGCGCCTGCGTCTCGTAATCGACGTGGACCAGC
The DNA here is from genome assembly GCA_040414495.1 of Mycobacteriales bacterium. Taxonomy (GTDB): domain Bacteria; phylum Actinomycetota; class Actinomycetes; order Mycobacteriales; family QHCD01; genus DATAVB01. The sequence continues at coordinate 34,497 of JBEDUI010000199.1, forward strand.
CCGAACCGACGCGAATAGCCGAACGCCCATTCGAAATTGTCCAGCAGCGACCAGACGAAATAGCCCCGTAGGTCGACGCCGTCGGCGATCGCCTGCCGGGCGGCCCGAAAATGCCCGTCCAGATAGGCAATGCGCTCCGGATCGTGCACGGCGCCGTCAGCCGACACGACATCATCGAAGGCAGCACCGTTTTCGGTGACGTACAGCGGTGGCGGGCCGTATTCCCGGCTCACCCGGACCAGAATGTCGCGCAACCCGGACGCGTCGATCTCCCAGCCCATTGCGGTTTTCGGCAAGCCACGGTCGACCGGGACGACGTCGCCGGATCCGACCCAGGCACTGTTCGGATCTGGGGTGTCATCGGGGGTACCGGCCCGCACGATGTTACGGGTGTAGTAATTGATGCCGAGCACATCCAGCCGGATACCGATTGCCTGCTCGTCGCCGTCCTGGATATGGCTGAAATTGGTGATCCGCTCCAGGTCCTCCCGCACATCGGCCGGATAGCCACCGCGCAGAATCGGATCGAGGAAAATCCGGTTGGACACACCGTCGACCCGGCGGGCCGCGTCGATGTCCACTTCGGACTGGGTCAGTGGCTCGGTCGGTGTCAGATTCAACGTGATGCCGTAGCGCAGATCGGGCCGGGCCGCGCGCATCTCCGCGACCGCCTGACCGTGCGCCAGCATCAGGTGGTGGGCTGCCCGGATCGAGGCCTCCGGATCTTGCCGGCCGGGCGCGTGATGGCCGGATGCGTAGCCCAGGAACGCCGAGCACCACGGCTCGTTCAGCGTGGTCCAGTCGGTCACCCGATCGGCGAACCGCTCGTGCACCGCCATCGCGTAATCGACGAAACGCTGCGCGGTGTCTCGTTCCGGCCAGCCGCCGCGTTCCTCCAGAGCCTGCGGCAGATCCCAGTGGTACAACGTGATCCACGGCGCGATGTTGTGCTCGGCCAACGTGTCCAAAAGCCGGTCGTAGAACGCGATGCCGGCCGGGTTGAGCGGACCGCTGCCGGTCGGCTGCAGCCGCGGCCAGGCCAGCGAGAAGCGGTACGTGCTCACTCCGAGGTCGCGCAACAATGCGACATCTTCGGCATAACGGTGATAATGATCGTCGGCAACGTCGCCGGTGTCGTTATTCGCGACTTTGCCGGGCGTATGCGAGAACGTGTCCCAGATCGAGGGAGCCCGGCCGTCCTCGTGCACCGCGCCCTCGATCTGGTAGCTGGCGGTCGCGGTGCCCCAGGCAAAGCCCTCGGGAAACGGCCCATGGGCAGATGGATCAGTGCTCACGGCAGGCTCCTTGCTCGTCGTCGCTGGCTTACTCAGTGCATACCGTACGGTCTCGGTTTTGTTCTACGGCGCGAGCCGGCCAACTGTGAGCGTTGTCGCCTGGTTGCTCCACTGGAGTGGGTTCAGTCGGCCGCGTTCGGACATTGCCGAGGACCGCCATGCCGAGCGCACTAAACTTTCAACGAGACTCGTGCTCCGCACGGTCTCGACTTGTCCAGTGTGGTTTGTTCTCGTTATTTCGAAGGCAAGCGGTTATGTGGCTCGTCGAGCGGATGTCTCGGGCCGCGCCGGAAAAGGTTCGGCAGAAATTCGGTGCGCGCATTCCTCACCACTTGCACCGAAACAACGGAGCTGACGCAACACTCTGGCCACTATCGAGACCGCATTTCGTCGCTGCGCTGGACCGACGGCGGGCGCACATCACTGGACAACCTCGCGCTGCTCAGCCCCCACACCGCTGGACGGTCCACGGCGACGCTTACTCGCGCGTTATCGGCGGTGGATTAGGCTCCGGATCTGTTTCCTCGGGAAATCGTCTCGGCCGTGTGAGGTACCGGCGTCCGGTCGGGCTGGTCCAGCTGATAATTCCTTCCTGTTGCTGCTGAACTTTCCAACCGTCGGGCCGATGATCGGAGTCGGTTTTGAGTCGATGGTGGCGGCGACACAACACTTCGAGGTTGTTCGGCCCGGTCTCTCCGACCGGGAAGGCGACCGTATGGTCGATATCGCTATTGCGGGCCGGCTGCCCGCAGCCGGGAAAGCGGCACCGACCGTCCCGGCCACGAATGTAGGACGCCAGCGCCGGCGAGGGCCGGTAGGTGTTTCTCCCACCTCCGGTGATCCACCCCGTAGCGTCGGTGCGCAGTGCCTGCCAGATGCCGTCGGCCGCGATCCGGCGGGCCTCGGCGGCCGTGATCGGCCCGTACCCTTCCAACTCCCCGCTCTGCTGATCGACACCAATAACCGTGGCGTCGGTGACAACGATTTGAGCAAGCGGCCGAGCCGCCGGCCCGGCCTGACCCCACAGCACATCACGCAGCGCGTCGGCCCGCCGTTGATCCATGGACCGCCGCTCGCCCGGATCACGAGCGGATCGGGCCAAATCATCGAGCCGGTTGTACAGGCCGACCGCGTCGACCGCCGGCAGCACCGCGATGAATTCGGCCATGCCATCTGGCAACGGCGACACGAACACCTTGCGCTCTTCCCGGGCACGCTCCTCGCGGTGGGCCGCCGATTCCCGGTCCAGGGCCAACACGGCGCGCTTGACCGCACGCCGCAACTGCCCCGGCGTCTTACCCGGCGCCTCGCCCAGAACCCGCTGCTCCACGACGGACACCGCCTCAACCGGCAGGTGGCTAGTCTCCTCGGCCAGCACGCGGGCCTTCGAGAGCGTGATATCGCCGCGCTCCAATGCGGCCAACGTCGCGGGCAATCGACTGGTGAATTCCAGCGCCCGATCCAGCCGCTGGGTCCCGGTCCGTGGCGCCACCCTCAACGCGGCCGCGATCTCCTCGCCGCAGAATTCCTCGGCCGCCCCGCCCTGACGCGCCCGGCGCTCGGCGAATGCCGCCATCATCCGGGCCTGGGCCGCAGCTGCCCACGACTGCACCCGCTCCCACCCGACCACGCCCGCCAGCAATTCATCCTCCCCCAGCCGCTCGGTCTGGGCGCCGGCAATGGAATCGGCCAATACACCCGACACTTCGGCGGTTTCCCAGTCGCACGGCGGCACCGTCGCCGTCGCGATGCTCGCCAGCCACGCCTCGGTCTGCTCACCCAGCGGCACCTGCAGCATCGGCGCGCCGACAGGGCCGGGCGGCGAACCCGGCGTCGGCACTGCGGCTGCGATCACGAGACCCTCACACGATCAAGACGAACGTACGTTCGAATATATGCCGCCCTTACAACCCCCGCAACCCGCTAACACAGCACCCTTTCGAACCCACCAATATTCCGACCCAGCCAACGCAGACTGGTGGCGCGGGCTGTATTCGGGGTCGGCTGCGCCTTCTCGTTGATAGTTATGTGCTGGTTAATCGGTTGACGATTATTCCGGCGTTGACTCTGGGATTGGACTGCGGCGTGGGCGTTCGTGCGCTGACGCCGGAGCGGCAGGCTGTATGAGACGGGTTTCGATCAGTTGCCGGTTATCGGGGGAAACTCGGCCCGACCGACCGTGCGGTCGCCCTCGAATTCGTCGCCAACGAAACGACCTGCCGGACGGTTACGCGCTCCACATTCCACAGTCGACGCCACCGAGTCCGTGTCGGCACGCGTGACTGGACCAGACCGCAGAGGCAATACGCGCGGTAGGAACCTACCGCTGCGAGCGATCGTCGATTCGGGCGCATCGATTTAGCCGTGCCGAACACATATGCCAATTCAGGCGACAATAGCTGTGCGCCCGGCCAAACCCAATGATCGGATCAGCCCCGAATCCACGATGCCCCTGAGGACGCCAGCCCGGCCAGAAGGCCCGTACATATTTCGGCACACACGGCGTAAGCTCTGCCCTCCGGTTCATTTGATATACCACCAATGCCGACCTCATGACCAGCCCGAAATTTCGGTCGACTGTTTCAGAAATGTATCGGGCGACAATATACCGCCGTATTAAATGATAGTTACGCATCTCGACCAAAGGCGGTACGCGACCTAGAATTAAACACGATGCTTTCCGCTGATCTGCAGGCTCTCACCGACGACATCGCCGAGCGTTTGAGCGCACCGGCGGTGGTGGAGGACGACGAGCAACGCATGGTCGTGTATTCAGCCCACGGCGGCCTGATCGACGACATTCGCCGGGACTCCATCCTGAACCGGGAAACCCGTCCGGACGTTCGCGATTGGTTCCGGCAATACGGCATTGTCCAATCTACCCGGCCACTGTGGATCCCCGGCGACGGCGAGCTGGGAATCCTGGGGCGATTATGCATCCCCATCCGCTATCACGGCCGACTCACCGGTTTTCTCTGGCTCATCGACGACAAACGTGAGCTGGCCGAGCAGCAGGTCGCGGTTGCCGAGGAAGCCGCCCGGCACGCAGGCCTCTTGATGTACGAGGAATTGCTCGCGGAACGGCTGGCCAGCACCGTCCTTTCACATCTGCTTTCGCCATCCCAGGAGTTACGCGACACCGCCGTACACCAAATCCTCGACGAGGGACTGCTAAGCGCGGACGCGTCGGTATCGGTCGATGTCATTCAGGTCGCCGGGTCCACCGACCCCGAACTGCATCCGTTTCTCACCGAAGGGTTGCGTGACGTAACCCAGCAGCACCCGCGCGGCGAAATTCTCGCGATCGCCCAGCCCGATCACGGCACACTGCTGATCTGCGGTCGCGGCAATAACGGTGACCGGGCCGCACGGGTCGCCGACGAAGCGCGTGCCGCGTTGGAGCGCCGGCTGCAGCGCGCCGGTTCACCGGCCCGGGTCGTCGCCGGAATCGGCGACCCACAACACGATCTGGCTGACACCCATCTGTCCTACCGGCAGGCCCGGCTGGCCGCCCGCGTCGCCGCGCTGGTTCCCGCGATCGGCGACATCGGCGTCTGGTCGCGGCTCGGCGCCTACCGCACCATTGCCTCATTGCCCACGCCGAACACCGTTATCGCCGCCTCCGATCCCCGGCTGGAACGGCTGTTGGCTGACGGCGAGGACAGCGTGGCGCACACCGTCGAGACCTACCTGGACCTCGGTGGTGACGCCCAAGCCACCGCGGCGACGCTGCATCTGCACCGCGGCACTCTCTATTACCGCCTGCAAAAGGCCGAACGTATCGCCGGGATCAACCTGCACGACGGCGCCGACCGGTTGGCAATCCACTTAGGATTCAAGCTGCTGCGCTTCACCGGCCGGTATCCGCGTGAATGAATCAGCCGCCGTTCATCAAAAAGCCGGCCGGGAACGGATCTGCCGGATCCAGCAGGTACGTCGCCAACCCGGTCAACCAGGCGCGTCCGCGCACGACCGGAATCACCGCCGGCAGCCCACCCAGCGTCGTCTCCTCGACCAGCCGCCCCTCGAACCGCGAACCGATCAGTGAGGAATGCACGAACGGCTGGTTCAACGGCAACTCACCCCGGGCGTGCAGTGCCGCCATTCGGGCCGAAGTTCCTGTGCCACAAGGCGATCGGTCGATCCATCCGGGATGGATCGCGACGGCACCTCGGGCGCTGTACGGCTCGGTGCCGGGCGCGGTGAAGATGACGTGCCGGCATTCGTCGATCGACGGATCGACCGGATGCCGAAATGACAGCTGCTCGGTCGCCGCCCGCATGATCGTCAATCCAGTGTGGACAATCTGATCGTGCTGTGTGGGCACCAATTCCACACCGGCCGACTCGGCCGGCAGAATGGCGTAGAAATTGCCGCCCCAGGCGATGTCCATCCGCAGTGGACCGAGCGCCGGCACGTCGACAACGGCGTCCCGCAAGGCCAGAAACGCCGGCACATTGCGTAACTCGACCGCGGTGGCGTGTCCGTCCCGTACAAAAACCCGGGTCTGCACCAGACCGGCCGGGGTGTCCAGCCGAATCGTCGTCACCGGCTCCTCGACCTCGACCATCCCGGTCTCCACCAGCACGGTCGCCACCCCGATCGTGCCGTGACCGCACATCGGCAGACAGCCGGAAACCTCGATGAATACGACGCCCATATCCGCATCCGGACGCGTCGGCGGCTGCAGGATCGCACCGGACATGGCGCTGTGGCCGCGTGGCTCGTACATCAGCAGCGTGCGCAAATCATCGCGTTTGGTCATGACGTACGTACGCCGCTCGGCCATCGTCGCACCGGGAATAGTGCCGACGCCCGAGGTGATCACCCGGGTCGGCATCCCCTCGGTGTGACTGTCCACCGCGGTGAAGGTCGCCTTAGCCCGCACTACCGTCCCGCCCGGATCGCGTCTGTGGGTGTCACCGGTCCGTCTCCTCTCCGAAGCCCTACCCCAACGCTAGATGCGATCCGCGTCCGCCGATAGCAACAACCGTCGAAGTCACCCGGTTGTGATTTGCGCATCTGATGTCAGCACCTCGCCCAGCGGAAAATGACACGCCACCGAGTGCCGTCCGTCCGGTGTGGACCGCTGCCGCGGCTCCACGTCGGCACAGATCTGTTCTGCCAACGGACACCGCGTACGAAATCGACAGCCCGAGGGTGGTTGGTCCGCCGGCGGCAATTCGCCGCCGACCGCGATCGACTGTTTCGTCCGTTCCACCCCGGGATCGGGTACCGGCACCGCTTCCACCAGGCCGCGGGTATAGGGATGCAACGGACGTTCGTACACCTCGTCGCGCGGACCGACCTCGACCAACTTGCCCAGATACATGACGCCGATCCGGTCGGCCAGATAACGCACCACCGCCAGGTCGTGCGACACGAACACGTACGTCAACTCGTGCCGTTCCTGCAACGCCGCCATCAGGTTGAGGATCTGCGCCTGTACCGAAACGTCCAAAGCGGACACCGGCTCGTCCGCGATCACAACCTTCGGCCGCAGCGCCAGTGCCCGGGCCAGCGCCAACCGCTGCCGCTGCCCGCCGGAGAACTCGTGCGGATAACGCTCCACCGCCGACCGGGGCATTCCGACATCGTCAAGCAGCGAATCGACCACCGCCCGCCGCTCGCGCCGGCTGCCGACCTGCTGAATATGCAATGGTTCAGCCAGAATCGATCCGATACGCATCCGCGGATCCAGAGCCGCCGCCGAATCCTGGAACACCAACTGCAACCCCCTACGCTCGCCCCGCAGTGCCCGTTCCGGCATGGCGGCCAGGTCTTTTCCCTCGAGCAGGACCGATCCGCTGGTGGGCCGCTCCAACGCGACCAGCAACCGGGACAATGTCGATTTGCCGCAGCCGGATTCGCCGACCAGGCCGAACGTTTCGCCGCGGCGTACCGATAACGACACCCCGGCCACCGCGCTGATCCGGCCGCCGTGGCGACGCCGCAGAATGCTGTTGTCGACCGCGAAATCCTTGACCAGATCGGTGCATTGCAGCACCGGTTCGGCGATCGACTGTGGACTGTCCACAGTGTCAACGGGTGAGGGCCGGAGCGACGCGATTGCGGTGACCGGGTGCAGGCAGGCGAAGGGATGGTTCTGCCCGACGTACGGCGGTTCGGCCTCGCGGCATTCCGTGGTGACGTGCTGGCAGCGGGGCGCGAACCGGCAACCGGTCGGAGGCGCGCTCAGATCCGGTGGCAGGCCCGGAATGCTCTCCAATCGCCCGTCGCTGCGGCGAATGCCGTCGGGCAGGGCCCGGAACAACGCCTCGGTATAGCGGTGCCGGGGCCGGGCGAACAACTCCCCCGCCGACGCGCCCTCCACGATCCGTCCGGCATACATGACGTTGACGCGGTCGGCCCGGCCGGCGATCACGCCCAAGTCATGGGTGACCAGAATCAACGCCATCTGCAAGTGTTCACGTAGGTCGTCGAAAATCCCGAGAATCTGCTGCTGCGTCGTCACATCCAGCGCCGTGGTGGGCTCATCCGCGATCAGCAGGTCTGGCTCGCAGGCCAACGCCATCGCGATCATCACGCGCTGCCGCATACCACCGGAGAATTGGTGCGGATAATCGGCCAACCGCGCCCGAGCCGCCGGTATCCGGACCAGATCAAGCACTTCGGCCGCCCGATCGAACGCCGCCGACCGCGACACCGGCCGATGCAGCCGAACGGCTTCAGCGATTTGCGCCCCGATCGTCATCGTCGGATTGAGTGAGGCGAGCGGATCCTGGAACACCATGCCGATCCGGTTACCCCGAATACGCGCCATCTCGGCGGCTGACAGCTCGGTGAGTTCCTGTCCGTCAAAACGAATGCGGCCACTGGTTATCGCGCCGCCAGGCGGCAGCAGCCGCATCACCGACAGCGCTGTCATCGTCTTGCCACAGCCGGACTCGCCCACCAGGCCAAGCGTTTCGCCGCGTTCCAACGAGAGCGACACACCATCCACCGCGTACACCGAGCTGCGGCGCATTCTGATTTCGGTGTGCAGGTCGGTGATCTGAAGAAGTGGTGGCACGGCGACCTCGAAACGACAACCGGTGACAGGTCGCCCCGAAACATAACCGCAGGCTCGTACGACGACTGTTCCATGCCGCCACGGATTTCTTCGACATATGTGCCTTCGTCGCGGCGACTAACGCCGTTAGCTTCGGTAAGTCACGGCCGGCCCGCAGCAGCATCTGCACTCAGGAGGCAAGCCCGTGTGGAAGCCGACAGAGCAGTTACGTACCGTTCGGCGAATCGCTGTGGCCACCGTCGCCGCGTTGGCAACCAGCATCGGCGTTGTCGCCTGTAACAGCAGTTCATCTGCCAGTGACAACAGTACGGTACGGTTCGCCGAATTCCCCGGGTCGGTCCCCAACTGGATTTTACCCATCACCGATCCTGGGCACAGCGGGTCGCCGAACACCTACCAGTTCTCGTATCTCATGTGGCGTCCGCTCTACTGGACCGGTACCGGCAGCTCGCCGGACATCGACGACTCGCTGAGCATCGCCGACCCGCCGAAATACAGCAACGGCAACCGCACCGTGACGGTGACGTTGCGGGACTATAAATGGTCGGACGGAAAGCCGGTCACCGCGCGAGACGTGGAATTCTGGTACAACCTGATCAAGTACAACAAAACGCAATGGTCCGGCTACGTGGCCGGCAATATCCCGGACAACATCAGCAGTTTCCGGGTCGTCAGCCCGAAAACGTTCGAGCTGACGTTGACGGCGGCGGTCTCGCCGCAGTGGTTCACCGCCAACCAACTCGTCTCGATCACGCCGATGCCGCAGCACGTCTGGGACAAGACGGCGGACTCGGGCAAGGTCGGCAATAGCGACACGAGCGCGGCCGGCGCCAAGGCCGTCTTCACCTATCTGCTGGGCCGATCGAAGCAGCTGGCAAAATACGCGAGTGATCCACTGTGGAAGACCGTCGACGGCCCCTGGACGTTGAGCAAGTACGACACCGACGGGCACATCTCGTTCGTCCCGAACAACAAGTATTCGGGCAAGGACAGGCCGACGTACAAGACGTTCGAGCAGATTCCGTTCGCGACCGACTCCGCCGAATTCAACAGCCTGCTGGCCGGCGACGTCGATTACGGCTATCTGCCATTCAGCGACCTCAAGCAACGCAGCCGCGTCTCCTCGCAGGGCTATCACTTTTCGGCCTGGAACCTGTGGACGGTCAACTTCATCGCCATCAACTACTACGCCAAAACGACCGGCCCGATCGTCTCGCAACTCTATGTACGCCAGGCCCTTGAATCGTTGGTGAATCAGCCGCTGATCATCAAGCAGATCTTCCAAGGCCAAGGAGCGCAGAACTTCGGGCCGATCGCGCTGCAACCGAAGAACCCATTCGCCACGGTGACCAAGAATCCGAACAGCTACGACCCGAAACGCGCGGTATCGCTGCTGCAACAGCACGGCTGGACCGTGAAACCCGGCGGCGTCACCACCTGCGCGCATCCGGGCAGCGGAGCATCGCAGTGCGGGACCGGAATCGCGGCCGGGACGAAGCTCTCGTTCTCGCTCATCGTCAACAGCGGAAACCACCCGGTGAACCTGGAAATGGAGTCGCTGAAATCCACCTTCTCGCAGCAGGCCGGAATTGTGCTCAACGTCAAACCACAACCGTTCACACAAGTGATCTCGGATGCGTTCGCGACCTGCACGAGAGCCAAGGCCTCGGCCTGTCCCTGGCAGATGGCCGACTGGGGCGGCGGCGTGAACCTGTCCCCGTACCCGACCGGCGAGCAGATCTTCGCCAGCGGCGGTTCCTCGAACGCCAGCCATTACACCGATGCCAAGGCGAACAAGCTCATCGCGGCCAGCCAGGTCGGTGGCGCGACGCAACTGAAGTCGTACGAGCGATACATCACCGCGCAGGTGCCAGTGATCTGGGTACCGAACCTGACGTACCAGCTGTCGATGATCAGCAACAAGCTCACGGGCGCCGACGCGCAGAACCCGTACATCGGAATCACGCCCGAGCGCTGGCACTGGACGAAGTGAGGCACGCAATGGCGAACTCGCAGCGGATCGACGCTCTAGCTGAGGAAATGTTCGCGCTGGAATTGCGCACGTCGCCGGTGTACGCCACCCAGATCGGGTATCCGGAGTACGCCGGTGAGCTGCCTGACCTGACCCGGGCCGGTGTGGAACAACACCGGTTGGAGTTGTCCGGGCTGGCCGAGCGGGTACGGGCCGTCGATCCCTCGACACTGGACACCGAACGCGCCATCACGCACGAAGTGCTATTACGCAAGATCTCCGACGCGCTGCTGTCCATAGAGGCCGCTGCGTACGACTACACCGTGACGCCGATTCCGCAGACCGGGATGGCCGCATCCGTACTCATCGGATTTCCCCAGACGCCCATTCGCACCGCCGAGGATGCGGACGGATATCTGGCCCGTTGCCAGAAAGTAGCGGCGTGGCTGGATGTTGCGCTTGCACGGCTCGCGGATGGCCGTGCGGCCGGACGGACGCCGGTGCGCCGCCTCGTGGCCAATGCGGTCGAGCAGTTGGACGGCTATCTGGAATCCCCGCTCACCGACGATCCCCTGTTGTCGGTGCCGGATCCCGTGAGCGGACGCGCCAGCGGTTGGCGGGATCGGTTGGTCGGCGTGGTCCGTGACGACGTTCGGCCGGCACTGGCGGCGTATCGCGACCATCTGGCGCGCGAGATCACCGAAACCGCGCGTTCGGACGAGCAGGTCGGGCTCGCCCATCTGCCCGGCGGCGTCGAGCTGTACCAACGGCTCGCGGCCACCCACACCACCACCGATCTGAGCATCGAGGACATTCACCAGACCGGACTGGAGTTGGTCGCCGCACTGACCGGCGAAATGCGGGAATTGGGCGCCAGAACCCTGGGGCTGGACAATTTCGCCGATATCACGAACAGACTGCGGACCGACCCGGAACTGTTTTTCAGCACGCCCGACGAGGTACAGGCCGCGGCCCAGGACGCACTGAGCCGGGCCCAGCAGGAATTGCCGCGCTGGCTTGGATTACTGCCCACAATTCCCTGCCAGGTCATCCCGATGACACCGTACGAAGTAGAGAACGGCGACCTCGGGCACTACCAGTGGCCGACCCGGGACGGGTCGCGGCCCGGTACGTACTGGATCAACACGTACAAACCGCAGACCCGGCCGCGATTCGAATCGCAGACACTCGCCTTTCACGAATCGGTACCCGGACACCACACCCAGTTGGCCCTGTCGCAGGAGCTGTCCACACTCCCCAAATTCCGGCAGCACGCGCACGTCACGGCGTTCAGCGAGGGCTGGGCGCTGTACGTCGAACGTCTGGCCGATGAGATGGGCCTGTACAGCGGCGATATCTACCGGCTGGGCATGATCTCATTCGATTTCTGGCGTGCCTGCCGGCTGGTGGTCGACACCGGAATGCACGCCCTCGGCTGGAGCCGGGACCGCGCCGTGGGCTACATGCTCGAGCACAGTGCGTTGACCCGGAAGAACATCGAGAACGAAATCGACCGGTATATCGGCTGGCCGGGCCAGGCGCTCGGGTACATGATCGGCCGGCTGGAAATTCGGCGGCTGCGCGGCGAGGCCGAACGCCGACTCGGTGACCGCTTCAGCCTGCCCGCCTTTCACAGCGCGGTGATCGGGCACGGTTCGCTGCCACTGTCGGTGCTCGGCCAGGTCGTCGACCGCTGGATCACGGAGCAGCTGTGATATGGCCGGCTACCTCACCCGCCGGATTCTGCAGGCCTTTGTCGTGGTGATTCTGGTGACGATCATCGTGTTCGTCCTGCTCCGAATGCTGCCCGGCGGCCCGGCCCGGGCGATCCTCGGCCAGCAGGCGACGGCGGCGCAGGTGAAGGCGTTCAACCACCAACAGGGCTTCGACCGGCCGCTGGCCCTGCAATATCTGGACTATCTGAAACGGCTGCTGCACGGCGATCTGGGTTATTCGTACAAGCTCAACCAGAGCGTCACGTCGCTGCTGGCGCAACGCCTGCCAAAAACGCTCCTGCTCACCGTACTGTCCACAGTGGTCGCGTTGCTGGTCGCGCTACCGGTCGGAATCGCGCAGGCGGTGCGCCGCAACCGAGCCACCGACTACATCATCACGGGCGTTTCGTTTGTGCTGTACGCGATGCCGATCTTCTTTCTCGGTCTGATCCTCATCATCGTCTTCGCCCAGCAGCTGCATTGGTTCTCCCCGCAGGCGCCACAGGGCGACTCGTTCACAGCGGTGTTGAGTCAGGCCAATCAGCTGATCCTGCCGGTCGCCACCCTGGCCCTGATCACGGTTGCGGCGTTCAGCCGCTATGCGCGATCGGCCACATTGGACAATCTCGGTGAGGATTACGTCCGCACCGCGCGGGCCAAAGGCGCGCTGGAGCGGCGGGTGCTGGCCCGACACGTCACGCCGAACGCGATCGTGCCGGTCGTGACCCTGCTCGGGCTGTACGTGCCGTATCTGTTCAGCGGCTCGCTGGTCACCGAGGCCACGTTCAACTACCCCGGAATGGGTCTGCTGTTCTGGAATGCCGCCCAGACCCGCGATTATCCGATTCTGCTTGCGGTGGCGCTGATCGTGGCGATCGCAACAGTGGTTGGCTCGCTGGTCGTCGACCTGCTCTATTCGGTGCTCGATCCAAGGGTGCGGTACGTGGTGGCGGCATGACGCTGGACAGTTCGGCGCTGGCCGGCCTGCACGGTCAGGACCGCGAAGAATCTGCCGACGCCGCGGCGCAGAGCAACCTGCGGCTGTTTTTCCGTACCTTTTTTGAGAACAAGCTCGCGCTGGTCGGCATTCTGATCGTGCTGGCGCTGGCCGTGTTCAGCTTTATCGGGCCGCTGTTCTACCACTCCGACCAGATCCACACCAACCTCAACGCAGTCAACCTGCGGCCGGGCAGCAACGGCCATCCACTGGGGACGGACCAGGTCGGCTACGACCAGCTGGGCCGGTTGATGGCCGGTGGTCGGACATCGTTGGAAATCGGTATCGGCGCCGGTTTGCTGGCCACCGTCTTGGGCAGCCTCTGGGGCGCGATCTCCGGCTATTTCGGCGGTGTGGTCGACGCGGTGATGATGCGTATCGTCGATGCGTTGCTCTCGATTCCGGCGCTGTTTCTGTTGCTCGTAGTGGCCGCGATCTGGACGCCGAACGTACTGTCGTTGATCGTCCTCATCGGACTGATCGCCTGGCTGGTGCCGGCGCGGTTGGTGCGCGGTGAGGCGTTGACCCTGCGGGTACGCGAATACGTGCAGGCGGTGCGGTTGATGGGCGGTGGCCGATGGCGCGCGGTCACCCGCCATATCGTGCCCAATACGGTCGGCACGATCGTGGTGAATGCCAGCTTCCAGGTCGCCGACGCGATCCTGTATGTCGCCTATCTGAGCTTTCTCGGCCTCGGTCTGCCACCGCCATCGACCAACTGGGGCGGCATGCTGACCGATGGCGTGCAGTATGCGTACGACGGATACTGGTGGCTGATCTACCCGCCGGGCATCGCGGTCGTGCTCGTCGTTATCGCGTTCAACTTCATCGGCGACGGATTGCGTGACTCGTTCGACGCCCGGCTGCGGCGCCGGTGATGTCCATAAGGGAGGGACGAGGATGACGGTCACGGTTTTCCGGCACGCCCGGGTCATTCCCTGCACCGGCGCCGATCCGATCGAGGACGCCAGCGTTGTCGTAGAAAACGGCATGATCCGCGACATCACCGGGGCCGCGCAGATCAATGCCGACGACACGATCGACTGCGCCGGGCGCACACTGATGCCCGGGCTGATCGACGCGCACGTGCATGTCTGCTCGCTCGACGTGGAAATCGCCCGCCAACAGCGGGAAAACACCACCAGCCTACTGGCGTACAAGATCGGGCGGATCATCAAACAGACGCTGGATCAGGGCTATACCACGATCCGGGACGCCGGCGGCGCCGACTGGGGCATGAAAGAGGCGGTCGCACAAGGCCTTATCGCCGGTCCGCGCATGTTCGTCAGCGGGCATCCGCTCTCCCAGACCGGTGGCCACGGCGATTCCCGCAGCCGGGCCCAGGACAGTGTCGACTGTGGATGCGGCGCGCACATCGGGATGGTTCCCAATATCGCCGATGGGCCGGACGAGGTGCGGCGCGCCACCCGGGAACAGCTGCGTCGTGGGGCCGATGCCATCAAGATCATGGCCGGTGGCGGCGTTGCATCGCCCACCGACCGGCTCGAATCGGTGCAGTATTCGGCGGCCGAATTGCGAGCCGCGGTGCAGGAGGCAACCGCCGCGGGCACGTACGTTCTGGCCCATGCGTACACGCCGACCTCAATTCGCAACGCGCTCGAGGCGGGCGTACGTTCCATCGAACACGGCAATTTCTTGGATGAGGCGACCGCGAAGCTGATGGCCAGCCAGGACGCGTTTCTGGTCCCGACCTTCGTGGCGTACGAAAAGCTCTACGAGGAAGGCCGCGAGCACGGGTTCGCCGAGGAAAAGCTGGCCAAGTTGGACACCGTGCTGGGCGCAGGGCTCGACGGTCTGCGGCGGGCCAAGGCGGCCGGGGTACGGATCGGTTCGGGCTCGGACCTGCTGGGCCCATTGGCCCGGCACAAAACCCGCGAGTTGGCGATCAAGGCCCAGGTCCTGGGCGCCCACGACACGTTGATCGCCACCACCCGCACCAACGCCGAATTGATCGGAATCGCCGATGAGGTCGGCACGATAGAGCCGGGAAAGCGGGCCGATCTGCTCGTGGTGGATGGAGATCCGCTGACCGATATCGCGGTGCTGCAGAACCTGGACCGGCTGGTGGCTATTGTCAAGACGGGCGAATTCCACGTACGCCGGCTGTGAGGAGCGTTGTGAGCGAGACCGAGAAGGACCGTCCGGACCCGACCGATGATGTGGTGAGCTCGCACCACACGCTCACCACACCGGCCGGTGGATTCTCCTACACCGCCACGGCCGGACGGATCGTGCTGCGGGAGGAGGTGCACGACGACGATGGTGAATTCGACGGGCACCGGCCCAAGGCGCAATTGTTCGTGGTCAGCTATTGCCGGGACGACGTAGATCCGGCGACCCGGCCGGTGACGTTCGCATTCAACGGTGGGCCCGGTTCGTCGAGTATCTGGCTGCACATGGGATTGCTCGGCCCGGCCCGGGTGTTGATGGGCGATGCCGGTGATCTACGGCCGCCGCCGTATGGCATCACCGAGAACGCCGAAAGCCTGCTGGTGCATTCGGATCTGGTATTCATCGATCCGGTGTCGACCGGGTTTTCGCGGGTCGCCGAGGGCGGCAAACCGGCCGAGTTCCACGGATTCCAACGTGATCTGGACGCGGTCGGTGAAATGATCCGGCTCTGGACCACCCGCAACGGCCGGTGGATCTCGCCGAAATATCTGGCCGGTGAATCGTACGGAACACTGCGGGCGGCCGCGCTGGCATCGCATCTGCAGAAGCGATACAGCTTCTTCCTCAATGGAATCGCGCTGATTTCCTCGGTGCTGGATTTCGGCACGATCCGGTTCACCGAGGGCAATGACCTGCCGTACACGCTGTTTCTGCCCACGTACGCCTGTCTCGCGCATTATCACGGCAAGCTCGGTGACCGGCCGCTGGCGGAGGTCCGGGCCGATGCCGAAGACCTGGCCAGCCGGGATTACCCGTACGCATTGGACCGTGGTGCCAGGCTACCGGCGGCCGACCGGGATGCCCTGCTGCAGCGGCTTTCCCGGCTAACCGGGCTCTCCACCGACTATCTCGATCAGGTCGACCTGCGGATCGAGCACAAACGGTTCTTCCGCGAATTGCTCCGGGACCGCGGACAGATCATCGGCCGGCTCGACGGTCGGTTCACCGGGTGGGACGCTGACGACGGCCGCGAACTGCCCAGCTACGACCCCAGCGACGTCGCGATCCGCGGGCCGTACGCGACCGCGCTCAACCACCATCTACACACGACACTCGGTTATCACTCGGATCTGCCGTACGAAGTGCTCACCGACCGCGTGCAACCGTGGAGCTACAAGGAGTTCGAGAGCAAGCACGTCAGCGTCTCCGGTGCGCTCTCCGACGCGATGCGGCAGAACGCGCACCTGCGGGTGTATGTCGCGTGTGGATACTACGACGGCGCGACGCCGTATTTCGCCGCACAGCATGCTGTGGCTCATGTGGCGTTGCCAGCGGCTTTGCGCTCGCAAATCGAGGTGCACCATTACGATGCCGGGCACATGATGTACGGCCACGAGCCGAGCCGGCTCAGGCAAAGCGCCGACCTCGCCGCCTTCGTCACCGGCTGAGCCGGCCACGCAACGCCAGTCGTGATCATGCAAGAATGACTCGTCCGCACGGCGTGTCACGGACCATTTCTGCATGATCACCGCGAGACAGGGGCCGGCGCGGGGCTGACAGCGAGCCGCGACGAACCCAGCTCAGCCACCGACCATGATCATGATGGCTTTCGTAAAACATTTCGCGACGAAATCCATCACGATCATGGAACCTGGGTGCTCCGGATCGGTTGCCGGGCCAGCATCAGCGGTGAAATCGTCCAAATCATTCGACCACACGTCGATGTCCGGAAACAAGCCGCAGAAAACCATGATCGTGAGCGGATTTGATACCAGTTCGGCACCAAACCCACTCATGATCATGAAAGAGCGTTGCCCGCTGGCCGCGCCGACGAGCTGCGCAACGGACCACCGCTGAGGCAGCGACCAAACTGCCAGCGATCAGTCGATCAATTCGTAGGCGGGCAAGGTCAGGAACTCGACGAAATCGTCGGAGAGCGTGACCCGGTCGAAAAGCTGCCGGGCCTCCTCGTACCGGCTGCCCGAATAGGCCTGTTCCCCGATCTCCTCGCGGATCTTGGCCAACTCCTCATCGGCGATCTGACGCACCAGAGCCGCAGTCACGTGCGAACCGTCGTCGAGCACGGCATTGTTCCGGATCCACTGCCAGATCTGGGTACGGGAAATCTCCGCCGTCGCCGCGTCCTCCATCAGGTTGAAGATCGCGACCGCGCCGGTCCCGGCCAGCCACGAACCCAGGTACCGCAACGCCACCGCGATGTTGCCGCGCAACCCAGCGACCGTGATCGAGCCGCCAGCCGAGGCAATGTCCAACAACTGGTCGGCCCGCACGCTGACATCGTCCCGCAACCGGTCGATCTGGTTGGCCTTGGAGCCAAGCACCCCGTCGAAAACCTCGCCACACAAGGGAACCAGGTCCGGGTGCGCGACCCAGGAACCGTCGAAGCCGTCGCCGGCCTCGCGGGTCTTGTCGTCCCGAACCTTGGCCAGCGCCTGCTCGTTCACGGCCGGATCGCGGCGGCTGGGAATGAACGCGGCCATACCGCCGATTGCCGATGCGCCCCGCCGATGGCAGGTTGCGACGAGCAACTCGGTGTAGGCCCGCATGAACGGCGCTGTCATCGTCACCGTGTTGCGATCGGGCAATTGGAACCTGGTGCCCTGGTCGCGGAAATTCTTGATGATGCTGAACAGATAGTCCCAGCGACCAGCGTTGAGTCCGCTGATGTGATCGCGCAGCTCGTAGAGGATCTCCTCCATCTCGAACGCCGCGGTGAATGTCTCGATCAGCACGGTCGCCCGTACACTCCCGGCCGGAATGCCCAGCTGGGCCTCGGCGAAGCTAAAGACGTCGTTCCACAGCCGGGCTTCGAGATGACTCTCCATCTTGGGCAGATAAAAGTACGGTCCGCTCCCGCGCTTCAGCAATTCGGCCGCATTGTGGAAAAAGTACAGCCCGAAGTCGACCAGCGCGCCAACGGCTGGCCGCCCGTCAACCTGCACATGCCGCTCATCCAGATGCCAACCTCGGGGCCGCATCACAATCACCGGGCGCGGACCGTCATTCAGCGCATAGTGCCTGCCGTCAGGGGAATCGAACGTGATCGTGCCGCGGATCGCGTCGAACAGGTTGACCTGCCCGGACACCACGTTCGTCCAATGTGGAGTGTTCGCGTCCTCCATGTCGGCCAGCCAGATCTTGGCCCCGGAATTGAGCGCGTTGACGGTCATTTTACGCTCGGTCGGACCGGTCATCTCGACCCGACGGTCCAGCAGGTCGGCCGGAATCGGGGCGACCCGCCATTCGCCGGTGCGAAACTCCTCGGTCTCGGGCAGGAAATCCAACCGGCCGTTTTCCGCGATTTCGGCCCGCCGCTTGGCCCGGCGGTCCAGCAACTCGTCGCGAACTCCCCGGAATCGGCGGTTCAGCTCGGCGACGAATTCCACTGCGTCCGCGCTCAGAATCTCCTCGGCCCGGTCAACGCCGGCCGATGCAACATCTACACCCGACACCGTACTCACTCCTCGATCCCCTTTTTTCTGATATCGCTGGTCCAGACCGGTCATGCTGCTGGCGAATCGTCGGCGATCGCGGCCTGCGCGACCGCTTCGGCAACGGCCGAGCTCACGTCCGGATCAAATACGCTCGGCACGATGAAGCTCGGGTTGAGTTGCTCGGGCCGAACGACATGGGCGATCGCCCGGGCGGCCGCGACCAACATGCCCGGGGTGATCTCCCGCGCGCCGGCATCGAGCAGGCCGCGGAAGAACCCGGGAAACGCCAACACGTTGTTGATCTGATTCGGGAAATCCGACCGACCGGTGGCCACGACCGCGGCATGCCGGTGCGCCTCGATTGGATCCACCTCCGGGTCGGGGTTGGCCAAGGCGAAAACCACCGCCCGGTCGGCCATCCGCGCCACGTCATCGCCGCTGAGGATATTCGGCCCGGACACGCCGATAAATATGTCGGCGCCGGCTATGCCGTCGCTCAATGTGCCGGTGACACCGCGCGGATTCGTGTTGGCTGCCAGCCAGGCCCGGTCCGCGTCCATTCCGCTCCGTCCGGAGTGGACAGCGCCTTTCCGGTCGTAACCGACGATGTCGCGGGCGCCTTCGGCCAGCAGCAGCCGGATCACCGCATGTCCGGCCGCTCCAACGCCAGCGACCACGATCCGGCACTCGGCCAGTGATTTGTCCACCACCCGCAGCGCATTGGCCAGCGCGGCCAGCACCACGATCGCGGTGCCGTGCTGGTCGTCGTGGAATACCGGGATATCCAGCAGTTCCCGCAGCCGCCGCTCAATCTCGAAGCAGCGCGGCGCCGCGATATCCTCCAGGTTGATCCCGCCGTACACCGGCGCGATCGCCTGCACGGTACGGACAATCTCCTCGCTGTCCTGAGTGTCCAGACACACTGGCCAGGCGTCGACACCGCCGAATTGCTTGAACAGCGCGGCCTTTCCCTCCATGACCGGCAGCGCGGCGGCCGGACCGATATTGCCCAGGCCGAGTACGGCCGAACCATCAGTGACAACAGCGACCGTGTTGCGCTTGACCGTGAGCCGCCGCGCGTCAGCCGGGTTCTCGGCGATCGCCAGACATACCCGGGCTACGCCGGGGGTGTACGCACGGGACAGGTCGTCGCGGTGCCGCAGCGCGACCTTGGGGGTCACCTCGAGTTTGCCGCCCAGGTGAATCAGGAACGTACGGTCCGAAACCTTGCGCACGGTCGCACCGGGCAGGCTCGCGATCGCTTTGGTCACCGCATCGGTGTGCGCGACGTCGATGGCGTCGCAGGTCACGTCGACCACCAGACTGTCCGCTCTCGACTCCACCACGTCCAGCGCCGTCAGCTCCGCGCCGGCCGCGCCAACGGCCTGGGTCAATGCTCCCGTGGCGCCGGTCTCGGCCGGCAACTCAACCCGTACGGTAATCGAATATCCGGGACTCGGAACTGGCACGGTCACTTCCCTTCTCGAATCGGGCACTGCGAGATTACTGTTTCATCAGACTCCGACGCCCTGCGACGGACCGAAATCGTTGCGGGACAGTTGAAGCGTAGGCCGCCCGCTGAAATCCCGGTCGAAACGAATAGCTAACCAATGCGCATTTCCCGTCGGGCCGAACCGTCGACGGCTCCACGAATATCGGTACGGCTCGGACAATCGCCCGGCCGGATCATTTCCATTCATGGCCGTGCACACTCTGATCGAGTGATCGACGCCGACTCGCGACGTCTGCCGAACACAGGGCATGGACATCTCCGGGCGGAACGCGCTGCGTAGCGATTTCGTATGTCGAAACGAGTGGTCCGGTTTGCGGATAGGCTACGCCGCATGTCGCGACCCAGCAAGTTGCCGCTTCGCTGGCGAGCCATCGTCGCCACATTTCGATTGACCGGACGCAATTCCGCTATTGACCCATTCGCGCCGCCGGCATTAGGCTTGATTGTACGAAAAGCTTGTTTCGTAATTCGGAAAAGCGTCGAACGACCTGCCCTGAACAGTACCGACACGTACCCGAGTCCGAGAGTTTCACGTTGCCAAGCTGACCTGCGGATTGGCAGGAGGACTGCCCTGTGAGCGAGTCGACCGTGGCTGGTTCAGCCGCCGTTATTCTGTCCTACGACGCCGCGGACGCCATCGCGGGCGAACCGCCGGTGCAGTTCGCCATCGAGCGGCTCACCCAGGTGCTTCAAGCCGCCGGCGTCACAATCGGTTCGGCCGGTCTGCCCATCGACATCCGGAGTGGAACGGGCGCGGCCGAATCGTTCGAGTTCAGCCGACCCGAGGGCGGGTCCGGGCCGGTCGTGGTGACCGGCGCCGACGCGCGCGGCCTTGGCTACGGAATTCTCGAACTGGCCGATCGCGCCGCCTACGCGGACGACCCCGTGACCGTGCTCGCCGCCACAGAGCCGGTTGCCGAACGCCCGGCCACACCCGTCCGCAGCATCTCGCGGGCGTTCGTCTCGGTCGAGGAAGACACGCCCTGGTTCCACGACCGCGCATTCTGGGCCGACTATCTGACCGAGCTGGCGACCAACCGGATCAACCGACTGCAGCTGGCATTCGGCATGCAGTACAACTACGGCCACCACCCGGCGACGGATAATTACTTCTGCTTTTTCTATCCGTTTCTGCTCGACGTTGCCGGTTATGACGTACGGCCGGAGAACGTCTCGACACAGGAACGCGACCGCAATCTGGAAACCCTGCGTTTCATCAGCGAGGAGACCAAACGGCGCGGAATCCAGTTCCAGCTGGGTTTGTGGAATCACGCGTACGACCAGGGACCCGATTCGGACCCCACTTACCCCATTGTCGGCCTGACCCCCGAAACCCACGCGCCCTATAGCGCCGCCGCGCTGGCGCAGCTGCTGGCCGAATGCCCAGCCATCGACGGCCTGACATTCCGGGTGCATTACGAGGGCGGTGTGCCAGAGCCCGGCCACGAATTCTGGCGCACAGTACTGGCCGGTGCGGAGCGGGACAAGGTCGGCCGGCGGATCGAAATCGACATGCATGCCAAGGGTGTCGACGAGGGCCTGCTCGACGTGGGCCGGGCGACCGGCCAGCCGATCGTGCTGGGCGCCAAGCACTGGGCCGAGCATCAGGGCCTGCCATACCAGCAGACGACAATCCGGGACAAGGAGCGCGCCACCAAGGGCGCCGGCACCGGTCTGATGGCGATTACCGCGCACCAGCGGCGTTTCACCAGATATGGATACGGAGATTTCCTCAAGGAAGGCCGCGACATCGACCTGCTGTTCCGGATCTGGCCGGGCAGCCAGCGGCTGCTGCTGTGGGGCGACCCGGTGCTGGCGGCCGGATACGGCCGGCTCGGCACAATCGGCGGCGCACTGGGCATCGAGCTGTGCGAGCCGTTGTTTTTCAAGGGCCGCAAGGGCACCGGCACGCCGGGCGGGCGCGACCCCTATCTGGACCCCGCGCTCACCCTGGGCGGGCAGGAATGGCGTAAATACCGCTACACGTACCGGTTGTGGGGCCGGCTGCTCTACAACCCCGACGCCGACGCGGATTCCTGGCGCCGGTTCCTGCGGGCCGAATACGGCGCGGCGGCCGGATCGGTCGAGCAGGCGCTCGGCTCGGCCAGCCGGGTGCTGCCGCTGATCACCGTGGTGCACGCGCTCGGCGCCTCGAACAACGGATATTGGCCCGAGATGTACACCGACATGCCCATTGTGGACGGTCCGCACCGCGGGTATTTCACGGGCGACTCCGCCGCTCCCCCGACCTTCGCCGGCGTGAGCTCATTCGACCCGAGCATGTTCTACCGAATTCTGGAATACGCCGACGATTTGCTGGCCGGGCGGCGGGATGGCCGCTACCCGCCGGACGAAGTGGCTGGGTGGTTCGAAACGCTGGCGCAGGACGCCGAACGGTCGTTGGCGCAGGCCCGCGACGAGATCGCCGATCCGAAGGCACCCGAATTCCGCCGGCTCGATGTCGACGTCACTGTCCAGATTGGACTGGCCCGGTTTTTCGCCGGAAAATACCGGGCCGCATTGGCCTACACGTTGTACGAACGCACAAAGGACCGGCGCTTCCTCAACCAGGCGTTGAGTGCGTACGAGAAAGCGCACGGGGCCTGGGTCGGGATTATCGAGACCACCGAGCACGTATACCGATCCGATCTCACGTTCGGGCACCTGTTGACCGAACACGGCCATTGGAAGGACCGGTTGCCGGCGATCGAGACCGATATGGCGGCAATGCGGGCGGTTGCCGATGGCGCTCCGGATTCGGTACGAGTGGACATTCCGCGCGTACCGCATGTCGAACGACCGGCGGTCACGCACCAACCGGCCGGATCATTTCGCCGGGGCGAGGACGTCGACATCGCCGTCACCGGCGATGATCTGGATGCGCGCGGCCAGATTGTGCTGCGCTACCGGCACCTGAACCAGGGCGAGGATTACCAACAGGTCGCGATGACCCGGGACGGCGGGCAATTCACGGCGCGCATTCCCGGAACCTACAGCGATTCGGACTATCCACTGGCGTATTACTTCGTCGTCCGTACCGGGGCCGGCGACGCGTGGATCGTACCGGGATTGGAGCGGACGCTAGCCAACCAGCCGTACCACGTCATCCGGCAGTCGCTGGACTAATTCAGGTCGCGGCGAACGTGCGCCGGTACGCGGTCGGCGACGTGCCCAATTGCCGGACGAAATGATGCCGGAGCACGTCCGCCGAGCCGAAACCGCACCGACGCGCGATCTGCTCGATGTCGAGGTCACCGTCCTCCAGCAGGCTCTGCGCCAACAAGACCCGCTGGCGTACCAGCCATTGATTCGGCGTGGTGCCGGTCGCGTCGCCGAACCGGCGGGCGAAGGTCCGGGCCGACATGTGCGCCCGCTGCGCCAGCGAAGACACCGAAATGTCGCGGTGCAGATTTCCTTGTATCCACGCCAATACCGGCGCCAGGTCATCCGCGCCGCCCTCGCTGCGCGGCACCGGCGTCTCGACGTACTGGGCCTGACCGCCGTGCCGATGCGGTGGCACGACCATGCGCCGGGCGATTCCGTTCGCCGCCGCCACGCCCAACTCATCGCGTACGACGTACAGACAGGCGTCGATGCCGGCCGACGTGCCCGCGCTCGTGATGATCTGCCCATCGGCGATGTAGAGCCGGTCGCAGTCCACGGTGAGGTCCGGATATCGGCGGGCCAGGCGGTCGGCGTCCCGCCAGTGCGCGGTGACCCGACGGCCGGTCAGGAGCCCGGCCGCGGCCAGCAGGAACACACCTGTGCACTCGCTGACCACGCGCGCGCCGCGTTCGATCGCCTCCCGCAGCACGGTGACGATGGCCGGCGACGGCGGCTCCTCGCGGGTGTGCCAGGCCGGGATCACGATCAGATCGGCGCTGGCCGCCCGCTCCAGCCCGTGGCCGATCTGGACCACCATTCCCCCGGCGGCGGGCAACGCCCGCGCGTTCTCCGAGCACACGGCGAAATCGAAGCGCGGCAGCCCTTCCTCGGACCGGTCAATTCCGAAGATTTCGCACGCGACCCCGAGCTCGAACGGATGAATTCGCTCGTCGACGAGCGCTACGACGTCTCGCAACATGTTGGCAGGATATACCCGGACCATGGCGTTCATGCCACTGCCGCGTTGGCCGGGACGCGACCAGACTTGGCCCCATCACCAATTCGGTAGTGAGGACGAATCTGATGCAGACATTGTTTATCGGCGCCACCGCCCTGATTCTGGGCGCCGTATTAGTACGTACGAACGCGCTGGTTGTCATTGGGCGAGCGCTGGTACGCGGTCTCCGGACATTCCGTGCGTCCCAGCAGGCGCAGGTCCAGTTGCGGGAGCGGTACCTACGCGCGCAACGTCCGTGGCAGACCGAATGGCTGCACTGGACGGCCACGGACGACGGTTGGCGCCTGGAGGGTCGGGTGCTGCCGCCAACGCGGGATCGGGTGCGGGTGCAGGCAAATACCGCCTCACCGCGAATCGGGTGCCCGTGATTGCGACATCCACTGAGGACCGTCATTAACCCTATTCATCGGACTAGTTAATTCCGCCACGGGAGAATTCCAATATCATGGTCCGATCGACTGATATCCAGCAGGACGATGTAATTCGCACCGATTCCCGGCAGTTTCCGGACAGCCGTGACAATTGACACTTGACTCGCCCGACACTAACGTCTCCACATAGCAGAGTACGTGTTCCGGATTTTGGAAGCGGTCCAAGCGTGCCCATGACAAATCTGGGTGGCGCCGACCAACGTCGACGATGACGATCCGGTGGCGGAAACTGTAGGTCGATGCTCGGTCATCTGCAGGGGCGCTAGGAGGGACGTCTGGTGGGCGACGCGTTACAGGCCGACCTGATCGGCGCGCTCGGCGCCGCCTCGGTGCTCAGCAATCCGACCCAGTTGCGGACCTACGAATGCGACGGCCTGACCGGCTACAAGGTCACTCCGCGCCTGGTCGCGCTGCCCTCTTCGGCCGAGCAGGTCGCGGCCGCGGTCGCCGCCTGCGCCAAACACAACGTGCCATTCGTCGCCCGCGGTGCCGGCAGCGGCCTGTCCGGCGGCGCCCTGCCGGTCGCCGACGGCGTGGTGATCTCGCTGCAGCGGTTGCGCCGCATCCTCGATATCGACCCGGTCAACCGGCGCGCCATCGTCGAACCGGGGGTCACCAACCTGGCCGTCAGTCACGCCGCCGCGCCGCACGACCTCTATTACGCTCCCGATCCCTCCAGCCAGCAGGTCTGCACGATCGGCGGCAATATCGCCGAGAACTCCGGCGGCGCCCACTGCCTGAAGTACGGGTTCACCACGCACCACGTCTACGCCCTCGAGGTAGTGCTGGCCGATGGCACCCGGACCTGGCTGGGCGGGCCGACCGGAGAGCAGGCCGGGTACGACCTGCGCGGTGCGTTTCTCGGCTCGGAGGGCACGCTCGGCATTACGACCAAAGCGGTGATTCGGCTGCTGCGTAAGCCCGAGAGCGTACGGACACTGCTGGCCGACTTCCCCTCGATCAGCGCGGCCGGCTCCGTCGTCACCGACATCATCGGCTCCGGGATCGTGCCAGCCGCCATCGAAATGATGGACCGGTTGGCGATCGAAGCGGCCGAGGCGGCGGTGCACGCCGGCTACACCCTGGACACTCCAGCCGCGCTGCTGATCGAACTGGACGGGCCGGAAGCCGAATGCCAAAGCCTGTTCACCGAGGTTGAGCGGATCTGCCGGGAGCACGGCACCACCAAGATCCGGATCGCCGCCGACGCGGACGAACGGGCCGGCATGTGGCGCGGCCGTAAAGCCGCCTTCGCCGCCGTGGGCCGGATCAGTCCGAACTATTTCGTACAGGATGGTGTCGTACCACGGACCCGGCTGGCCGAGGCGCTGGACCGGATCGCCGAGATGGGCCGCGATGCCGGCATTCGCGTCGCGAACGTCTTTCACGCCGGCGATGGCAACCTGCACCCGCTGGTCCTCTACTCCGAGGCCGCCGGGGAACACGACCGGGCCGAGCAGCTATCCAAACAGATCGCCGAGCTGTGCGTGGAATTCGGCGGATCGCTGTCGGGCGAGCACGGCATCGGCACTGACAAGGCCTGCTCGATGCCGACCATGTTCTCAGGCACCGACCTGGCCACCATGGCGACGCTGCGTTCGGCGTTCGACCCGGCCGGTCTGGCCAATCCGGGTAAGGTCCTGCCGACGCCGCGACTGTGCGGCGAGAAACCCGGGCCGTACCAGCCCCATCCCCTTGAGGCCGCCGGTGTCATCGAACGACTCTGAGCCCCACGACCTGGATGCGGCCGCCGAGGTGATGCGCACCGGCGGACGGATCCTGATCCGTGGCAGCGGTACCGGGACCGATTGGGCCGGCCGACCATCCACTGTGGACACCGTGCTGCACACGAGCGGGCTGACCGGCGTGCTGGCCTACAACCCGGCCGATATGACGGTGGCGGTCCGGGCCGGCACGACATTGCGCGACCTGCAGGACCAACTGGCCGAACACGGTCAGTGGATCGCCACCGACGCGGCCAGGATCGAGGCCGGGGCGAGTGTCGGCGGCCTGCTCGCGACGGCCGATTCCGGTCCCCGCCAGCATGTGTACGGGCCACTGCGCGATGTCGTGCTCGGCGTGACCGTGGTGCTGGCCAGCGGCGAGATCGCGCATTCGGGCGGTCATGTGATCAAGAACGTCGCCGGCTACGACCTGGCCAAGCTGTTCTCCGGTTCGTTCGGCACTTTGGGCCTGCTGGCCGAGGTCGTGCTGCGCACCCACCCGCGTACCGCGACCAGCCGCACCCTGGCCGTGCCGGCCGATGCGGCCGCCGCGTACCGGCTGGCGGGTGAGGTGCGTGACAAAACTGTCGAACCGACCGCGTTGAGCTGGTCCGACGGCCGGCTTCTGGTGCGGTTCGAAGGCACCGAGGCCGGCGTCGTACCGCAGCTGGACCGGGTCGCGCTGCCCGGCGCGGAATTGCTGGACGGCGAGACGGAAAAGGCCGCGTGGGCAGCCGATGCGGCGCTGGTACGTGGTTCGGCCGGCGAGACCGTGATCCGGGTCGGGGCGCTGCCGAGCCGGTTCCCCGATCTGGCCGAACTTGTCGACAAGCTCGCCGCCGAGCACGGTGCTCGGGCTGTCTTCTCGTCCTGGCTGGGCGTCGGGGTGCACACGATCGTCTTGCGCGGCGGCGATGCGGCGGCCCACGCCGGCGTACTCATCGGCCTGCATAACGGTTTTGCCGAATCGGCCATCACGCTGCACCGCCGGGCCGACGGCGTCGACGGTCTGGCCCCCGCCTGGGGACCGCCACCGCCGGCGGTTGGCCTGCTGCGCTCGGTCAAACAGGCCTTCGACCCCGACGGGCGGCTGGGACCCGATCGGTTCGCACCGTGGCTGGGAGAGGGATGAGCAACGTACCGGATCCGTCGGTGACGCATTTCGACGCCGTACATCCGCCTTCGCGCGAATTACTGGACGACTGCGTCCACTGTGGATTCTGCCTGCCCACTTGCCCGACGTATCTGCTGTGGGGCGAGGAAATGGACTCCCCGCGCGGCCGAATTCATCTGATGAATTTGGTCTCGGATGAGCAGGCGCCGCTGGATAACACGGTGGGCCAGCACATCGATGCCTGCCTGGGTTGCATGGCCTGCGTGACCGCGTGCCCGTCCGGCGTGCAGTACGACAAGCTGCTGGAGGCGACCCGGGCGCAGGTCGAACGCAATGTCCCGCGTACCAAGCGGGATCGGGCCTTCCGGCGGCTGATCTTCAGCCTGTTCCCGTATCCGGCCCGGCTACGGGTGGCGGCGTTGGGGGCGGTGCTCTATCAACGGCTGCGAATTGCAACGCTGCTGCGTTCGGTCGGGCTGATCGACCGGCTGCCGGGGCGGTTGCGGTCGCTGGAATCGCTGATGCCGCCGGTCCGTATCGGCGATTTAGTGCGCCGGGTTCCGCGTTCGGTCGCGGCTAGCGGCACGCCGCGACGCAAGGTCGCGCTGCTGACCGGTTGCGTGCAGCGGGTGTTCTTCCGCGACGTCAACGACGCCACGGTGCGGGTGTTGGCGGCCGAGGGTTGTCAGGTCAGCATTCCAGACCAGGGTTGCTGTGGAGCACTGTCGCTGCACGCCGGCCGGTCAGAGGAAGCGGCCGGATTCGCGCGGCGGCTGCTCGATTCGTTCGCACAGTCCGATGTGGACACTATCGTGGTGAATGTGGCTGGATGTGGGTCCTCGATGAAGGAATACGGCTCGCTGTTGGCCGACGATCCGGCTTATGCCGCGCGGGCAGCAGCGTTTTCGGCCAAGGTCCGCGATGTGACCGAGGTATTGGCCGAATTGGAGCCGCAGGCGCCCCGACAGCCAATTCCGGGCCGCGTGGCGTATCACGACGCCTGTCACCTCGGCCACGCGCAAGGGGTACGGGCGCAGCCGCGCGCGGTGTTGCGGCAGATTCCGGAGCTTGAGGTTGTCGATATTCCGGAGGCGGAAATCTGCTGCGGCTCGGCCGGTATTTACAACCTCGTGCAGCCCGAGGCGGCCGAGGAATTGGGGCGGCGCAAGGTCGCCAACGTGACATCGGTGGAGCCCGACGCGGTCGCCACCGCCAATCCCGGTTGCCTGTTGCAGATCCGTCGCTATTTCGCGCCGGACGGGATATCGACTCCGTTGTTCCATCCGGTGCAGTTGGTCGACGCGTCGATTCGCGGCCGGCGACCGTTCCGGGCGGCAACCGAGCGGACCGAGTGAGGAGCCTGACGTGGCCACGAGGAAAGAGAAAAGGGTGCAGCCGGCGCCGGTCGCGAGGCTTGAGCCGGACGCGCACGCGGAACGAGCCGAGCGGGTCGACAAGGGCGCCGTACAGTCGGTGGAACGGGCGCTGGATCTGCTCGAGGCGATTGCCGACGCGAGCAGTCCGCAGGGCCTTTCCCAGCTGGCCGCGGCCGCCGGGTTGCCGTTGCCGACCGCGCACCGGTTGATGCAGACGCTGGTACACCGCGGGTACGCGCGGCAGGAGCCGTCCCGTCGGTACACCCTGGGCGCGCAATTGATCCATCTCGGCGATATCGCCAGCCGGTTGCTCGGGGCGTGGGCCACTCCGTATCTGGCCGAGCTACGCGATTTCACCGGCGAGTCGGCGAATTTCGCCATCCTCGACGGCAACGAAATCGTTTATGTCGCGCAGGCTCCGAGCCGGCACCAGATGCGGATGTTCACCGAGCCGGGCCGCCGGGTGTTGCCGCACTGCACCGCGGTCGGCAAGGCACTCTTGGCCGAGCTGCCGCAAAATCGCGTACAAACGATTATCAGCCAGACCGGCCTGCCGGCGCGCACCAACCGCACGATCACCGACCCCGAGGCGTTTCTCATTCATTTGAAGACCATTCACCGGCAGGGGTACGCGATCGACGAAGGTGAGCAGGAGGTCGGTGTGCGCTGCCTGGCAGTCAGCGTGCCGAATGCGATCACCCCGTCGGCGATTTCGGTTTCCGGGCCGGCCGCCCGGATGACCGCCGAACACGTCGAGCAGTCAATTCCCGTACTGCACGAGGTGGCGACCAAACTGTCGATCAGCCTCGCCTCCGGCGACGCCCACCGCTAACCGCTATTGCCCGGCCGCGCATCCTGTCCTTGCCCGATCCCCTGTTCACCCGCGATCCCTGTGCTGGCCCGCGATCCGCCTGTTGGGCCGCGATCCCCCGATGCCCCTGCTGGCCCGCGACGCCCGAACCCCGAACCCCGAACCCCCTGTTGATCATGAAGTTACCGACAGAATTGTCGGCGTGTCGTCGGCGTGTCGTGCAGCGAACTTCATGATCAACTCGACCCGTTGCTGCGCGGCGGTGTGCGGGCTGCCTGCGCTGGCCGAGTCGCGGCCCAAGTCGCGCGCCCGAGGCACGGGGCCGAGGCGCGGGCCGAGGCGCGCGCCCGAGGTGCGGGCCCGAGGCGTTGGCCGAGTCGCGGGCCGAGTCGCGGGTCTGCCTGCGCGAGTGGGCACCGGGCGAGCATGATCGTGAGTAGATTTGGTGCTGATTTCGGTATCAAATCCACTCACGATCATGAAAAACCGCGGCTGGGCAAGGCAATCAGACTTAACACGCACGACCGGTAATTGCCCAACCGCCCACGGTGAGTTCTCCACGAAACCGGCCCACCAGCGACCGATAGAGCATGATCGTGATGGCTTTCGTACGCATTTCGATGACGAAACCCATCACGATCATGACCGGAGGCGCCGTCGCGGACTCTCGGGCGTCGCGACCAGATCTGCCGACGCTAGGTCCGCACGGGCGCGGTCGATCCGGGGCGTCGGAATCAGATCAGCGGCGTCGCAACAGCTAGATCCGCCGCCGCTGCGTCAAAGTCCGCGGCCGTCGCAAGACCAGACCAGCGCTGTCGTAACTAGATCTGCGGGCGTGGCGATCAGATCTCGGGAGCATCGCAGCTAAACCCCGCGAGCCCTCGATCCCGGCCGGCCGCCACCGTAAACGAACACCACCCGCG
>JBEDUI010000200.1:0-7408 GCA_040414495.1 Mycobacteriales bacterium
CGGTACGAGCCGAAGCGACCAGGGAGCGCGCATAGTCGTCCGCGCGAGCAAGCAACGCGGATTCGCCGGTCAGCTGCCAGATGCGCAGGTGTGCCATCCCGGCCCCGGCCAGGCCGTGCGCCACATCCGGATTTCCCCACTGCAGCGGCAATTCAGCCGCAATGGAGACCGCGCGCTGGGTCAACGCGTCGTCGGCCAAGGCGACTCCGGCCTCGGCCAGTGCCCACGCTACCCCGGCCCGCCCGAAATACAGTCCGGGCAGTACGGGCCCGGGCAGGGTTGGCTGTTTCGCCAGCCAGTCGGCGGCGGTACCGGCTGCGGCGCATCTCGTCCGCACCAGTACGGAAAGTACGCCGGCAGCGCCGTGTTGCACGTTGCCCGGATCGGTAAGTCGACCGAACCCGCTAATCGGCCAGAGCCACTCGGCCTCCGGCGTCATCGTGTCGCCCAGATATGCCAGCCCGTCACTCAACAGCCGCCGCGAATGCGGCAAATTCGGGGCGGAAATGGGCTGCGGCTCGTCGAGCGCCAGCGGTCCGCGGTCGGCCGGTTCCGGGGCCATCAAACGCAGAATCGTGCGGCTGAGCGGGTTCTCCCGCGCGACGCGACCGAGCCAGGCAGCAAGCCGTTCGTGCGCCACGCCGGAATCGGCCGGCAGGACGGGATCGTTGCCGGTCGCCAACAGGAACAGCAGCGCGCCGAGGCTGTACAGATCCTCCGCGACATCGGTGGCCGCGTGCCCACCGGCGTGGGAGGGGTCCAGATAACCCGGCGTTCCGGCGTGCGACGCGACCTCGCCGATCGGCAGCGCCAACTCCAGATCCACCAGCGAGAGCGCATCGTCCGGACCGACCAACACGTTCGACGGGCTCAGGTCGCGGATCACCACACCGGCCTCGTGCACCTGCCGTACCAATTCAATCAACCGGTGCGCCAGCGAAATCGCCTGCGCGGCAGGCACTCCAGCGTTCGCGCCGACGGCTTCGGATACCCACGCCCGCAGCGGCCGACCGTCCAATCGCTCCTGCGCCAGAAACAGATCGCCGTCCTGCTCGAACAGTTCCAGCAATTGGGGCACCGGCACCCGACCGGCAAGGCGCTGCAACATCTCGGCCTCGTGCCGCAACCGGTCCCGGGCATCGACTCCGCGCAGGTCGGACTCGGCGTGCGCGCGTGCGTGTTTGATTACGGCCTGTTTTTGCGAATCACGGTCGACCGCGAGATAAATGCCGCCCTTCGCGGAGTGCCGAATCGCCTGCCGGACGACATAATGGCCGCCGAGCAATACCGCCGAACCCCGCCGCGCGGCCGGTGGGTCGGGCAGCGGGCAGCGCGCCCACTCCGGCGGGGTGAACCACGCCTCCCGCTTGTCCTCGATAAACGTGCCATCCGGCGTGGCGAGCAAATGCCGTACTACTCCGTCGTTGTCCAGCTCAGACCGGTCACCGAATCCGCCGTACCGGTAATGCACAACGGTTTGCGGTTGGTACGGCCGATCAGAAAGTATTCGTGGGCCGAACAGCCCTTCGGTGGCGCGGTGCAGTTCCTCAGCCAGAAGGCCGAACTGCGTATCATCAGCCGGATAGACCGTAAGGAATTTGCCGAATTCGGCCCGTCCGCATTCCCGGCCGATAAGCCACTGTACGGATTCCGCCGTAGCGGCGAATTTGAAGGCGGTCCGATGCCGCAACAGCACGGGCACAGCCCGATCCAGAATCCGGACAGCCGACGTCGGTGTGGCGGAAAGGTGGAGCTTCCACCCCTGTTCCGGTACCGAGATTCCATGTGGTTGAACGCGACACCAGAATTCCCCGCGCCCAATTGACCAGTCGTCGACGGCATTGCCGACCATCGATCGCACATGATTGGTGAACTCATTTTCTGCCGTGCGCACGGCAAAACCGCGCGTTGGCTCCATCCTGGTCCCCCCCAGGGAGTCGCCTAGTTTTCGAAATAAGTAAAACGCAGCTCTAGCGACCGGATGTCATGGCGAACGGCTCAATGCACTACCCCCCTGCGATCGTTTCCCCCAGGAGCGATCTGCGTGGAGACAGTACCGCTTACGCACTAGTAATACGTGGCAATTCGCCAAATGTTTTGCATCCGCTGATGCCAGTTTAAGTTGATCAAAGCCAACACAGCTCTCGAGCTGGTCGATGGGCTGCGACGATCTAAAGCTGCGCGACCGTTTATTTAATCCGGCTGCTCTTCATCGCCAGCGGCTCGTCCCGTTTCGCTCACTGCGACGGATAGCGCCGGTGCACATGCTGTATTCGGACAGCCTTCGCCACCCCGACGAGATCATGCGGACTGTTTGAGCGGTGCGCTTAGGCGGCGTGCAGCCGGCCATGCCGCACAAACGCATCCAACTCCCAAACGACTACGCCGCACCGCTCGCAGGACCAGGCACCGGTTGGCACCCTTATGCCGTGGTGATGAGCGTCCTGGCGAGCGCAGATGAGGCGGTACGCGAGCACCACTCGAGCCAGCTTTCGGCGAATCCGCGACATCCAGTGCTCCTTATCCTGCTCAGCCGTTCTGGCGGCTCGATGGGACCGGCGGGTGCAGCCGCAAGCGCTCGAAACGCCCACAACCGCCACGAAGGCGCGATCAGGGCGCAAATCGACGAACCGCGAGCGCCGCCAACCGCATCCACGCTCGGAACCTTAAGCCCGCTCTGCCGCATCGAGCACGACCAGCGCCCCGAGCGTAAGCCGCACCGGCACCCTACCTCGGGCGTACACCGCCGCAGACCGCGGATGCAGAGCACCGCCGCACGTCGCGGGTACGAGCTGACACTCAGTGTGTCAAGACAGTGCGCGCGGCCAGGAAGCGTTGGGGTGAACGCCTCTGATGCTGAAGATTCCCGGCGGTTACCGCGGCGCCCCCGCGCCGATGATCGGCACCATTTCGATGCCGGGCACCGTCTGCGCACTCCGGACCGTGTCCCAGAAGGCGTCCGCGATCCGGTCCAGAACGGGCGATTTCCCGCCGAGCGGCATCGAGTCGATCGACGTGACTGGCACCAACTCAGCGAGTGTGCCGGCCAAACAAGCCTCATCGGCAATGGCAAGTTCGGTGAACTCGATCGGACGCCGGTCGAACGGAATATTCAATGATCCGCACAGTGTCTCGATGATATCGACCGTAATGCTTTCCAAACAGTCCTCGTACGGCGGCGGCGTGATGACTCGCCCATCACGGACCATAACCACACACGCACCCGTGGCCTCGGCAACCCGGCCCCGTGAGTTGAAGAGGATCATTTCCTCGTACCCAGACCGGCGGCCTTCGATCCGAGCCAATCGGCCCACCTGATAATTGGCCGAGGATTTGATTCGCGCCGGCTGGGCCCGATCCCCCGCGCGCTGCCAGGAGCTTAGCCCGACGGCGATCGGCTGCGGTCGCTCCTGGGCAAGGGTGTAGGCGGTGATGACGAGATCGGTGACGGTGTCGAGCCCCCAATGGCCTTCCACCGCGAGCAGCGTCGGCCGCAGCCACAGGTCTCGTCCCTGAACCAACAGAACCTCGGAGAGCTGAGTACACGAACCGATGAATTGTTCGTAGGACATCGTGAACGGCAGATGCATGAGGCGCGCCGACCGGTGCAATCGGTCGAAATGCTGCCGCGGGGCGAGCAGGCTGAAGGTCTCGGCCTCGACGTCCCAGTAGCCCTTGATTCCTTCGAATACGCTGGCCGCACGGATCAGCGCCTCGCTATATATCGCAATATTGGCGTCGTCCCAGGGAACGAGCTTGCCCGACATGAATACGTGGCTCGGGCGCTGCAGTTTCGGTGCCATCGTCAATGCTCCTGGAATTTTGTACGTATATGCCGGAGGAATGCGGGATTCGTCGGCGAAACGGCTGCGGCAGAGATCGACTTTGCTTGATTCGCTTACTTATTGATACTGAACTGACCGTAAAGACCGATTCTCATTCTTCGCCGGGTATTGTCCCGGACTCGGCACACGCATCGCGCTCTCGGCGCTCCCCGCTGCGGCATGCGGCGACCCCTTCCCCCCGTGAACCCACGGCACATTCTCACTGGAGCCGTCGGTCCTTCTCGAGGGCACAGATTACCCAAGGCCGCTCCCCTGCGAGGTGCAGATAGGAAACCTGTATCGAACGCCGCCGGTCACCGGATCGAACTTGGACCGCCTGGATCGGCCCGGGTACCCGGCCGACGACCTCGGAGCGACGCTCGCCGCCATGGAAATCCCGCCCCGGGCAACGTGTTCGTTTGGCCGCAGGAAACGGCACTTTCCCTGTCATCGCGTTAGCTGAATCGGCAGCGATTAAAGGAAGTGACGTGCAAAGCTGACTCGATACGCGCACGCCTCAGAACACAGCGGCACGAGACCCTTGGACGGCCCGAAGCCCGCCGATCCGACGTCGGGTATTCAGCGCCTGGTCTCGTACCTGGTCAGGACCACGCCGTTAGGAAACGTACGGGTCTCCACCAGGTTCAGGTTCACCCAGTTGTCCAGCGCCGTAAAGAACGGCGTGCCGCCGCCCACCAAGACCGGTGCGGTGGCCAACACGTACTCGTCGATCAGCCCGGCCCGCATGGCCGCCGCGGCAAGTGTGGCGCCGCCGATGTCCATGGGACCGCCATCCTCAGTCTTGAGCCGGGTGATCTCGGTGACCGCGTCGCCGGTGACCAGGCGGGTTTTCCAGTCGACCGCGCTGATCGTCGAGGAGAACACCACCTTCGGCATGTCCCGCCAGCGGCGGGCGAACTCAATCTCCGCCGGTGTGACGCCAGGCTGCTGGTCGGCGGTCGGCCAGTGGGAACTCATCGTCTCCCACAGTTTGCGCCCGTACAGCGCCAGGCCCGTCGCCGCCACCCGGTCGGACCACCACTGGAACAGCTCGTCGCTCGGCACGCTCCAGCCGAGGTCGCCGCCGGGCGCGGCGATGTAGCCGTCCAGGCTCAGGTTCATGCCGAAGGTCAGTTTCCGCATGGCGTCAGCCTCTCGTGCGTTGGTATTCGACGTACAGACCAGCACGGCGCGGAAAAGTCATCGGTCAGGCCACGCCGAGGGCCGGTTGACTACCACGCCAAGCGGATGCCGCGTGCGGCAGGCCCCCCAATTGAACGGCCAGACATTGGCCAGGACGACGCCAGATTCAATCTCGCCCGTCTCAGATGCGGATCCTCACCCGAGACTGAGGCCGTGTTCCTTGAGTGCACCTTCGATGAGTCCGAGTGCCTTGGGGCCCATGCCGTGCAACATCGCCAGGTCAGAGCGGCGTACGCCAGCGAGCTGACGCAGCTCGGTGTAGCCCGCGGCGTGCAGCGCTCGCGTGGCCGGTGCTCCGATTTTAGGAAGCGCATCAAGGGAGGACGACATGGTTTGAGGCTATCGGCCGACTGCCGTTGTCCGCGGAGGGATCCTTCACCGGGCCTGGGGTTCGTCGAGATACTTCCAGCAGAGTTGGACGGGTGGCTGACCGATCCACGCGAACCATCCACCCGATCCTTGACAGTGGGCGACCTCAACGGCACCATGTTGATGCTGCGGAATGAGGGCGCGCCGGCACTCGCCGAAGGGGCTATGCCCACCTCGAAACTATTCGAAATGCGCCCATGATGAATCTCGAGAACGTGCGGAAACAGGCCAGGCAGCTAGTGCGCTGGCACCGCGAGCACAACTATGCCGTCGTGCCACGAATCCGCGCTGCCTTACCGCGGTACCACGGGCTGAGCGATGAACAGATCCTCGCGCAGAGATTCGTGCTTGCCGACGCCCAACTTCTGCTCGCTCGCGAAGCCGGTTTCGAAACATGGGCCATGTTCACGTCAGGAGTAGCCACGATGCCCGAGGCAACCGCAACACCCGACGCCAACGCCCCGACACGGCCGGTCCTCAGCCAGGCCGAACCACAACTGTTCGTATCCGACATCAACGCCGCCTGCGTGTTCTTCGAACACAAACTAGGTTTCAACGTGGTCTTCACCCACGGCGATCCGCCGTTCTACGGACAGGTACGCCGCGACCACGTGAGCCTCAATCTTCGTTACGTTTGTGGCCCCGTGTTCAATGGTGCAATTCGAGAAGATGACCAACTGCTCGCGGCGTCAATCACCGTCGAGAATGTCAAGGCGCTCTACAGCGAATACATCGCAGCTGGCGTCGAGTTCCAGCAAACGCTGAGGCGTCAACCCTGGGGTGCACACCAGTTCGTCGTTCGGGACCCCGACGGCAATCTGATCCTCTTCGGGCAGTAGCAGCGGCCAGGCGCCCGGTCAGCCTTCCGCAGCCGGGCGCCGGGACCACGACGGGCATCGCCTGTCCGCAGGGATCCCTGTGCGTAGGGGCCCACAGCAGGGACTCCGGCAGTGCCGGAACTGGTGGATCGGCCGCGGTGAGGTCGATCGGCGGTCCATGTAGAGCGGGAATCTGACGTAGGGGTCGATGTTGGACCAGAACAGCACATGCCGCACCGTTCGTCCGGGCCGATCAGGTCGTGGAAGGCTGGCACCTCAAGCATCGCTTGGCCAACAGGGTGTTGATGCGGACCAGCGCGGACTGGAGCGCGTGCTCGGTGAGTATCGAGACTTCGGCGTGCTCGCGGTCGTCCCCGGCAAGAGCGCCGTCCTTGCCGTAGAAGATCACCGTGTTCGCGCTGTTCCAATTCTCCACGACCTGCGGCCGCCACTCAGCTCCGAAAGTCACAGCCAGACTCAACCAACCGACACCCCGATGTAAGGCAACAAAGGACGCCGCCAACACACCCAATCAGCTTCCGGAAATGACGATTTCCGGAAGCTGTGTTCGTTCGGTGACTCCGGAAACCCGGAAATAGCGGCTGCAGCTCGGCGGTTCCGACGTCCGCAAACACGACGCCGCCGGTATTCGCCGTTGAACCGTCCGTTTATGGATGGCTATCTGCGTCGCTCCAGTCGTATCGTCCAGGTGTGGCCCGACATGCGTTTCACGGTGCCGCCGGTCGATTCGACGTCACGGCTGCCTTCGTTGCCGAGCGATTCCCCAATGCGGCCTTCGTCGCCGATGTGGCCGGCGGGCAGGGCATGCTGTCGCGGGTGCTGTCGAAGAAATACAACATTCATGCCGAGGTCATCGACCCACGGGGATGGTCACTCAAGGGCGTCGCCAACCGGCAAATCGCCTACACCGCTGACCTGGCTGACTTCTATGACCTGATCATCGGCCTACACCCCGACCAGGCCCTCCGCCCGGTCGTCGAGTCGGCCGCTCGCGTACCGGTTGTCGTCGTACCGTGCTGCAACTTCTGGACCCCCGGATCCCGGCTCGGGCGCAACGCACTCCTGACGGCCATCACCAAGCACCACGCCGCGATTGGCGGGCACGTGGATCCCGTCACGTTCGCGTTCGACGGACCCATGAACCGCGGCCTGATCCTCCGCCCGCCAGAGTCC
>JBEDUI010000201.1:0-4559 GCA_040414495.1 Mycobacteriales bacterium
CACCGACCGTGACACCAGGGTCGACGCGACAATCCGCAGCCCACCACCAATCCACCGACCGCGACACCACGGCCAACCCACACCTCACCAACCGCCCTCACCGCACCGACCGCGAACCCACGGTCGGCTCACACCCCATCACCCACCGCCAATCCACCGACCGTGACCCCAGGGCCGATCGGCAGCCCCACCAACCACCCTCACCGCACCGACCGTGACACCACGGTCGACGCGACAATCCGCAGCCCACCACCAATCCACCGACCGCACCAGCAGGATCAACCCGACAGTGCACACCGACCCTCTTGTCACGTTCGCTGCGGATAGCGCCGTTAGCGCGCCGCCGTCGCTTGACCGAATTCAGTGCGGAAACCCTCGCGCCACGACGAATGCACTGGCTTCCATGACAGCTCCTGCTTGGCCCGTTCGTTCGAACCGCCGCGCAGCTGGGTCATCATCCGCATCGCGCCCTCACCAGCGACGATCCGGCCCAGCCAGGCCGGAACCCGCCGCGGCGCCGGCGCGCCGAGCACCTTGGCCAGGTACGGCAGCCAATCCCGCACTGGGGCCGGGTCGTCGTCGACGATGTTGTAAATCCCCGCGCCCCGGGTCAATGCCGCGACGGTCGCGGTCGCTGCGTCGTACGTGTGTACGAACGACCACCGCCCCTCGCCGTTGCCGGCGATCGGGAATCGGCGCTTACGAATCGCGACGGCTTGCGGGCCGTCGGTGTCGAATGACGTGCCGGGTCCGTACAGCGCCCCGAACCGCAACGCCACACCGCCGGGCGTTTCGACCATCAGGCCCTCCACCCGGCGAATTCCTGCGAGCGTTTCCCCGAAGCCCTTGACCGGGTGGGGATCCAATGGCGCGGATTCGCTTTTGACCCAGGTCCCGGTCGCCTCGAACGGCCAGCCGCAGTAGCTCTGCACCACGTAGCGCTGCACGCCGACGTCCTGCCCCGCCGCGAGCAGATTCTCCAAACCCGTTGTCCGCAACCGATTGGTCATGGCGAAATGGCGATCGAAATGCCGGACATCCATGCCCATCGAGGAAAGCGCGGTCGCCTGATGCACGATGACGTCGGGCGAGGCCTCGCGGACCGCCTTGGCCGTGGCCGGCCCGTCCAGAATGTCGAGTAACACCGGGTGCGCGCCCTGCTCCCGCAGCCGGTCGAGCTTTGCGCTCGAGGTGCTGGTTGCGAATACGTCGTGCCCGGCGGTGTGCAGCAGCGGTATCAATTGGCGACCGACAACTCCGGTGGCGCCGGCGACAAATACACGCATGATCGGTTTCCTTCCCTATCGTTATCGCTGTCAGTGTCACCCGTACCGACTGATCACCGATGCCGCTTGTGACATTCGCCGGTCCGATACGCAAGACGGCATTTCCGGGCAGCCCCGCCGCGATAACCCACGGCATGCCGGGCCGGCTGACTGGGCCCATTTCCGGTGTGGACCGGTGACGAGGCGTGTGTCGTATCCCGATTAGGCGGATGGCGTAGCCGGCTCCGCAGGCGGCCGTATGCTCCAATGCGTTACGCGCAATGTCCCGCGTCGGGCTGACGCGAATACCGCCCGAGCGTCATTGTGTTCGATGGAATGGGCGAGCAGCGCCGGTCGGCCACACGACGGGCTGTTATTCCGACTGGTGCGCCACGAACGATTGTTACGCCATTTTTGAGGTCGGCTGGGGCCCGTCGGCCCCACCTTGTGGGACGGGGGATTTTCATGCGTATTTCGTTCAAAGTCGGGGTAGTCGCGGCCGCGGCTATTACCACAGCGGTCGGTGTCGGCGCATTTCCGGCCGGCGCGGCGACGGCCGGATCGTTCCATCATCACCGCGTCATCGTGGTGCCACCGGGAACAGGCACAATTTCAAAGGCGGTCGCGAAAGCCCACCCCGGTGACACACTGCTGTTGAAACGCGGAATTTTCCGCGACAGCGTCACCATTACTTTCACATTGACCATCAAGGGCCAGGGAAACCACACCGAATTACGGCCACCGGCTAAACCGGATACGCCGTGTGGGCCCGACGGTCTGTGCGCCATCGGTGCCGTGGACAGTCAGGGAAATCCGATTTTCAACCACCCGGTCCGTAATGTGACGGTGGCTGACCTGCGGGTCACCGGATTCCCCCAGGGCACCGGCGTGGATGGCTTCAACACCAAGGGCTACCACGTGAAGGGCGTCGCCGCCGATCACAACGGCGGCTACGGAATCGCACGCTTCGCCTCTACGGACAGCGTGTTCGAGCAGAACCACGCGTCGTTCAACGGCGAGGCCGGGCTTTACATGGGCGACTCGCCGGGCGCCAACAGCATCCTGCGCGACAACGTCGCCGACCACAACGGATTCGGCCTGTTCATGCGGGACAGCACCCGACTCGCGGCCGTGGACAACACGGTATTCGGCAACTGCGTCGGCATTCTTGCCCTCAACAGTGGTCAGGGCGCGCCGTTCGACAAGCCGGCCGGCGATTACCTGATCACCAGGAACAAGGCGATCGCCAACGACAAGGCCTGCCCGGCCAGTGAAGGTCCGGCCCTGTCGGGAATCGGAATCGCCCTGGCGGGTGTGCACAACACGCTCGTCACGCGCAACACCGTACTGTTCAACCAGCCGAGCGGACCGAGCGCGTTCTCCGGCGGAATCGTGCTGGCCTCGACCAAGGCTATGGGCGGGGCGGACCCGAACTTCAACATCGTCGTGAAAAACACGGCCAAGCACAACAAGCCGGCCGACATCTTCTCCGACGGCACCGGCAAGGGCAACGTCATCAAACGGAACAACTGCAACACCGCGATTCCCGGAAACCGCGGCTTCTGCTCCTTCGACCGAGACTGAGCTGAACAACGGCCCGCAGCCACGTTCGGCTGCGGGCCGTGTCGTGCGGTTACGAGAATGGCGATTACCAGAATGCTTCGCGGATGGCGCCGCGATTCTCGGTGCCCACCAAGGCATCCAGCAGGTTCTCGGTCAGCTCGGCGCGTACCGTCCGATATCCCGCATCATTCCATCGGTTCTGGGTTTCCTGGGGATCGGCGTGCAGGTCGTACAACTCACCGGTGCGGGCCCGGCCCGTGCTCGGCTGTCCATGGTGGACGACGAGTTTGTAACGGTCGGTACGCAACATGCTCGCGTGCACGGCCGGGCTGAGTGGATGCCCGCTGTCCCGGTATTCGGTCAACGCCCAACCCCGGCCCGCCGACGCACCGGTCGCGACCGGCA
Organism: Mycobacteriales bacterium; assembly: GCA_040414495.1. Lineage (GTDB taxonomy): Bacteria > Actinomycetota > Actinomycetes > Mycobacteriales > QHCD01 > DATAVB01. The sequence goes on from JBEDUI010000201.1 coordinate 3,234, forward strand.
GCAGGTCAAGCGAATTCCGGTGCGCGGGCGCGACCAGTCCGGCGGCCGACAGGAATGTCGCGTACAGATCATGGAAGGCAACCAGTTCGTCCCGGACCACCCCGGCTGGCAGGTGTCCGGGCCAGCGCAGGACCATCGGCACCCGGACCGCGCCCTCGTAGAACAACGGGCCTTTGAGCATCTGGCCGTGATCGCCCAGCATTTCCCCGTGATCGCTGGTGAACACCACCACCGTGTCATCGGCCAGACCCTGCGCGTCCAATTCGGCCAGAATCCGGGCGACCTCATCGTCGATGAGCGCCACCATCGCGTAATAGTTGGCGATGATTTCCTGGATTTCATCCTCGGTGTAGCTGGTGAACCCAGGTGCGTGGCCGGCGTAGCTCTCCCGCGACGTCTCCCGTTGGATCTCGGGTTTGTCATCGCTCGGCTCGGCCGGCCGTATCGGCCGGGGAACCTTGCCCCGAAACCGGTCCACGTATTCCTTGGGCGCCACGAACGGGTGGTGTGGGTCGTAGAAGTTGGCGACCAGGAAAAACGGCTGGTCCGCCCGGCGTTCCTCGCGCAGGTACCGAATCGCGTCTTGGGCGACCCAATGGCTGTAATGCGCCTCGGTCGGCATATCGTCGGCGGTTCGATTGGCGGTGCCCTCGATTGCGTCCGACGCGGCCTGCTGTTCCTGCCACAGATCCGGGAAGTCCTTCTGCAGCCAGCGGTGATATGCGTTGTTGGGCGAGGAATGCGATGGGTCGTGGGCCCAGGAGAAGAACCGGAAACCGTCGTCGTGCCGCGGTTCGTCCCGGCCGCCGAAACACGCTCCCAGATGCAATTTGCCGACCAGGCCGCAATCGTAGCCGGCGTCGGCCAGCACCCGACCGAGCATCTTGTGGCCCGCTGGCAGCGTGACCCCGTTGGCCCACAGGCCATGCGCATGGGGATAGAGACCGGTCAGCAGGCTGGCCCGGGCTGGCGAACAGACCGGACTGGGCGTATAGCAGCGGTCGAAGCGCACTCCGGCCGCGGCCAGCCCGTCGATGGCTGGCGTGTCAATGTACGGATTCCCGGACGCACCGAGCACGTCGTAACGCTGTTGGTCGGTGCACAGCAGCAGAATGTTCGGTGCCATGTTCCTCCGGTCCACAGTGGATAACTACTCCTTGACGCTGCCCTGGGTCAGGCCCGAGCGCCAGACCCGTTGCAGGGCGATCATCGCGATCGCCAGCGGTACCACCGAGACCAGCGCACCGCCCACCGTGGTCTGCAGCAGTTCTGGCGTCCGCTGTGACGCCGAATTCCAGGCCGTGAGGCCGAGCGTGATCGGGTACA
>JBEDUI010000202.1:0-32769 GCA_040414495.1 Mycobacteriales bacterium
CATGCCGGACGCCGCGGTCGTGGAACGCGATGTCCGGCCGGCGCGATGTGTTATCGCGGCCGTATTCATCGCGCACGCGTTGTTGTTTTCGACCTGGCCCGCGCATATTCCCGAAGTGAAAAGCCGGCTCGGTATTTCCGATGGCGAGCTGGGCACGATTCTGTTGGCCGTTCCGATCGGTTCGATCGTCGCGATCGCGATCATGCCGATATTGTTGCGATATGCCAGCAGCCGGGCGCTGGTACGGCTGTGTCTGATCGGTGATTGCGTAGCCGGTCCGGTCGTGGGTCTGGCCCGGTCGCCGGTCGTGCTTTTCGCCGCGCTATTGCTGTGGGGCGTATTCCAGGGTTCGTTGAATGTGTCGATGAATACCCAGGCCGTCGTGGTCGAACGAGCGGCCGCAAAGCCGGTTGTGGCGTGGCTGCACGGCTTGTGGAGCCTGGGTACGGTGGCCGGGGCGGCGCTCGGAACGTTCGGCGTACGGGTGGGTTGGTCGGTGACGACGCAGTTGGGGCTACTCAGCATTGTCGTATTGCTCGTGGTGGTCTTTCCGTTACGCGCGCTGCTTTCTGATACGGAAAGCGAGCCAAAGAATATTCCCGGTAAGTTTACTTTGTCCTGGCGGATTCTCGCGCTCGGCGTGAGCGCCTTCGCCGCCATGTTGTGCGAGGGCGCGGTCGCCGACTGGGCCGCGGTTTACCTACGTACAAATGTGCACGTGAAATCGGGGCACGCCGGTCTCGGGTTCACCGCCTTTGCCGCCGCGATGGTGGTCGTACGGTTGGTCAGCGGTCGGCTCACCACCCGCTGGGGCGCGCGGAATCTGGTTACGGCATTGGCGGCCGGCGCGACTCTCGGCCTGATCGGCGGGCTGGCCAGCGCGAACCTCGTCGGAACCTTGATCGGGCTGGCCCTGCTGGGATTCGGCGTCGGCATCGTGATGCCGAACGCTATTACGAGCGTCGGCCGGTTGCGGGCCGGTCGGGGTGTGGCGATCGTGTCCGCGTTCGGCTGGGCCGGGTTCCTGGTCGGCCCGCCAGTGATCGGCGGGCTGGCCGGAGCGCTGACCCTGCCGGCCGCGCTCATCGTGCTGCCGGTGATGACCGCGTTGATCGGCGTGACGACCTGGGCGGCAATGGTCTGATGGGCGACGGTCTGACGGTGCCGGTCGTCACAGCCACCTCGCCTGCACCGTCGTGGTGCGGTTGAATCGCCATCACCAACCGTACGGACCGGGAGTGTCATGAGCGTCGATGAGCTGCTCGACTGGCAGGTCAAGGGTGCACCGGTGTTGCCCGAGGGCACCTCGATCGCCGAATTCGTGGCCGGCAAGCCGGACGTGTTCTCGGCCGGGTTCCTGCCGCCGCTGATGGTGCTGCGCGACTCGGCGTTGCGCTCGAACCTGGCCACGATGGCCGAATTCTGCCGCAGCACCGGGACCGAGTTGGCGCCGCACGGCAAAACGCATATGGCCCCGGCGCTGGCCGCCCGGCAACTGGCCGCCGGCGCCTGGGGCGTCACGGTGGCTACCCCGTCGCAGGCCCGGGTTTACCGCAGCTGCGGGGTTTCCCGGCTGTTTCTGGCCAATGAGCTGGTCGACCCGGCCGCCATCGCCTGGGTCGCGGCCGAGGTCGAGGCCGGCCTGGAGTTTCTCTGCTACGTCGACTCGGTCGCCGGGGTCGAGCTGCTGGCCGCCGCGCTGCCGGCCGGGTCGCGGCCGTTGGACGTGTTGGTGGAGGTCGGTCCGGTCGGCGCCCGCACCGGGGTCCGTTCTGTCGAGGAGGCGGTGGCCGTCGCCCGGGCCGCTGCGGCGGTCCCCCGGCTGCGGGTGGTCGGCGTATCGGCGTACGAAGGCGGGTTCGGCCACGGTCCAGAGGCGCCTGATGCGGCCACACAGGAAGAGGTACGGGAGTTCCTGCGGTTGCTGCGCAGCGCGGGCGAGGCCATCGCCGAGGTCGTCCCGGCCGACGTATCTTTCATCGCTTCGGCCGGCGGCAGCGTGTACTTCGACCTGGTCGCCGCGGAGCTGACGCGCGGTTGGCGGTTCGAGCGGCCCGTGACGGTGGTGCTGCGCAGCGGTTGCTACCTACTGCACGACGACGGCTCGTACCTGCACCGGACCCCGTTCGGCCGGACCCTGGCCGGCAAGCTCACGCCGTCCATCGAGGTGTGGGCCTCGGTGCTGTCCCGGCCCGAACCCGGGCTGGCGCTGGTCGGGATGGGCCGGCGCGATGTCTCGTTCGACATTGACCTGCCGATAGCGCGCACGATCCGGCATTCGGACGGCAGCACCGTCTCGGCCACCGGCATCACGGTCACCGCGCTCAACGACCAACACGGCTACCTGCACGTGGAGGACGAATCCCCTTTGCAGGTAGGCGATCTGGTGTCGTTCGGTATTTCACACCCATGTACGGCGCTGGACAAATGGCGCTTCATTCCGGTCGTCGACGACGACTACCGTGTGATCGAGTACGTCCGTACGTATTTCTAAATTTCTCGTTCGAAAGGATCAGTTCATGGCCAAGCGCGAGGTCCGTACCGATGCCGCGGTAGCACCATCCGGCGCGTATTCCCAAGGAATTATCGCGAACGGATTCCTTTACACCGCAGGCGTCGGCCCATTGGATGCGCAGACCCGCGAGGTCGTCGGCACCACCATTGAGGAGCAGACCGAAAAGACGCTGGCCAACCTGAGCGAAATTCTCAAGGCGGCCGGACTGGATTTCTCCGACGTGGTCAAGACGACCGTGCACCTGCAGGAGCTGGCCCGGGATTTCCCGGGCTTCAACGCCACGTACGAAAAGCACTTCCCGCAGCCGATGCCGGTGCGTACGACCGTCGGTTCACAACTGGCCCGGATCCTGGTCGAAATCGACCTGGTGGCGGCGCTGCGCGACTGATTAACGCTCGTCCTGCACGCGCTCGTCCCAGTCCTCCGCCCCACCGCCGACCGAACCGTAGCCGGCACCGCGCCGGTTGGCGTCCTCTTCGGACAGTCGGTTGATGAGGTTCTGCACCTGGTCGGCGTGCGAGACGTTGCGCAGCGTTTCCTGACCGTGCTCACCGGCTGATTCGAGCGTCAACGTACCGGCGCCGATCAGCCGGTCGGCCAGGGTCCGCACCGACCGTACGTCGTTGAGCCGACGCAGCTGCATCTCCACGTCCTGCTGCCGCAGCACGCCGGTACGGATCAGCACCCGGTGCGTGGTCACGACGTAGTGCGTGCACCGCCACCGGATCAGCGGGGCCAGTACGAACCAGATCAGCACGACCAGCGCGACCACGACGATCGCGATCCGCAGCGGGTTCTTGGCCGAGCCGTCGGGCACCACGGTCGCCAGGAACGTGGCGAGTCCTATGTCGACCAGAAAGATCAGCACCGGCACCACGAGGGTGATCCAGTGTGGATGCAGATGCTTGGCGACCCGCTCGTCGTCGACGAGCAGCTTGTCGGGGTATGCCACTGGTTCTCCTCGGTGAGTCGGCGGGCGTGACCGGCAGCACTCCCCGCGCGCGGCGGTCCGGGACAGAATAGTCGCGGGCGAATCATACAAATCGACGCGACATGTCGGGAGTGCACCAGTGTTCACTACGAGGCCAGAACTGACCGGGAACTTCGGCATGGTCGCGTCCACCCATTGGCTGGCCTCGCAGAGTGGCATGGCAATGCTGGAACGCGGGGGCAACGCCTTCGACGCGGCCGTCGCCGCCGGCTTCGTACTGCAGGTCGTCGAGCCGCACCTGAACGGCCCGGGCGGCGACCTGCCGATCCTGCTGCACGATGCGCGGACCGGGCAGACCGCGACCGTCGCCGCGCAGGGGCCGGCGCCGCGGGCCGCGACGATCGCGCACTACCGCGAGCTCGGACTGGACCTGGTGCCCGGCACCGGTCAACTCGCGGCGTGCGTACCCGGTGCGGTGGACGGCTGGCTGACGCTGTTGGAGCGGTACGGCACGCTACCGCTGTCGGACGTACTGGAGCCGGCGATCTCGTACGCGCGGCGCGGTTTCCCGGCGCTGCCCTCGATCGTGCGCACCATCGGTACGGTCGCCGATCTATTTGCCTCGCATTGGCCGACGTCGGCTGCGGTGTACCTGCCCGGCGGGCAGGTTCCGGCGGCCGGGTCACGGTTGAGCAACCCGGTGCTGGCCGATACGTACCAGCGGTTGGCCGACGCTCCCGGGATCTCCGCCGCCCGGGACGTTTTCTATCGGGGTTTTGTGGCCGAGGCGATCGACCGGTTCGCCCGGCTGCCGTTCCGGGACGTGTCCGGCCGTGACCACAGTGGACTGATGACGGCGGACGATTTGGCCGGCTGGCACGCTACGGTCGAGGAACCGCTGTCGTATGACTACGGTTCGTACCGCGTGTTCAAGACCGGGCCGTGGGGCCAGGGGCCGGTATTCGCGCAGCAGTTGGCGTTGCTGGCCGGGTTCGACCTTGACCGGCTCGACCCGGACGGGCCGGATTTCATACACACCATTGTGGAATGTTCGAAGCTCGCGTACGCCGACCGCGAGGCGTATTACGGCGACCCGGAATTCGTCGACGTACCAATGAAGGCGCTGCTGTCGGCGTCATACAACGCGGCCCGGCGGTCGTTGGTTGGGTCATTTGCGGACGGCGGATTGCGGCCCGGTTCTCCGGATGGTTTCGCGCCCGTGCTGCCATCTTTGGTCTCAGTGTCTGGTGTGGACACTGGTGCTGGAGCGGGCGAACCGACCGTGGATCGCATGGGTCAGACCCGCGGTGATACGTGTCATGTCGACGTAGTCGACCGGTGGGGCAATTTCGTTTCGGCCACGCCCAGCGGCGGCTGGCTGCAGAGCAATCCAATAATTCCCGAGCTCGGGTTTCCGCTCGGCTCGCGGGCGCAGATGTTCTGGCTGCAGGAGGGGTTGCCAGCCTCGCTGGCGCCGGGGAAACGGCCACGGACCACGCTCAGCCCGTCGCTGGCATTTCGCGATGGCGCGCCGTATATGGCTTTTGGTACGCCGGGTGGGGATCAGCAGGACCAGTGGTCGCTGCAGCTGTTTTTGCGGCACGTCCATTGTGGACAGAATTTGCAGGAAGCGATCGACGCCCCGGCATTCCACAGTGCACACTTCCCGTCCTCGTTCTGGCCACGCGAGTCGAAACCGCGGCAGTTGGTCGTGGAAAGTCGGCTACCTTTCGAGACTCTCGAGGAATTGCGCCGGCGTGGGCACGATGTCGTGGTGGCCGATCCGTGGTCGCTGGGGCGGCTCTCGGGCGTGTCGCGTTCGGCAGACGGTTTCCTACGGGCGGCGGCCAATCCGCGCGGAATGCAGGGGTACGCGGTCGGCCGGTGAGCGGTCGGTGAGCCCTGTGTCCCGCGCGCTGTCCCGACCCCGACCCGGCGCTTTCGGCACACTGCCTACGCCGCGTGCGGCTCTGCTCCACCCCTTGGAGCAGAGCCAGAAACCCCAACCCGTACCCCGACGCAGCCCACACTCCGACCTGTGTCTCTGCTCCACCCCTTGGAGCAGAGCCAGGAACCCCAACCCGTACTCCGACGCAGCCCACGTCTCTGCTCGACCCCTTGGAGCAGAGACACAGGTCCAGGCGAACCGACCGCCCGCGCGAGAGCCGCCGATTGGAACGCGGTTAGCAGGGCCAGCCTGTGGGCACCCGCTGCCGACTTTTTCATGATCGTGAGTGGATGTGATACCGAAATCCGTACCAAATCACTCACGATCATGAACGCTGGCTAGACCCAGCGCGCCCGAAAGCATGATCATGATGGCTTTCGTACGCAGAATCTTGACGTAACGCATCACGATCATGAACCAGCAATGGGACGCGGTCAGCAGAGCCGCCCTTCAGAACGCCGCAGAATTAGGGGCGCGAAACCTGCAAACCGCGCGGGGCTGTGCGGCACGTTTGATTCACGGCCGATCAATTGCCGTCGATCAACGCTTGAAAACACGGGCGCAGCAGCTCGACAATCCTGTCCGAATCTGCTTCGAGCAGGGCATCGATTTCCACAAGCTGCCGGCCAATCGTTACGCCGAGCATTGTCACAATAACCAGCGCCGCGCGTAATTCTTTGTCCGGACCGGTGAGTTCAGCCGCGATCGTATCGACCTGCTCGCCGAGTCGGGCGCACACGCTCGGCCGACTGCCCGACGTCGTAGCAAGCCTGAACGGCTAGGGATTCGGGCGTACGTGGGTCACGTCCCCGACCGCGAACGCCCGCTGCTGCGACCCGTCGTCCACCACCAGCCGCCCGGTCGCGTCGATATCGCTGGCCACGCCCCGGACCGGCTCGCCCTGCGGCAGCGTGACCACGATCGCCCGGCCGAGAGTGTCGCAGTACTTCCGGTAGGCCGCCCGCAAACCGCTGGCCAACGCATCGCCGCCGGCCTCCTCCCAACCGCGGTAGTGCTTCTCGACGCTGCGCAATATGGCCCGCAGCATCGGGTCGCGGTCGGTACGGGCGGCCCCGACGGCGGCCAGTGAGGTCGCGCCCGGCGGCAACTCGGCCAGCCGGGTCAACACGTTCAGCCCGACCCCGACGACTACCGCGTCGGCCGACGCCTGGGCCAGGATCCCGGCCGCCTTCGCCTGACCGAGCAGCAGGTCATTCGGCCATTTGAGCTGGGCCTCGGCCCCGGCGTACTCCTGCACCGCCTCGGCCAGCGCGACCCCGACCAGCATCGGCAGCCAACTCCACTGCGGCCGCGGCACCGAATCCGGCCGCAGCAGCATCGAGAACAGTAACCCCGCCTGTGGCGGCGATTCCCAACCGCGCTCAAGCCGCCCCCGCCCGGCGGTCTGCGCCTCGGCCACCAGCACCGCGCCGCCGGCCGCACCGTCCGCGGCCGCGGCCAGCAGATCGGCGTTCGTTGAACCGGTCTCGGCCACGACCGTGATCGATGTCCACAGTGCACCGGGCCGGATCAGCGCGGCGGTCAGCGCGCGTTGCGACAGCGGCGGTCGGTCGAGCTGACCATAGGGATGCGACACGAGCCCAGTCTCACATGCAGGCACGTAGGCTGGGCGCCGTGAGTACCGCGGAGCCCTCAACGCCGAACGAAGAGCCGGACATCCACACCACCGCCGGCAAACTCGCCGACCTGCAGCGACGGGGCGACGAGGCGATCCACGCCGGCTCCGCCCGGGCGGTCGAAAAGCAGCATGCCCGCGGCAAGAAAACGGCTCGGGAACGTATCGAAGCGCTGCTCGACCCGGACTCGTTCATCGAACTGGACGAGCTGGCCCGGCACCGTTCCACGAACTTTGGCTTGGAGAAAAACCGGCCGTACGGGGATGGCGTGATCGCCGGCTACGGCACTGTCGACGGGCGCAAAGTATGCGTTTTCGCGCAGGATTTCACTGTTTTCGGCGGCTCGCTGGGCGAGGTGTACGGCGAGAAGATCGTCAAGGTGCTCGACCTGGCGCTCAAAATCGGCTGCCCGATCATCGCCATCAATGAAGGCGGCGGCGCGCGGATTCAGGAGGGCGTTGTCTCGCTCGGCTTGTACGGCGAGATTTTTTACCGCAACACGATCGCTTCGGGCGTGATCCCGCAGATTTCGTTGATCATGGGCGCCGCGACCGGCGGGCACGTGTATTCGCCCGCGCTCACCGATTTCACGATCATGGTCGATGAAAAGTCGTACATGTTCATCACCGGGCCGGACGTGGTGAAGACGGTGACCGGCGAGGACGTCGGGTTCGAGGAATTGGGTGGCGCCCGGACCCACAATACGAAATCCGGTGTGTCGCATTATCTGGCCACCGACGAGGACGATGCGATCGATTACGTGAAAGCGCTGTTGTCGTATCTGCCGAGCAACAACCTCGACGAACCGCCGGCATTCGACAACGAACCGGAGGCGACCGAGGACCAGCCGTTCCTGGACACCGTAATTCCGGATTCGCCGAATCAGCCGTACGACATGCACACCGTCGTCGAGCACGTCCTCGACGACGGCGAATTCTGCGAGGTACAGGCGCTTTTCGCGCCGAACATCATCTGCGGCTTCGGCCGTATCGAGGGTCGCAGCATCGGCGTCGTGGCCAACCAGCCAACGCAATTGGCCGGCACACTGGACATCGACGCATCGGAGAAGGCGGCCCGATTCGTACGGACCTGCGATGCGTTCAACATTCCGGTACTGACCTTTGTGGACGTTCCCGGATTTCTGCCGGGCACCGACCAGGAATGGGACGGCATTATCCGGCGCGGCGCCAAGCTGATCTACGCCTACGCCGAGGCGACCGTGCCGAAGGTCACCGTGATCACCCGGAAGGCTTACGGCGGCGCGTACGACGTGATGGGCTCCAAGCATCTGCGCGCCGATATCAACATCGCCTGGCCGACCGCGCAGATCGCGGTGATGGGCGCCCAGGGCGCGGTAAATATCCTGTACCGACGCGAGTTGGCCGCGGCTGATGATCCCGACGCGACCCGGCAACAGCGCATCACGGAGTACGAGGACACGCTGCTGAACCCTTATGTGGCGGCCGAACGCGGCTACGTCGACTCGGTCATCCCGCCGAGCCACACCCGCAAATACGTCGTGCGGGCATTGCGCATGCTGCGTAGCAAACGGGAAACGCTGCCACCGAAGAAGCACGGCAACATTCCGCTATGAGCCCTGAGAGCCCGCTGCTGCGCGTGGTGCGGGGCAACCCGACGGCCGAGGAAATCGCCGCGATCGTCGCCGTACTCGCCACGGCCGGAGAATCGGAGCAGCCGGCCTCGAAGCCTTCGCGCTGGGCCGATCCGGCGAACCGGTTACGCCAGCCATTGCAACCCGGGCCGGACGCCTGGACCCGCTCCGCCCTCCCCCGCTAACGCCGCATCAACCAGGGTCTTTGACAGCCTGCGTCACGACCAACGTCGAGCCCGTATGCCACCATTCGGCAATATTGGCCAGAACCACCTGCTGGTAAGCATCGAGCGCTCCTTGCGCCAGAATCTCGAGGTCCTCCGGCGTAAGCCGGATCTCAAGACTCCATCGCTCTTTCCGGCCAGCCCGATTGACTTCGAGGCCGACGCTCACAACGCCAAGCGGATCATCGCGAGCGGCAGCGGTCGTCAACAGTCCTTCCACGTCGCCCGCAATCGTGAGCTTCCGACCAACAAGCTCGGCCGCAAGCGTCTCGATCGACGGGGAGGCTTCCACGATAAGTGTCAGGTTTCCCGGAATGCCTCGGCCAGCAGGATCGTAACCAACAGCAGGAACGTGATGATGTGCACGCTGGTGCACCACAGGCAGATCGCGCTGACCTTGAACAGCTCGACGTACACCAGATACAGCACGAAAACCATGCCGACGCAGGTCGCGACCACCCGGGCCAACCGCAACCAGGGAACGTCCAAACGCCAGCTCTGCGGCAGGTTGGCGGCCACCATCGCCACGAAGAATGGCAGGCCCAATACCGCGACCGGAATTCCGGCGATTACCGATTCCGGGCTGGTGGTGACCTTGGCGCAGTTGACCGTCGAGCTTTCCGGACAGGCCAATCCGCTGTTGCCGTTGTAATGCTCGATCGTCAGATAAATCGAAACCCCGAGGCCGATCAGCGACAGCAACAATGTGATCGGCATGGCCCAACGCGGAGCGGCCCGGTGTTCCGAGGCCGCCCGCGCATCCGCCGCCGCTGTGCGCTCAGCCCGCACCGAGCGAGCTCTCGATCTTCTGGACCGCCGGCGCCGTACAGACGTTGCTGGGCTGGTTCTTCGTCATTTGACAAATCGTCGCGGTAATCACGTTGGCCGCGCCGTTTACGTTTTTGCCGATATCGCCGCTGCCGTTGTGAATGTCCTTGGCGATCTCGTCGTGACTCTTACCGCTGAGGACACTCGGGTTGAACGAGGAACCGCTGCTGGCAAATTGATTTCCGTACGTGATGAACGGAATCGACCCGGCGCTGTCCCCACCGACGAACTGTGGTGTATCGAGCGTATTGACCAGCTTCTGCTGCTCGGCGGTCGGAGTGTCGAGAGTGTTGTGGTTGACGTCCTGGCTCTCGATCGGGGTGAATGTCAGGTATTTGCTGGTGTACGTAGAGCCGTGGAATGACAACGTCGGAATATCGCCGTCGTTTTTGGCCGAATGTGTCTGGCTCAGGTTGCTCAACGTGCCGAACCGGGATAGCGCGACCGCCATCGGCCACCGCTGGGCGGCACAGAACGGGCACCACTCGGCGCCGAAGTAGAACAGCTCCGGCTTCCCGTTCGCGGTCAGCGGCGGTTGGCCGGTGACCTTGTTCGGCTTGGTGGTCCCGCCATCCCCGGCCTTCTCCAAGGTGCTCGCCGGCACGGTCGTGATCTGGCTGACGACGCTCGAGCTGGCCGCGGTCGCGGCGGCGCTCTTACCGTTGCCACCGCCGGCCACCTTCACCACAACCAGCACGACGACGACGATGATCACAACACCGATCACGGCCCCGCTGATCATGAACTGTTTGCGGCGAGCTTCCCTGCGCTTCATCTCAGCGCGCATGGCTTTAGCGCGGGGCATCCTCGGTCCGGTCATCACAACGTCCTACGTAGCAGCGACATAACGTGGTTCAGTCTCCCAGGGTTGTCTGCGCGCGCCGGAGCCGGCCACGCCTTATGCGGTGACTCGGCTCACGACAGCCGCATAATGCCCGTCGATACGGTACGAACATGGCCAGTTGGCCAGATTTTCAACTACAGGTGAGGACACACCGTGAGCGAGCCCGCCGGTACCGACTGCGAGGTCGTCACATTCGGCGAAGCGATGGTGCTGCTATTGGCCGAGCCGGGTGTCCCGCTGACCGAGGCTACCGAATTCCGTCGGACCGTTGCAGGCACCGAGTCCAACGTAGCGACTGGCCTGGCCCGGCTCGGGCATCGGGTCGGCTGGTTCGGCCGGGTCGGCGCCGACGCGTTCGGGCACGTCGTGTTGCGATCACTGCGCGGCGAGGGTGTGGACACCTCGCGAGTCGTGGTCGACCCCGACGCGCCCACCGGCCTGTTGGTCCGCGACGCGCACGCCGAACGCCCGGTCGACGTCCTGTACTTCCGCTCCGGGTCGGCCGGCAGCCGGCTGGCTCCGTCCGACGTGGACACCGACTACATCAGCGCGGCCCGAATGCTGCACCTGACCGGGATCACGCCCGTACTCTCCGAACCGGCGCGAGCGGCCACCGAAAAAGCCGTCGCCGCAGCCAAATCAGCCGGCGTGCGAATTAGTTTCGACCCTAATATTCGCCGCCGGCTGGCCGATCCGGACCGGGCCCGGGCCGTACTAAGGCCACTGGCAGCCGCCGCCGATATCGTACTGGCCGGCGCCGACGAGGCCGAGCTGTTGACCGGAACCGCCGACGCCACAGGGTTTCTGGACCTGGGCGCGTCGCTGGTCGTCATTAAAAATGGCGCCGCCGGATCCTGGGCCACCGACGGGAAAACGACCTGGCGCCAGGATGCGACCACCGTTCGCGTACTCGATCCGGTCGGGGCCGGCGACGGTTTCGCGGCCGGATTCCTCAGTGGACAGTTGGCCGGCCTGGACGTACCGGAATGCCTACGTCGCGGGGCCGCGCTCTCGGCCCAGGTGGTGCAGGTGGTCGGCGATATCGAAGGGCTACCCCGCGATCATGCCGCCGATCCGGCCGGCGACGTGAAACGCTGAACGCAGGAGGCGCCGTGTACCGCTGGCAGGTAATGGAAACGATCGCGCGACAACGCGTGATAGGCATCGTACGAGCCGACAACGCCGCTGTAGCAAGGGAAACCGGCCGGCGCTTGCTGGATGCGGGGCTGCGCGCGGTCGAGATTTCGATGACCACACCGGGCGCCCTGGACGTCATCACCGACCTGGCCGGCCCCGATGTCGTGGTCGGCGCCGGCACGGTCCTGGACGCGGCCACGGCCAGGCTGGCCACACTCGCCGGCGCGAGGTTCCTGGTCGCCCCGTCGCTCGATGCGGAAATGGTCGCGACCGGGCACCGGTACGGGGCTGCGGTCGTGCCGGGCGCGCAGACGCCGACCGAGATCGTCGCGGCCATGGGCGCGGGCGCCGACGCGGTCAAGCTCTACCCGGCCTCGGCGGCCAGCCCCGCCGTACTGAAGGACCTGATCGCGCCGCTGCCGCAGGTGCCGTTCGTACCGACGGGCGGGGTATCGCTGGATGCGGCACCCGACTGGATCGCGGCCGGCGCCGTCGCGGTCGGGCTGGGCAGCGCACTGTCGAAGGGTTCGGCGGCCGAGACGGCGACCCGGGTGAAGACCCTGCTGGAGAAGCTCGAAGCGGCCCGATAGCCAACTGGCAGCCGTCCGACAAGCGGGCTGGCAGCGGTCCGATGAGCAAGCGGCCGGCTCGCTGACTGACCGGACCGCCCCACCCTCGTCCACAGTGTTGATCATGAAGTTCCCTGCATGACACGCCGACGACACGCCGAGGATTTTGTCGGGAACTTCATGATCAACAAGTCAACCGGCGAGCGAGTCGCCACTCGCAAGGCACGGGCCCGATCAGCTGATATAGAACGTATTTCCGACGATTCGCCCAGCCGGGTCTGAACGCGAACCCAAAATCGCGCAACCGCCCCCATGAGTGCCCGAGCGGTGGCACATTGATACAGCGAGGCAAGACGTAGTCACGTGGCGTACATAAACGCCCGTACTCAGCCGGATCAGACATCCCCACTGAGGCGGGCACGCGACCGGCTGCCATAGGACGTTCTGTTCGAACGAATTCCCTGCTACCTGGCGATGATCCGTAACGGCTGACCGCTCACATGACGATCAGCTACGGGAGGATGAATCGTGACAGAAGGCGCCGTACCCGAGCTGACCGCACATGTGTTGGGCGGCCCGGTGTGCACCCTCGGTGAGGGTCCGGTGTGGGATCAGGGCAGCGGAACGTTGGCGTGGGTCGACATTCTGGGTCACCGGCTGCACACCGCGCCGCTGGACGAGGACGGCCAGCTCGGCCCGGTGACCAGCACCGCAGTACCGGACGACATCGGAGCGGCGATCCCGGTGGCCGAACCGACCGGCGGCTGGCTGCTGTCGATGGGAATCGGGCTGCACCACCTCGACCGGAGCGGCACGATCACCGAACTCGTCCAGCTCGAACCCGGCCAGGCCGGCGTGATGCGGATGAACGACGCTAAATGCGACCCGACCGGCCGTTGGTGGGGCGGCTCGATGAGCTACGACGAGTCACAGCGACGCGGCACGCTGTTCCGGGTCGACCTGGACGGCTCGGTGCACGCGGTGCTCGACGGCATTGGCGTATCGAACGGCCTCGGCTGGACCGCCGACCAGCGAACGATGTTCTTCAACGACTCGGGCATCGAGACGTTTTCGGTATTCGACTTCGACCCCGCCTCCGGCACCCCGACGAGCAGACGTGTCCTCAGCGACGGCTCCGACGGCTACGTCCCGGACGGGATGTGCGTGGACGACGAGGACACGGTCTGGAGCGTCTGGTGGGACCGCGGCGCGATCCGGCGCTACGACCGCACCGGCCGGCTGCTGCAAACCGTACGGGTACCGGTGCGGCGTACCTCCAGCTGCGCCTTCGCCGGGCATAACCGCGACCTGTTGGTGATCACCACCGGTCGCATTGATGAGCAGGACCATCCCGACGCCGGGCGGCTGTTCGTCGTCCGACCAGGAGTCAGCGGGCCGACCGCGGTCCGGTTCGGTGGTGCGCTGCCGGCCGGCCGGACTATCGAGAGGACGGGGAGAGGGTAAATGTCGACGACGAGTTTGCCCAGGCAGACTGTGGGGCGCAGCACCGAAGCCAGATCGGTGACGGTGACGAAGTTGACCGCGCCGACCTCGAACGGACGACCGATGACACGCAGGTTCGTACTCGCCTCCGCCTCACCGGCCCGCCGCCGGCTGCTGGAGTCCTCCGGCCTACGCCCCGACGTACTGGTCAGTGGCGTCGACGAGTCGAAGATCTCGGCGCCCAACGCGATCGAGCTGACCAAGGCGCTGGCCAACGCCAAGGCCAACGCGGTCGCCGGCCGGGTGCACGAGGCGCTGGTGCTCGGTTGCGATTCGATACTGGAGTTCGAGGGGGTCGGGTACGGCAAGCCGGCCAATGCCCGCGACGCGCGCGCCCTCTGGGAGGCGATGGCCGGGAGGTCCGGGATCCTGCGCACCGGTCACTGCCTGCTCGACGTACATGAGGGGTACGTACGCAAGCGGCTCACCGAGGTCGGCTCCACGACTGTCCACTTTGGTCGCCCGAGCGAGAAGGAGCTGGCCGCGTACGTCGATTCGGGCGAGCCGATGCAGGTGGCCGGGGCGTTCACCCTGGAGGGGCTGGGCGGCTGGTTCGTCGAGGGCGTCGACGGCGACCCGGGCAACGTGCTCGGGGTATCGCTCCCGCTGCTACGCCAGATGCTCGCCCAGCTGGACGTCTCCCCGGCGTATCTCTGGTCCCTAGCGTAGGGGCGTTCAGCTTCTAGACTCCTGTGGATGGCGACCACCTCGGGGGCGGGTCTGGCCACTGCGTCCAGCAGCGCCGCACAACCCACGCCGGCTCGCCCGCGGCCGGTGTGGCTGCCGGTCTGGTCGGGTGCCGCGGCGTTACGCGCGCTGCGGGCGACTCTCGTCGTTCCTGGCTGCTTTGCGATCTGCTACGAGGTCATCGGCAACCTGCAGATGGCTACGTTCGCCGCGTTCGGCGGCTTCGGCACATTGCTGTTCGCCGCGTTCAACGGCAGCCGCCGGGACAAGCTGATCGCGCACACCGCGTTGGCTGTGGTCGGCAGCGTGCTGTTGACGATCGGTACGGCGGTCAGCTTCTCGACCGCCGTTGCCGCGTTGGTGACGGTGCCGCTGGCATTCGCGGTGTTGTTCGCCGGTGTCGCCGGGCCCAACGCCGCGGTCGGCGGTACCGCGGCGCTGCTGGCGTACGTCCTGCCGGCCGCATCGGCCGGCGGGATCGACACCGTGCCGGACCGGTTGGCCGGGTGGTGGCTGGCCTCGGTCGTCGGTACGGCCGCGGTCCTGCTGTTGTCGGCCCGGCCGCCGGCGGACCGGTTACGCGCGGCCGCCGCCGACAGCGCTGAGGCGCTCGCCCACCAACTCGCCGCCGCCCTGGACGGCAATTGCCTGGACCAGGACCGGGACGCCACGATCGCGGCCAAGCACCGGCTGATGGACACGTTCATCGCGACCCCGTACCGGCCGACCGGCCTGGCGACCCGAGATCGGGCGCTGGCCAACCTGGTCTGGCTGCTCGAATGGTGTACGGCCGTGGTCTGCGACAGCCTGCGCGCGTACACCGACCTGCGGGACGCGCCCGAAGTCGAACGCAACCTGCTCGCGGTCACCACCGATGTGCTGTCCGACATCGCGTCGTTGCTGCGCGGCCAGGTGGTGGCCCCGGATCTGAGGGCGCTCGAGCAGTGCCTGGCCGACAGCGTCGCGCACCTGACCGAGTTGCACCCTGACAATGGCTACCGGGACGACGATGGCTACCGGGACGCGGTGCACCTCTCGTACCACGCCCGCACGGTCGCGATGGCGGTCCGTACCGCGGCCGCGGACACCCTGATCGTGGGCCGGCAGGCCGATCCGGCCGTGGTGGCCGAACGGCGCCGGCAGTGGATCGGCGCGCCGAATGTCGGCGCCGAGACCGACAGCCGATTCGCTGGCCTGGTCGGGGCCGGCCAGATCACCCGCCGGCACGCCAGCGTGCGGTCGGTCTGGTTCCGTAACAGCATGCGGGGCGCGATCGCGTTGGCCGCGGCGGTCGCGGTGGCCGACCTCAGCAACGTGCAGCACGGCTTCTGGGTGGTGCTCGGGACGCTGTCCGTGCTGCGGACGAACGCGATCGCGACTGGGGCCACGGCGCTGCGGGCGTTGCTCGGCACCGCGGCCGGGTTCGTCATCGGCGCGGTGCTGATCCTGGCCATCGGCACCAGCAGCGGGGCGCTGTGGATCGCCTTGCCCATCGCGGTGGCGATCGCGGCGTACACACCCGGGGTGGCGCCGTTCGCCGTCGGTCAGGCAGCGTTCACCGTGGTCATCTCGGTGCTGTTCAATCTGCTCGCGCCGGCCGGCTGGAAGATCGGTGTGCTGCGCATCGAGGACGTGGCGCTCGGGTGCGCGGTGAGCCTGCTGGTCGGGATCGTGTTCTGGCCGCGCGGCGCTACGTCGATCGTGGGCGACGATCTGGCCGATGCCTTCCGGTCCGGCAGCGCGTATCTGGTCCGGGCGGTTGATTGGGCGCTGGGCGAACGGCATGAACCGGTCGACGCGGTTCCGGCGGTGGCCGCGGCGGTGCGGCTGGACGATGCGTTACGCGGGTTCCTGGCCGAGCAGGGCACCAAGCGGGTCCCGAAACAGGACCTGTGGCGGCTGGTCAGCGGCACCATGCGACTACGGCTGACCGCGTTTTCGCTAGCCGGGCTGCCGAATCCCAGCGTCGATGCCGACCCGGCCCGCACCGATCTGGTGGCGCGGGCCAAAGCGCTCCAGGACTGGTACGGCCAGCTCGCGGCCCAGGTTGGACACGCCGATCAGCAGGCCCCGCACGAGCTCACACCGCCGCAGCTCGCCGGTCCGGTCGAGGGTGACGGCGTGCCGGCCGAGCACCTGTCGTGCACGCTGTGGGTGGGGGAACACCTGCGACATCTGAGTGACCACCTGGACGAACTCACGTACCCGGCGGTCGAGATCGCGGGCCGGCGGTCGGAGCCGTGGTGGCGGTAGTGGAGGTAACACGGACCGACCAGGACTGCGGCCTAGACTGCCTCGTTGGGCATGCACAATCCTGCTGAGAGGAGCCGTATGCGCAAGGTCCTGATCGCCAATCGGGGTGAGATTGCGGTGCGGGTCGCCCGTGCCTGCCGGGACGCGGGCCTGACCAGCGTCGCGGTCTACGCCGATCCGGATCGGGACGCACTGCACGTACGGATGGCCGATGAGGCGTACGCCCTGGGCGGCACCACGCCGGGCGACTCGTACCTGAACATCGAGAAGATCATCGAGGCAGCCCGGGCCGCCGGCGCCGACACCGTGCACCCCGGCTACGGCTTTCTGTCCGAGAACGCTGACTTCGCCCGGGCGGTCCTGGCTGCCGGCCTGATCTGGGTCGGCCCTTCGCCGGAGGCGATCGTCGCGTTGGGCGACAAAGTACGGGCTCGCCACATCGCCACCATGGCCGGCGCACCGCTCGTACCGGGCACCGACGGTCCGGTCGCGGACGCCGACGAGGTGCTGGCGTTCGCCCGTGAGCATGGGCTGCCGATCGCGATCAAGGCCGCCTTCGGCGGTGGCGGTCGCGGGCTGAAGGTGGCCCGTACGTTCGAGGAGATCCCGGAGCTGTTCGACTCGGCGGTACGGGAGGCGCAGGCCTCGTTCGGGCGCGGTGAGTGCTTCGTCGAGCGGTATCTGGACCGGCCGCGGCACGTCGAGGCGCAGGTGCTGGCCGACATGCACGGCACCGTGATCATCGTTGGTACGCGGGACTGTTCGCTGCAGCGCCGGCACCAGAAGCTGGTCGAGGAGGCCCCGGCCCCGTTTCTGTCCGAGGCCCAGCGCGGCACGATCCACGAGGCGGCGCGGGCGATCTGCCGCGAGGCCGGGTACGTCGGCGCCGGCACGGTGGAGTTCCTGGTCGGTGTGGACGGCGTGATCAGCTTCCTGGAGGTCAACACCCGGTTGCAGGTCGAGCATCCGGTGAGTGAGGAGACGACCGGGCTGGATCTGGTCCGGGAACAGTTCCGGATCGCGGCCGGCGAGAAGCTGCGCATCACCGCTGACCCGACGCCGCGCGGGCACGCATTCGAGTTCCGGATCAACGGCGAGGACCCGGGCCGTAACTTCTTGCCGGCGCCGGGCGTAGTGACCCGGTACGTCGAGCCGAGCGGGCCGGGCGTACGGGTCGACTCCGGAATCGAATCCGGCGCCGTGATCGGCGGTGCGTTCGATTCCCTGCTGGCCAAGGTGATCGTGGTCGGCTCGTCGCGCGGTGAGGCGTTGGCCCGGGCCCGCCGGGTGCTGGACGAGATGGTCGTCGAGGGCATGGCGACCGCGTTGCCGTTCCACCGCGCGGTGATCCGGGACGAGGCGTTCACGACCGAGCCGTTCCACGTGCACACCCGGTGGATCGAGACCGAGTTCGACAACCAGATCCCGGCCTTTGCCGGTGGCCCGGACGCCTCGGTCGAGCCGGCTCAGCGGGAAACCGTCGTGGTCGAGGTCGGCGGCAAGCGGTTGGAGGTGACGTTGCCGGCCGACCTTGCGGTCGGATCCCGCAAAGCCGCGGGGCCGGGCCGTCCGAAACGCAGTGCGGCCGGGAGGGGTGGACCGGCCATCGGCGGGGCCGCCCTGACCAGCCCGATGCAGGGCACGATCGTGAAGCTGGCCGTGGCCGAGGGCGATGTCGTAGCCGAGGGCGATCTGGTCGTCGTACTCGAAGCGATGAAAATGGAACAGCCGCTGCTCGCGCACAAAGCCGGGACGATCAAATCCCTGTCCGCGACCGTGGGTGGGGTCGTCACCAGCGGCGCATTGATCTGCGAAATTGCCGACTAGTTTTTCAAGTACGGTTAGCAGCTCCAGTCGCCGGCGATAGAAATCACCGTATTCATCGCCTTGGTGGTCTGGACGCCCCAGATCCCCGTTCCCTGCAGGCCGACCCGCCGCTGGAACAGCTGCACGCTCGAGAGCAGGTCGCCGTCGTAGACAAGCGAATCCGAATCGTTGTTGTGGAACCAAGGCAGCGGAACGAGCCGTTCGGCCATATTTCCCACGGCGAATTCGCGGTCACTCCCGTAAATCATTTCACCCGGATTGAGCTGTGGATTGGGGTAATTCGGGACCGGAACGTGGAATGTGTTGTTGTTGATTTTCTGCCATACCTCGCGGGTGACTTCGCCGGTGACCGGCAGATTGTTTTTGGCCTGGAAATGCTTGACCGCCTTGGTGGTCAAGGTGCCGTAATTGCCGGTGCCTTCGAGGTACGTGAGACCTTCCTGGCGCAGGTACATCTGCAGGCCGAGGACGGCCGCGCCGGACGAGCCCGGGCGCAGCGTGGGCAGGCTGTCGACGAACCGGGTCAACGCCGGGCTGTGCCCCGCCGCGCTGCAGGCCGAGGCCGGGCTAGCCGTCATCGTGGTGGCGGCGGCGCCGCCGGTAGCGATGGCGCCGGCGAGCAGGAGGCTGACGAATTTCGACATGCTCGGTGTTCCTTTCCAGATTGGGGGGTACGCAACGGTCTGATGCCGATTCGTCGGGAATGGTTGGCGCGGATCCGGACCGGGCCGGCGTACCGTATGGATCTCTCGACACGACCGGATCAGAGAGATGACGACCCGACCCAATCCGCTGCAGTGGCTGCGATACGCGTTCGGTGGGCGACTACCGGTCGAGTTGCACGAATGGGTGCGTCACGACCTGGTCGACGCCGATTGGCGGCTGCGCGGGCTGTTGCGGGTGTGCGTCCAGATCGCGGTGCCGACGATCGCGGTGTTCTTTCTGCCTGGTCCGCTGAATATCCGGGTCATGACGGCGGCGTTGATCGTGCTGGGCGCGTTGTTCGTCGGGGCCGCGTACGGCGATGAGCTACGGGACCGACGCTTACGGCAGCACAATCTGCCGCCGGCAGATCAGTACCGTGACTAACCCAGCCCGGATCCCAACCGCGGGCGCCGCCGGGCGCTAGTCGCCCAGCCTTCTTGAGTCGCCCAGCTTTCTTGAGTCGCCCAGCCTTCTCAAGTCGCCCTGCCCTTTTGAGTCGCTCTGTCCTCTTGCTGTCGCCCACTTCTTGTTGATCATGAAGTTCCCTGCGCGACACGCCGCCGACACGCCGAGCAAAATGTCGGGAACTTCATGATCAACTTGAGTGGGGGCCGTACGTGCCGTGCATTCGGACGTACGGCCGAACGAGAACTCAGTCGATGTCGCCACGGTCCATGAGCTGGCGGGCGGCTTCGGTCAGCGAGCCGGTCATCGACGGATAAACCGTGAACGTATGCGCCAACTGCGACACCGACAGGCCGTTCTGCACCGCCAATGTCAGCGGCAGGATCAGCTCCGACGCCGACGGCGCGACCACGACCCCGCCGATCACCGTGCCCGCCGGCGGCCGGGAAAAGATCTTCACGAAACCCTCGTGCACGCCCTGCATCTTGGCCCGGGCATTGGTGGCCAGCGGCAGCGTGACGGTACGGACCGGCACGGTGGAGGCCTCGACCATTTTCTGCGAAACACCGACGGTCGCGATCTCCGGATCGGTGAACACGTTGGCCGAGACCGTACGCAGCCGCAGCGGCTCGACCGCCTGTCCGAGCGCGTGCCACATCGCGATCCGGCCCTGCATCGCCGCCACCGAGGCCAGCATCAGCAGGCCGGTGCAGTCGCCGGCGGCGTAGATCCCGGGAACGTTCGTACGCGACACCCGGTCGACGGTTACGAAACCACGGTCGTCGGTCGCCACGCCGACGTCTTCGAGCCCGAGCCGGCTGGTGTTCGGCACCGAGCCGACCGTCATCAGCGCGTGGCTGCCGGTGACCTCGGTGCCGTCGGTGAGCGTGACGACCACGCCGTCGTCGACCCGGCGTACCGTCGCCGCGCGCGACTTCGACAGGATCTCCATGCCGCGGCCGGCGAAGACCTGCTCCAGCAGGCCGGCCGCGTCGGAGTCTTCGCCCGGCAACACCTGGTCGCGGCTGGAAACCAGCGTGACCTGAACGCCCATCTCGGTGTACGCACTGGCGAACTCGGCCCCGGTGACACCGGAGCCGATGACGATCAAATGGTCGGGCAGGCGGGGCAGGTCGTACACCTGGCGCCAGGTCAGCACCCGTTCCCCGTCCGGCTCGGCGCCGGCCAGAATTCGCGGCGTCGCCCCGGTGGCCAGCAGGACCACATCCGCCCGCAGCGACTCGGACCCTTCTTCGGTGACGGCCTCGACGCAATGCGAGCTGCGGTTCGACTGGGCCGGACTGAACCTGGCCCGACCGTTGATCACCCGGACGCCTTCGCGGACCAGGCGGTCGTGGATGTCGACCGACTGGGCCCGGGCCAACTCCTTTACCCGGGCGTGCACGACCGGGGCGTCGACCACTACGTCGCCCGGATCGCAGGACCGAACACCGAGCGGACCAGCCCCGCGGAACGCGGTCATGGTCTCGCTGGTGGCGATGAACGTCTTCGAGGGAACGCAGTCGTACAGAACACAGGCCCCGCCGATCCCCTGGTCCTCAACCAGCGTCACCTCGGCGCTGAGCTGGGCGGCGACCAGCGCGGCCTCGTACCCGGCCGGACCGCCACCGATGATCACGATGTGCGTCACGTTGCGTGGCGTCCTCTCGCTCGGGTGCTGTCGGTGCCCATTGTCCCTGGTCAGTCGATGCGCCGGACACTCGGTCGCTAGGCTCGCGACCATGTCGCTCTACGCCGCCTACGGGTCCAACATGGATCCCGGCCAGATGCTGCAGCGCTGCCCGCATTCCCCAGCCTCGGGCGCCGGCTGGATCATGGGCTGGCGGCTGACCTTCGGCGGCGAGGACCTGGGCTGGGACGGCGCGTTGGCGACGATCGTGGAGGGCGACCCTTCCGCCAGCGTTTTCGTCGCGTTGTACGACGTACTGCCGTACGACGAACGCGTGCTCGATCACTGGGAGAGCGCGGACACCGGGCTGTACCGCAAAATCCGACTGCGGGTACACGCGATCAGCGGCGACGTACTGGCCTGGACGTATGTGCTCAATGGGTACGAGGGCGGGTTGCCCTCGGCGCACCGGATCGGAATGCTGGCCGAAGCGGCCGAGCGGGCCGGCGCACCGGATGATTACGTCGCCGAATTACGCTCGCGGCCCTGTCGCTCACTGGGCGCCTGAATATCCACAGAGGACAGCCCCAGCCCGCTCCAATTCCAGCCCCGCTCCAATTCCGTCCGGCTCAGCCCAGGCCGCTCTCCGAAACCAGACTTAGGCCAGCGCCAACCCAGCCGCACCCCGAAACCAGACTTAGGCCGCAGCCCGAAACCCAGCGCCGGCTTCAACCCCGTCCCCAGCTTCAGCTCCAATCCAGCCCGGCTCTGCCCGACCGCAATCCGAAACCAGCCCCAACTTCAGCTTCAATCCAGTCCCAGCGGCAATCCCGACTCGCCCCAGGCTCAATCGATGTCCAGCCCCATTGCGCCGGTTCCAAAACCAGCCCCGACCGAAGGCTCTGTCCAGGCCCAGCCCTCAGCCGCAAACCTTGATCGTGAGCAGATTTGATACAGAATTCGGCATCAAATCCACTCACGATCATGGTCCGGGCGGCAAGGAAAACCGAAGGCCCAAGCAACCGACGAACTACCGACCAAGATCGTGATGCCTTTCGTCAACGAAAACGCGACAAAACACATCACGATCATCAAGCCCGCGCGCGTCCCTCCCAGGCTGACCCAACAAAATCCCACCCGCACCAAACCCCGACCGCCCAACCCAAACCCTTGATCGTGAGCAGATTTGCTACCCAATCCGGTATCAAATCCACTCACGATCATGGTCGACCGCGAGGATCCAAAGGGCTAGGTCGGGGGCGCGAAGTCGAAGACCGGGGCGAGCACGAATCGCGAGTGCGGCGCGAAAACGAAGCCCCGGTTCCGGACAGAACGAGAATTTGGTCGCGCAAGCAGCGAGAGCGGAAATCAGTCCCGAAGAACAGCGGAAATCAGTCGCGTAAAGCAGCCAGGGCGGTATGCACGAAAACGTTCACCCCTACGCCGATCGCGCGTTCATCGACATCGAAACTGCCCTGATGCAAATCGTGCCGTGGACCACCGCCGTGCACGCCGAGCCGGGCCAGGGCGCCCGGAATGCCCGGCACACCGAGGTCTTCCGCGCCTTCGAGATACCAGCCGAAATCCTCGCCGCCCATGCTTTGCGGCGTATCCGATAATCCAGCTTCACCGAGACCTTCGACGATTCCGATACGGAGGTTCTCGCTGGCTCCGAGTTCATTGACCACCGGCGGGACGCCGCGCACGTAATTTACCTCGGCTAAAGCCCCGGTCGGCGCGGCGATTTCGGCGACCAAACGCCGGATCAATTTCTCCGCATCGTGCCAGGCCTCGCTGTCCAGGATTCGTACCGTCCCACGCAACACCCCGTTCTGCGGAATCGCGTTGTAGGCCAGCCCGGCGTTGACCGCACCCCACACCAACGATAAACCGGTACGCGGGTCGACGACCCGGGTCAGCAAACCAGGCAGGTCAGTGATCAGCCGGCCCAACGTATAAACGGTATCGACGGTCAGCTGCGGCCGCGAGGTATGCCCGCCGGGCCCGCTGACCTGAATTTCCAGCCGGTCCGCGGCGGCGGTGATCGGGCCGACCCGCAGCCCAACCCGGCCGGCATCCAGCCGCGGATCACAGTGCAATGCGAAGATCTGCCGAATTCCGGTCAGCACCCCGGACGCCATCACCTGCAACGCCCCGCCGGGCATGTCCTCCTCTGCCGGCTGGAACACGAACCGGACCGCGCCGGCCAGCGACGGACCGGCCGCCAAGGCTAACGCGGCCCCGAGCGCAACGGTCGTATGAACATCGTGCCCGCAGGCGTGGCACACACCATCCACTGTGGATTTGTACGGTACGGATTTGCTGTCCGCCAACGGTAGCGCGTCCAGATCAGCCCGAATAGCGATCGCCGGTGTGCCCGGTCCGACATCGCAGATCAGTCCGGTGCCACCGGGCAACCGGGTCGGGCGAAGACCCGCCTGTTGCAGCCGATTCATCAGCAATTCGGTGGTGCGGTGTTCGGCAAAACCCAACTCGGGGTGGGCGTGTAGGTCGCGCCGTATTCCGATCAACTCGTCCGTATGCGCATCAAGCCACTCGTCAAGCCATTCGGTCACAACAACCCGTCCCGCATCTCTGATACGAGAGAGTCTACGACGGCGGTCAGATCGCCGCCATTGGTCGCCGCCACCGCCCGCTGCCGCTCATAACTGGCTCCGACCTCGAGAATTCGTTCGACGGTGGCAAGCTCGTCCATGCAACCCAACCTGCGCGCAGTCGGCGACACGTCCTCGACCAACTCCTTAATCGCCTTACGTACTGGGATTACTGTGCCATGCCTGTCAACGACGATCTCGGCGTCCAGGCCGTACCGGGCCGCGCGCCATTTGTTTTCCCGTACGATCCAGGCTGGCGGCACCGGTAGTGTGTAGCCGCGGTCCAGCTCCGAATCCAGCCGGTCCACGAGGCACTGCGCCAGGGCCGCGATCGCGCAGACCTCATCGAGGGTGGGAATTCCGTCGCAGATCCGCAACTCCACCGTGCCGAATGTCGGGTGTGGACGGATGTCCCACCACACCTCGCGAATTGATTCGATGGCCCGCGTCGAAATCTGCATTTCCATGTATCGTTCGAATTCGTCCCACCCGGACAGCTGATACGGCAATCCAGCGGTCGGCAATGCTTCGAACAGCTTGCTGCGATAGGACGCCAGCCCCGTATCCGCGCCGATCCAAAATGGACTCGACGCCGACAGCGAGAGGAAATGCGGTACGTAGGCCAGCAGTGCGTTCAGTATCGGGATGGCTTTTTCCGGGCCGCGTACACCGACGTGGACATGTACGCCGAAGATCTGCAGCTGCCGGGCGATCCACTGGTTACGGCTCACCAGGTCGGCGTAGCGCTGGTCGTCGGTGATCTGCTGGCTGGACCAATCGGTGAGCGGGTGGGTGCCCGAACACATGACGCCCAGTGAGTGCTTGGCGGCCGCGGCCGACACTTCGCTCACCGTGGCACGCAGATCCTCCCGCACCTCGCCGACCGTCCCGCAGACGCCGGTGATCACCTCCACACAGGACCGCAGCAGCTCGTGCTTGGCCTTGGGGTGCCCCTCGCCCTCGGCCGACGCGATCGACGCCAACACCGCGTCGGCGCCGGAGCTGAGCTGACGGGTCTCGGTGTCGACGAGCTCAAGCTCCCACTCGACACCAAGGCTCGGGCCCTCCGAGGCCTGAAAGTCGATGCGCACGGCACCTCCCGGATCGGCTGTTCCGCTCGGTGCGACGGTAGGACCACACCGGATTCGGGAACCTCACCGTAGCCGGAAGAGCACCTCGCCCGCGTTGGGCACAACGAGCGTCTCCGGGTCGTGGGCCCAGACGGCCGGGTCGATTGTGGCCGGATCACGGTAGTTCAGCGCCAACGCCCGGGTCGTCGCCTCATCGATCCCGGTGGCCAACGTCACCGTGATCCGATTGCGTTCACCGTGCACCGAGTCCATGGTGCCGGCGCCGCGCACGTGGGTCGAATGCGCGATGACACTGCGCGGAATATCAGCAAACCTCTGCATATCGGCGAGAAAATAGTCTCGCGAGTGATATCCGATTCGGGCGAGATATTCGCCGTGCGTCTCACTCGCCACCGTGACGTGCGGGGCATAAAGCACGACCTCGCCGCCGTCGGCGACAACCGGGTCCACTTTGTACATACCCTTGGCCGCGGTCCACAGGTCGTCGTACCGCTCCGAAATCAACGAGAGCACCCGGCGTACCGGCTTATCCAGGTATCGCACGTGAACCTGGGCCGACACCTCGGCCGCTCCGGCCCACGCCTCCTCGGGCGTGCCGTACGACAGATACGCCGGATCGTGCGTGCCCGAGGCGATCACCAAAGCCAGGCACAGCCGCTCGGCCGGAACCATCGACGCGGCCAAATTGACGATCTTGCGCACCGGCGTAATACCGCCGACGCCGATGATGGCGCCACTGGTGATGAGGGCGCCGAGCCAGTGGGTCAGATCAATGACCTCGTGACCGGAAATCCCGGGAAAGAAATACTTGTTGCCACCGGAGAATCCGATGACCTCGTGCGGGAATACCGGCCCGAGCACCAGACACACGTCATGCTCGACGGCATTCCGATTCACCGTCACCGCAACGCTTTCGTTCAGCCGGCCCTCTGACGCGTCGGCGATATGGGACGCGTCGATGGTGCCCACTGTGGTCAGTGCCGATGGTTCCCACCATTCGTGGTTGACCACGCGCACCCGCGGATCGTCGGCGATGTCCTTGCCGACGTGTTCGGTGAGCGCGTCGCCGCGCAACGGCTGGTGCGTACCCAACGCGATCAGTACCGTCAGCCGGCTGACCCGGTCGATAACCGCATCGCGGAGGACCGACAGCAATTCGGGCAGCGGGCAGGTGCGGGTCGCATCAGGCACCACCACACACAGGCTGCGCCCGTCCAACGGCGCCCCGGCCAGCGATTCGGCGATAAATGTGGCGGTCGCGGCCGGGTCGAGCGCCCCATCGGGCCCACCGATCGCGCGCATGATCAGACGGTCCGCGGCGCGATCGCAACCGGCTTGCCGGAGCGGGCCGAGGCGTAGATCGCCCAGATCACGTCGAACGTGCGCGCC
The DNA here is from genome assembly GCA_040414495.1 of Mycobacteriales bacterium. GTDB lineage: Bacteria > Actinomycetota > Actinomycetes > Mycobacteriales > QHCD01 > DATAVB01. Next base: position 26,351 of record JBEDUI010000202.1, read on the forward strand.
GCCTGGCGCACCGTCACCAGCGGCTGCCGGCCCAGCTCGACGGCTTCGAGGAAATCGCGGTATTGAATGGTGTGTGCGTCCGAGAGGGCGGTAGGGTCGGCGCTCGCGCTCACTCCATCGCCGGACTCGGCCACCAATTCAGCGGCCTGGTTGTCCCCCGCGCCGGCTCCGTACGCGGGTGCGTCATTTCCCTCCACCGCGGCGTGGAAATACGACAGCTTGTCATTCTCGATAACCGCCGAGCCTTTGTCGCCGAGCACCTGAATCCGCGCGGTGAGGCCGGGATACGCCGCGGTGGTTCCGTGAATCGTGCCCAGCGCACCGCTTTCGAAGCGAATCGTCGCCACCGCGGTGTCCTCGACCTCGATCCGATCGTGCGCCAATACGTCGGTCCAGGCGAAGACCTCGACCGGCTGGCCCAGGAACCACACCAACAGGTCCACTGTGTGCACGCCCTGATTCATCAAAGCGCCGCCGCCATCGAGCTTCCAGGTGCCCCGCCAGTCACCGGAGTCGTAATAACCCTGGCTGCGCCACCACGCGATATTGGCGCTACCAGAGGTGATCCGGCCGAATTTCGCGTCCCGTACGGCCTCGGCGACGACCCGGCTGGCCGGGTCGAACCGGTGCTGGCTGATCACGGTCGCGACCCGATCGGATTTCTCGCTGGCCGCGATGACCGAGTCCACCGCCTCGGGCGTGACATCCAGCGGTTTCTCGATGATGACGTGTTTTCCGGCCTGCAACGCCGCCACAGCCAGCTCGGCGTGAATTCCGCTGGGAACGCAGACCGCGACCGTGTCGATGTCCGGGCGCCGCAACACCTCGTCGTAGTCCGTGGTTGCCGGCGCACCGTACCGTTCGCCATAGGCAGTGGCCCGCTCGGCGACCTCGTCGACGACGACCGCGAGCTCAGCGCCGGGCAGTCCGTTGATCGTCTCGGAGTGCAGCGCGCCGATCACGCCGCAACCGACTACAGCAAAGCGCATATCAGACCGCATCCCTCAGTTATCGACAGCTCAGTGATATTCGATGTTTTCGGACTTCAGCAGGCCGGTGAACGCGTCAGTCGCCTGGCGGAACAGATCGGAGCCGGAAAATCCGCCGGCCCGCCCGGCGTGGGCCAGGTGCGGTTCCATCGAGAAGAAGCCGTCGAATCCGCTGGCCCGCAACGCCCGGAGGGTTTCCCGCAGCTGCCCGTCACCCTCGCCAGCCGGCGTCACGGTGCCGCTTCCGGCCAACGCGTCCTTGACGTGCACGTACTCCAGGTACGGCCGCAAGCTGGCGTAACCGTCGGTGAACGGCGTCACTCCACACTGGACATAGTTGGCCGCGTCCCAGATCAGCCGCAGCTGCGGCGATCCGATCGACTCGACGATATCGAGGCAACGGGAGGGAATGTCGCCGTAGATTTCTTTTTCGTTCTCGTGCAGCAGCACAACGTCGCGACCGGCGGCCTGATCGACCAACGCGCCCATGCGGCGCAGCACCTCGTCGCGGTGACTGGCCGGGTCTTCGCCGGCTGGAATGAAGAACGAGAACAGCCGGATGTACGGCGCATTGAAGCGTTTGGCGACTTCCAGCGCGCGGCCGAAGCGTTCCAGATGGGCGTCGAAATCGTCGTGGATGCCAATCTTTCCAATCGGCGAGCCCACCGAGGAGAACTGGATTCCGTGATTGTCGAGAATGCGCGCGGCTTCGTCGAGTTGGTCGTCATCGAGGTCGAGAATATTGGTACCCCAGGCACTGCGGAACTCGATGAATCGAATGCCCAGCTCGTCAAGAACCTCGCACTGCAACTCGAGGTCCGGCGAGATCTCGTCGGCGAAACCGGACAGGGTCCACATCAGTCGACTCACTCCTTCGGCCGATCGCGCTCGGATCAACCTGTCATTTCCCGGTGGCCGACCCACCGGGGTTGCGCCCGAACCGGTGCTGGGCACACAGCCAGTAACTCTATGCATGAGGAGCAGCTTTGGCAATCGGTTGCACATCATTGCCAGAGTTGCCAGAATGAACGAGATCTGAGGGAGGAGTCCCGGTGGCCCGGCGCATCACGATCCACGACGTCGCGCGTGAGGCCGGCGTAGCGGCGTCTACTGTATCGCGCGCCTTCTCCTCACCGGAACGAATCTCGGCCACCACCCGTGAACACGTCGTCGCCGTGGCCCAACGACTGGGGTATCGACCGAATCCGGTCGCGCGGGCGCTACCGAGCGGAAAGACCCAGACACTGGCCCTTCTGGTCCCGGATATCACTAATCCGTTCTTCTTCGGACTGATCCGAGGCGCCGAGCGACAGGCCGCCTCAGCCGGCTACACAATGGTGTTGGCCGATACCGGCGAGTCATCGGCGGTCGAGCGTACTCACGTGGAGCGGCTCACCGGCGGCGTTGACGGATTCGTACTGGCCTCCTCCCGGCTCACCGATGAAGCACTGCACTCGTTGATCAGCGAACACCCGGCGGTCGTGGTGAACCGGGTGATCGGCGAGGACATCCCGTGCGTGGTGATCAATGAGGAACAGGGCATGCGGCAGGCCGCCGAGCACCTGGTCTCGCTCGGTCACCGGCGGATCGCCTACCTGTCCGGCCCGAGCACGTCGTGGTCCAACCGTACGAAATGGCGCACGCTGCAAAGCAGCGCGCGGCGGCTGGGCATCACGATCACCAAGGTCGGGCCGTTCGCGCCGACCGTGGCCGGCGGGGCCGCGGCCGCCGATGCGGTGCTGGTCGCCGATGCCACCGCCGTAATCGCATTCAACGACCTGTTGGCGATCGGGGCCAGCCGGCGATTTCTGGCCCGTGGGATAGGCGTTCCCGAGCAGATCAGCATTGTCGGTTGCGACGATATTTTCGGCGCTGATTTCTGCCAACCGCCATTGACCACATTGGCCGCCGATATCGAACAGGCCGGGCGGTCAGCCGTCGACCTACTATTGAGCGAGCTTGCCCGGGATCACACCGATAATCCAGTCGCCGATAAAGTCGTACTCGCCAGTCATCTATTAATCCGGGAATCCACCGGACCCGCACCACATCCGCCGGCCAACAGTTCCGCGCCTGATACCGAATCCACTGGATCTGAATTCGGATCGACCACGACCGACCCGGAAACACCGCGCGCGCAGAAGGAGAAGCGATGACCCGACTCGAGCCGCACGCAGACCGGCTCTTCCCGGCCGACCCGGCAACCCGGACGGTGGCCCGCAGTCTTTTCGCCGAGGTCGCGGGGATGCCGATCGTCTCCCCCCACGGCCACGTGGATGTGAACGTGATCGCCGACGACCAACCGTTCGGCGACCCGGCCACCCTGTTCGTGACACCCGACCACTACGTGACCCGGTTGATCCACACCTTCGGCGTTCCGCTGGAGCGGCTCGGCGTTTCAGTCGTTGGCGAACCGTCAACGGCCAAACCGCGGGATATCTGGCGTATTTTCTGTGAACACTGGAAGTATTTCCGCGGTACGCCCTCGCGTTACTGGATCGAGTCGGAGCTGGCCGACGTTTTCGGTCTCGACCAGATGCCCTCGCCGGAAACCGCTGACATCCTGTTCGACACGTTGAGCAGCAAGCTGGAGTCGCCGGAATTCCGGCCCCGGGCGCTGTTCACCCGATTCAACCTGCATTCGCTGGCCACCACCGACGACCCGCGCAGCACGCTGGCCGGGCACCGCAAGCTGGCCGACGATCCAAACTGGACCGGCCGGGTCGTACCGACATTCCGGCCCGACGCCTACCTTGATCCGATGCAACCACGCTGGCCGGAAAACGTCGCCCTGCTGGGCATTTCGGCCGACATCGACACCGGCTCGTACGGCGGTTACATCGCGGCGCTGGAACAGCGGCGGGCGCATTTCGTCGCCAGTGGCGCCACCGCCAGCGACCACGGGCACGCCGACGCCGGCAGCCAGCCGCTGGAAACCGCTGAGGCGCAGCGGATTTACGCCGCCGCGCTGGCCGGTACCGCCACCCCCGACGAGCGGGTCGCGTTCCGCCGGCACATGCTCTCGGAAATGGCGCGTATGGCCTGCGACGACGGTCTGGTTATGCAATTGCACCCGTCCGTTCTGCGGAATTATCACGGACCGGCCTTCCGTAAATTCGGCCCGGACACCGGCCACGACATTCCGGTGGCGGCAGAATTCACCCGGTCGCTGCGGCCGCTGTTGGAGCGGTACGGCACCCACCCGAAATTCCGGATGGTGCTCTTTACGACCGACGAGGACGTGTGGTCGCGGGAAATCGCGCCGCTGGCCGGTTTTTACCCGTCGGTGTACGTCGGCGCGCCGTGGTGGTTCCTCGATACCCCGGACGCGATGATGCGGTTCCGCGAGGCGGTCACCGACACGGTCGGCTTTTACCGTACGTCGGGATTTGTCGACGACACCCGTGCGTTCTGCTCGATTCCGGCTCGCCACGACGCCGCCCGCCGGGTCGACGCCAGCCACCTGGCCCGGCTGGTCGTGGAACACCGGATCAGCGAGGACGAGGCGGTCGAGACCATTCGCGATCTGGCGTTCGCTATTCCGAAAGAGGTATTCCGACTCTGATGGCACGCCTGTCCCGTGCGGCGGTCGACCTGCCGCCCTTTCCGGTCCGCATAGTCCACTTAGGACTGGGCGCCTTTCACCGGGCGCACCAGGCCTGGTACACCCACGCCGCCGGCGACGAGCGCGGCATCGCCTCGTTCACCGGTCGTCGGCCGGATGCGGCGGTGCCGCTGGCCGAGCAGGACGGCCTTTATACCCTGCTGGTCCGCGGGCCGGAGGGCGATCGGGCCGAGATCATCCGCAGCATCACCGCCGCCCACGACGGGGCCGACCTGGCCGCGTTGACCGGTTATCTGGCCGACCCGGCCGTAACCGTGGTGACGCTGACGATCACCGAGGCCGGGTACCGGCGCGGCGCCGACGGTCGGATCGACCAGCTCGCGGTGGCCGACGACATCACCGCACTGCAGTCCGGTGGTGTCCCGGAAAGCGCGCCGGCCCGACTGCTGGCCGGCTTGGCCGCGCGCCAGCGAGCCGATGCCGGCCCGATCGCGGTCGTGCCGTGCGACAACCTCTCCGGCAACGGCGAGGCGACCCGGACCGTACTGCTCAGCCTTGCCTCGGCCGTAAGTCCCGCGCTCGCGGCATGGGTGCGTGACTCGGTCACGTTCATCTCGACGATGGTCGACCGGATCACCCCGGCGACGACGGACGCCGACCGTGTGACCGCGGGCGAGCTGACCGGATACGAGGATCAGTCGCCGGTCGTCACCGAACCATTCACCGAGTGGCTGCTGACCGACCGATTTCCCGGTGCGCGGCCGGCCTGGGACAAGGCTGGCGCCCGGTTCGTCGACGACGTCACGCCGTTCGAGACGCGCAAGCTGTGGCTGCTCAACGGCGCGCACTCGACCCTGGCCTACGCCGCCCCGACTCGCGGTCACCGGACCGTGGCCGACGCGGTCGGCGACACGACCTGCGTGGCGTGGATGAATGAATGGTGGGACGAGGCGGCACGGCATCTGACGTTGCCCGCCGCCGAGATCCAGGCGTATCGGGATGCCTTGACCGAGCGGTTCGCCAACCCGCGGATCCAGCATCTGCTGGCGCAGATCGCTGCCGACGGTTCGCAGAAGTTGCCGGTCCGGGTGCTGCCGGTCGTACGCGCTGAACGGGCCGCTGGTCGGATGCCTCAGGGCGGGGTCCGGGCGCTCGCCGGTTGGCTGATACATCTACGGGACGGGTCAGCGGTGCAGGATCCGTTGGCGGCCGAGTTGGCCGAGAAGATCTCCGGTCCGCTGAGTGAGGCCGCGCCGCGCACGCTGGCCGTGTTGGACAAGGAGATCGTCGAGGACGGCGAGCTGGTACGGGCGGTCGAGGCGACGACACGAGACTTGGGCTGGAAGTAAGCCCGTCCTGAATCGGCATTAGGGGTCGGTGTGCTCGGGAGTTGAGTTTGCTCTGCGCTCGGAGCTGAACGCGCTCCGCACCGCTCGCGGTCCAGGTAGCTGAACGTGCTCCGCGCGGCTCCCGGCCTCGGCAGTTGAACGTAAGCCCGCGCCGACATCAGCTGCGGACATGATCGTGATGGCGTACGTCACCCATCTGCGTACAAGAGCCATCACGATCACGAAAAACGCAAGCGGTTGAGAGTCCCGCGCCCCGACCACACCGGCACCCAGCAGCCGACCTGGCCCGCCGACCATGATCGTGATGGCGTACGACACCCATTCCCATACGAAAGCCATCACGATCACGAAAAACGGCCAGGGGCCGGGGCGCGGCCAGCGGTTGGGGACATGGCCAGCGGTCGGGTACGCAGTCGGCGGTCGGGCACGCAGTCGGCGGTCGGGCACGCAGTCGGCGGTCGGGCACGCAGTCGGCGGTCGGGCACGCAGTCGGCGGTCGGGCACGCAGTCGGCGGT
>JBEDUI010000203.1:0-12176 GCA_040414495.1 Mycobacteriales bacterium
ATTCACGGGCGCTGGAGATTCACGGACGCTGAAGATTCACGGACGCCGCAGATTCACGGGGTGCCGCAGATTCTCGGACGCTGGAGATTCACGGGCGCTGGAGATTCACGGGTGCTGCAGATTCACCTTCGCGGCCGGACGCCTTAGCGGTCGCGCAGCCTCTTGAGGGTCGCGATATCTTCGGCCGCCCCAGCTTCGGGCGTCTCCACGATGACCGGAATTCCACGCACGCTCGGGTGCGCCATCAGTGTGGCGAACGGTTCGGTGCCGATCTGCCCGGACCCGACCGTGGTGTGCCGGTCCCGGGTCGACCCGCACGGGTCCTTCGAGTCGTTGGCGTGCACCAGGCCGAGCCGGCCGCGACCTACCGCCTTGGTCAACCCGCTCAGCAGCGCCCGCACCCCACCATGAGCGGTCAGGTCGTGCCCGGCCGCGAACGCATGGCATGTATCGAGGCAGACGCCCAACCGCGGGTGGTGATCCAACGCGGCGAAGTACTCGGCCAGCTGCTCGACCCGGGCCGCCAACGCCTCACCGCCGCCCGCGGTCGGCTCGATCAACAGCCGCGGCCCGCCATCAGGCACCTCCTCCAACAGCGGCAGCAGCCGTTCCCGTACCTGCTTCAATGCGTCGTCGCGATGCGCCCCGGCGACCGCCGAACCAGCGTGCACCACCACCCCGGCCGCGCCGATCTGCGAGCCGCGCAACAACGCATGGGCGGTCGCGAGAGTCGACTTTTCCAACGTCGCCGGCGTCGGCGAACCGAAGTTAATCAGATACGGCGCGTGAATAAACGCGGTCAGCTTACGTTCCAAACAACCAGCCCGGAACGCCTCGTCCTCGGCCGGTTTGCCCGCGGTCAGTGCCCAACCGCGCGGATTGGAAACGAACACCTGAATGGTTTCCGCGCCGACAGTGTCCGCATAGGACAGTCCGCGTTTGGCCAGTCCGCCGCCAACGGGAACGTGCGCCCCGATCGGGCACAGCTTCGTACGTACTGGCATCAGACCGCGATGAGCTGGATCGTCGAGCCCTTGGGCGCCATCTCGCCCGCGCCGGGCTTGGTCTGCACGACGGTGCCCAACACCTGGAAGAAACTGTCCACGGTGACTTTGAAACCGCGCGCCTCCAATTCCTTGGTGGCGCGGCGAATCGATTCGCGGGTGACATCGGGCACCTGCACCAGCTGCGGTCCTTTGGAGACGGTCAGCCGTACGGTGTCGCCGCGGGTTACCTGGCCCGAAGCCGGTTCCTGGCTGATCACCTGACCCGAATCGACCGTGTCGCTGTACTCCTGGCTCACCGCGACGTGAAGCCCGTCGCCCTGCAGGGTCGAGGTCGCGTCAGCCTGGCTGTGGCCGGTGACGTCCGGTACCTGGAACGGGGCCGGGCCGCGGCTGACGTCGACCGTGAGCGACTGGCCGCGCCGCAGTTGAGTACCAGCCGCGGGCGTCACCTTGATCACGGTGTCGACCGGAGCCGAGTCGCTGTACGCCTTGGTGTACTGCACATCCAGCGGCAACGGGGCCAGCCGCTGGCTGACCGTCGCCTTACTCGCCCCGACCAGTCCATTGGGGACAGTGAAGCGTTCCGGTCCGCTCGAGAGGCGCAACTCGACCGAGGAACCGCGCAGCACCTTCGAACCACCGGACGGGTCGGAGGAGATAACGCTGCCGACCGGGACGTCTTCGCTGTGCTGCCGGCTCGGAAGCACCTCGACCTTGATATGGGCCGCGCGAGCGGTCGTACGGGCCTCGGCGACGGTGAGCATCGACAGCTTCGGCACCGACGTATAGCGACCGCTGCCGTACCACCAACCGGCCGTCGCCACGCCCGCGCCCAGCAGCGCCACGATCAAGGTCGCGAGCAGGAACCGGCGGCGGTGCCGGCGTTGCTCCGGATCCCGCCCGCGCGGTGGCGGTGGGGTGTACGGCGGCTCGGGCGGCAGACCGCGAATCAGCGGTACGTCGCGATTGGGCCGGCCAACAGGAAGCGGCTGGCCGGCCGGGCCGCGGTTCGGCCCGTCGTCATCGAGCAGCAGCGTGCCGGTCGCGTTGCGCCGGCCGGCATCGGCCGCGCGCGGAATGCCGGTGGGCAACGGAACCCGGCGCAACCCGAGGTCAGAGCGCACATCGCGCAGCTCGGCCAGGAACGCGCCGGCGTCGACCGGTCGGGCCCCGGGCTCGCGTCGGGTCGCCCGCAACGTGATCGCGTCCAGTTCCTCGGGCAGGCCCGGTACCGCGGCCGAGGGCGGCGGTACGTCGTCGTGCACGTGCCGGTACGCGACCGAGATCGCGCTGTCGGAGACGTATGGCGGGCCGCCGGTCAGCATTTCGTACAGCACGATGCCGGCCGAATACACGTCGGTCCGTGGATCCGTAGTGCCGTTGCTGACCTGTTCCGGGGCGACGTACGCGACCGTGCCCATGGCCGCGCCGGACGTCGTCGAGGCCGACGCGATGGCCCGGGCCAGCCCGAAGTCGGCGACCTTGATCGTGGAACCCTCGGGGTCGGCGGCCAACAGGATGTTCTCCGGCTTGACGTCGCGGTGCACCAGACCGGCCCGGTGCGCGGCCGACAAGGCCGAGAGCACGGGCACCAGAATCGTGGTCGCCAATTCGGGGGAGAGCCGCCCGCGGGCCCGCAGCAGGTCACGCAGCGTATGCCCGTCGACCAACTCCATCACCAGGTAAGCGTGGCCGGCGTCCGAGCCTTGGTCGTAGACCGCGACCACGTTCGGGTGCGAGAGCCGGGCCGCGGCGCGCGCCTCCTGGCTGAACCGGCGGACGAAGATCGGGTCCTCGTTCAACCCGTCGGCCATCACCTTGACCGCCACCGTGCGGTCCAGCCGCAGGTCGGTGGCGGTGTACACAGTGGACATTCCGCCGCGCGCGAGCAACCGGTTCAGGCGGTAACGGCCGTCGAAGACCGTCCCGTCCAGCGGATTGTTCACAGCCGTGCGCACGTGCCTGAGTTTAGGGGCTGTCGTGCGGATCTTGGTGGATGCGGGCGGTGATCCAGGCGGCGAACGACAAGGCAGCCCGGGTGCGGGTGACCCGCAAGTCAAACAGGACGCCGGTAGCGGAGCTACCGACTATGCGTCCAATGACGACAACGCAGTCATTCGTCGTCTGGGCGCCGATCCGCGCCGCCGAAGATCCACACGGCAGTCACTTAGGGACTGGGTCATCGGACTGGCAGCGGACGGCGTCCGGACACGCTGATTCGAAAACTCAGGGCGGTGCTGTGGTGACGCTTCGTGAGCATCGTAGGGTAGTAATCCACCATAAGTGGTGTGACTCGGGCGTGCGGGACGCAGTCGCCCAACCCCGTCGTGAGGAGGCATCATGCGCCGGGCTTCGGTTGGCCTGCTGCTGATGACCGGGCTGCTCGCCGTCGCCGGCTGCCGACCCTTCGGCGGTGGCTCGGCCAGCTCCACCACCGCGCCGCTGTCCGGTAGCGACGTACAGAAGACGATCAACCAGAAGCTGCCGCCGCAGCTACACGGCGTACACAGCGCCGGCGACGCCAAATGCCCCAGCAAGGTCAACATCGGTTCGGGCAAGAGCGCCGACTGCACGATGGTCGCCGACGGGCAGCAGGTAAAGATCAAGGTCGAGCCGGACGGCTCGGGCTACAAGGTCAGCCTCGACCAGGCCGTCGTCAGCACGAGCGTGCTGGAGGCGAATCTGGCCACCACGTACAAACAGCGGTTCACGTTCTTCTGCGGTCGCGCCAATGTACGGGTGGTCGACGCTGGCGACACGATCAAATGCCAGGGCACGCCGCAGGGCGGGGGCGCGCCGAAGCAGTTCGATGTGACCATCAAGGACACCTCCGGCAAGTACCAGGCCGACATTCACAACCCTTGACAGGCCGCCCGGCCCTAGTCATGGCAGGCTGGGGGTCGTGCGACACCATCACCATGAGGGCCGTCGGTCATGAACGACATCTCCGAGTGGCTCACCCTCACCGAGACCGCTGATCGGCTCGGCGTTTCCCCCGGACGAGTCCGTCAGCTGCTGCGCGACGGGCAACTTGCCGGTGTTCGCCGCGAACGAGAGATGCAGGTTCCGGCCGACTTCCTCGATGAGCACGGCATCGTCAAAGGGCTGCCGGGCACGATCACGTTGCTCCGCGATGCCGGGTACTCCGACGACGAGCTCTTCACCTGGTTGACGACTCCGGACGATTCGCTGCCGGGCACGCCGATCCAGGCGCTGCGGGAGAACCGCGGCACCGAGGTGAAGCGGCGCGCGCAGGCCGCCGGCTTCTGACGGTCCGTCGAGCGTGCACCTGATTTATCTCGGGCTGCTCGGTGGGTGCCTACTCGTCACGCTGCCGTTGGAGCTCGTGCTGCGGGTGCGGGTGTACGCCCGGTGGCGGCGGTTGCTGGCCGCGGTGCTTCCGGTCGCGGTCGTCTTCGTCGGTTGGGACCTGTACGCGGTCGGTCGGCATCAATGGTGGTACGACCCCGGCCAGATCCTGGGGTGGCGGCCGTTCGGGCGGCTTCCGGTCGAGGAGTTGCTGTTCTTTGTGGTCGTCCCGACCTGCGCGATCCTCGGCTTCGAGGCGGTGCGGGTGGTGACCGGGTGGCGGGCCGGCGATGAGTCGGAGGCTGATCGGCGCCGATGAGTTACACGGCGCTGTCGGTGCTGGCGGTCGTTGTCGCCGTCGTGGTCGACCTGTGCGTATTGCGGACCACGCTGCTGTTTCGCCGCATCTACTGGGTTTCCTACGTCATCGTGCTGTTCTTCCAGCTGGTGGTGAACGGGGTGCTCACCGGCCGGCACGTTGTTCGGTACAACCCGCATACCATCGTGGGTCTACGGATCGCGTACGCGCCGTTGGAGGATCTGCTCTTCGGTTTTGCCCTGGTGACGCTGACGTTGTCGCTGTGGGTATGGCTCGGTCGTCGCGGCATGCGTTGACGTGCCCTGTGGCGTGGTTCGTGCGCCAATGGGCTGACCAATGGTTGGCTTGCCAGCACGTGGGCAAACGATTGAGAGCAGAGGGGACGTGATGGTCTTTCGACGGCGACGACCGACTGAGGTAGGCCCCGACCCGGTGGAGAACAACGCCGAGTCGTCGGTTGACCCTGCGCCGCCGTCAGAACTGTCTCAGGACGCGGGCGAACAGCGCTCCGGGAATCCGGGCAACACTCGCGTGAGCGACCCCGATCCGCCTGATCCGCCCGCTCCGCCGGCGACAGACCCGGATCCGTCCGGTGACGCGGCCGTGGCCGATGATCCGCCGGCGACGCAGGAGGCCGTTTACCCGAAGGCCGAGGCCGAACTCGCCGCCGCGGCCCGGGTCGCCGAACACGAACGGGTCGCAAACTCGCTGGTTCCGGCGAGCCTGTCCGCGGTGGCCGCCCTGGCCTGGCGGCTGCTGGTCGTCGGGGTCACGGTCTATCTGCTGGTCCGTATGCTGCGGATGGTCTGGGTACCGTTCCTGGCGTTGGCGGCGGCGCTGTTCCTGGCCGCGTTGCTGCAGGGCTACGCCGAAATGCTGCGCGAACGGTTACATTTCCCGCGCGCGCTGGCCGCGATCAGTTCCGTACTGACACTATTGATTGTCCTGGCCGCACTCGGCTATTTCGTGGAGAACCAGACGGCTGGGTCGTTGAATCGGCTGACCGACGACCTGAAACGCGCTGGCAACGACTTCATCCGCTGGCTGCACACCGGCCCGCTGAATTTGAGCAACAAGCAGATCGACCGATATCAAACGCAATTGGTCAACACGCTCGAAAAACAGCAGGGCCGGCTCACCTCGATCGGCGTGGCCGGACTGTCCTCGACCGCCGAGCTGATCACCGGCGGACTGATCGCGTTGTTCACCTGCTTTTTCCTGCTGTACGACGGCCCGCGCATGTGGGCCTGGCTGCGTGGGTTGTTCCCGCAGCGGGCGCGCAGTTCGGTGGATGCCGCCGGTCACGCGGCGTGGACCTCGCTGACCGGATACGTCCGCGGCACGGTGATCGTCGCAGCGATCGACGCGGTGTGCATCGGCATCGGGCTGGTCGCACTCCGGGTGCCGCTCGCGGTTCCGCTGGCGGTAATCGTGTTCATCGGCGCATTCGTGCCGTTGGTCGGCGCGGTGACGACCGGGATCATCGCCGTCCTTATCGCGCTGGTCACCAGGGGCTTCGTCGTCGCGGTGATCGTGTTGGCCATCATCCTTGCGGTGCAACAGATCGAGGGCCATTTGTTGCAGCCGTTCGTGCTGGGCCGCAGTGTGCGGCTGCACCCGGTGGCGATCATTTTCGCGGTCACGGTGGGCGCCACGCTCGCCGGCATCGGCGGGGCCATCCTCGCGGTGCCGATCGTCGCCGTGCTCAATTCCTCGATCTCCGCGTTGTACCGGGCCCGGCGGGAGAGACAGGGCTCGGCGCCGTAGTCGGCGGGCAATCGCCGACCGTAATCCCGCGTGGCCACCGCGTGAATGGGCCGATCGCGCGTAACCTTCCAGTCACCGATGCGCCATCGAACGTCGCACTCGAGGGGGCCCGGATGGGGCTTGCGGAGTCAGCGCGGGAAGCCGCCGCGGCGTTGACATTGCGCGGTGTACGGGCCATTGCACTGACCTATGTGGACAATGCGGGAATTACCCGGGTCAAAGCGGTACCCCCGACCCGGTTCGACCACGCGGTCACGGTCGGAGTCGGGATGTCGCCGGTCTTCGACGTTTTCGCGTTCGACGACACGATCACCGCCAGCAAGGACAGCGGCGGACCGGACGGGGATCTACGGCTGAAGCCGGCGCTGGAACGGCTGGTTCGGCTCGCGGCCCAGCCCGGCTGGGCCTGGGCTCCGGTCGATCGGTACGAGCAGGACGGCACCGAGCATCCGGGTTGCTCCCGCACATTTCTGCGGCATCAGGTCGCCGCGCTGGCCGAGCGTGGGTACCAGGCCCGGGCCAGCTTCGAGGTCGAATGGGGAGTCGGCCGGGCCCGCCCGGACAACGGTTTCGAGCCCGCCTGCACCGGGCCGGCCTACGGCATGTCCAGCCTGGTGCAGCTCTCGGATTACAGCCGGGACATCGTCGAGGCGTTGACCGGTCAGGGCGTTGTGGTCGAGCAGCTGCACCCGGAGTACGGGCGTGGGCAGTTCGAGGTGTCGGTCGCGGCGGCCGACCCGGTCACCGCGGCCGACCTGAATGTGCTGGTCCGCCAGACGATTCGGGCGGTCGGGTTCCGGCATCAGGTCGCCACCTCGTTTTCCCCGGTGGTGGTAGCCGGCGAGGTGGGAAATGGCGCGCACCTGCATTTGTCGTTGTGGCGGAATGAGCAGAACCTATTCTGCGGCGGGCCGGGCCCGTCCGGGCTGACCGGCATCGGTGAGTCGTTTCTGGCCGGGGTGCTTGCTGGTTTGCCGGCGTTCGTGGCGGTCGGCGCCCCCAGCGTGGCCAGCTATTTGCGGATGAAGCCGTCGCAGTGGGCCGGCGTATTCGCCTGTTGGGGCGTGGAAAACCGGGAGGCCGCGATGCGCTTCATTCCCGGTAGCGCTGGTCCGCCGGCGGCGAATGTCGAGCTGAAATGCGTTGATCCGAGCGCGAATCCGTATCTGGCGCTCGGTTCGGTGCTGGCGCTGGGGACAGCGGCGATGGATTCGGGGTTGACGCTGCCCGATCCGGTCAGCGGCGACCCAGTGCTTCGGCCGGACGGCGCGGCCGTACCAAGGTTGCCCGAAAGCATGCCCGAGGCAGTGGCCGCGTTGCAGGCGAATTCGGTGTTACGGGCCGCGATGGGGGATCGGTTGTTGGATGCGTTTCTGGCGGTACGGCAGGCCGAATTGTCCGCGTACGGTGGCTTGAGCCCGGAGCAGATCGCGGCCGCATCCCGTTGGCGGTATTGATGCCTGACTCGTTGGCGTCCTCTGTGGACGAGTTGGATCTGGTCGATCAGCATTGTCACAGTACGGTCCGCGGCGAGTTGGATCTGGATGGCCTGCTGGGATTTCTGACCGAAAGCGCGTGGCCGGACCGGCGCAGCGGTAATTCACCGCTCGGGTTGGCGGTGCGGCGCTGGTGCGCCCCGGTGTTGGAGTTGCCGCGGCACACGCCATTGCCCGAATACGTGCGGCGACGGGCCGAGTTGGGAACCGAGGAGGTCACCCGGCGGTTCGTCGGTGAGGTCGGGTTGGCCGAATTGTTGGTCGACAGTGGGCCGGGTTCTCAGGCGCTGTTGGAGTTGCCGGAATTCTCGGTCGCGGCGTGCGTTCCGGTACGCGAGATCGTCCGGTTGGAGGCGGTCGCGGAGTCACTGGATATGGCCGGCGTGGCGGGGGAGGATTTTCCGTCGGCATTCCGGGCTGCGTTGAGTGAGGCGCCGGCCGTCGGCTGGAAAACGGTGGCGGCCTACCGGTATGGGCTGGATCTCGACCCGCGTCGTCCGACCGATGCCGAGGTGGCCGAAGCGGCCGGCCGGTGGCTGCCGAGCGGTTCGCGGTTGACCGACCCGGTATTGCTGCGGTTTCTGCTGTGGAGCGCGGCCGACACCGGCCGGCCAATCCAGGTCCACTGTGGACTGGGAGATCCCGACGAGACGCTGCGCCGGGCCGATCCGGCTTTTCTGCAGCCGTTTCTGCACGAGGTCAGGACGCCGGTCGTCTTGCTGCACTGCTATCCGTATCACCGGCAGGCGGCGTATCTGGCCCATGCGTATCCGCACGTATACCTCGATGTCGGGCTGGCGCTGAATTACGTCGGTGCGGCCGCGACGACGATCCTCGGTGAGGTATTGGAGCTGGCGCCGTTTCATAAAGTGCTCTATTCCTCCGACGCCTATGGCCTGCCGGAGCTGTATTTCCTTGGTGCCACGCTGTTTCGCCGCTCGCTGACTGAGGTGCTGGATCGATGGGTCCTGCGCGATGACGTATCACTGGGCGACGCGCACACTATTGCCGCCGATATCGCGGCCGGAAATGCGCGCGAGTTATACGGCCTGTAGGGCGTGTTTCTTGAATCCCGGCCTGCTGCGCGGCCGGGATTCAAGAAACACACCCTAATCACCCGCCAACGTACGCAGCAGATCCAACGCGTCCTTGCGTCGTACCGGCTGGAAAAAGCGCTCGTCCACCGCTTCGACCGCCGCGACGGCCTTCGGAGCCAGCTTCGCTCCGGATTTCGTCACCCGCAGCCGTTTGGCGCGGGTGTCGGCCCGGTCGACCTCGCGCTCGATGAGGCCTTTGGTCTCCAGGCTGCGCAGCACCTGTGAGGTCATTTTCACGTCGGTGCCGGCTTGCTGGGCCAGGGTCAGTTGATTGGGCTCCTCGCCGTGCGTGTTGAGCCACCACGTGCAGGTCAACAGCACGAACTGCACGTGGGTCAGGCCGAGCGGTCCGAGTACGGCGGCGATATCGCGCTGCCACCGCAGGGTGACGTGCCAGAGCAGGAAACCCGGGCTGTCGCCGGGATTCAGCGGGCTCATTGCCCTCGCGCCAGCCGAACCAGCGCCGCCATCGTCTCCGGCCAGTCGGCGGTGATGGCCGGACCGATCCGCGGACCTATGTCGTTGGCGCCCGGGCCGGTGATCTCCATCCGGTACACCACGTGACTGTCGTTGATGCGGTGCGTGGTGCGCAGAATCAGACCGTCGATGTGGGCCTCGTCGACAAAGCCTTCGTTGACCTTCGCCTCGGCCACCTGTAGCCGTACCGGGTCCTGCCCGGCCGGCGTCATCACGATCCGGGCCCCGGCAGTGAACGGGCCGTCGATCTCAATGTGCTCGATGTCGGCGTTCCACGTTCCCCAATGTTCGACATCGGCCCACAACGCCCAGATCGCCTCCGGCGCGGCCTCGGCCGGCACGGTGTGTTCGTACGTCCACATGACTCGGACCCTTTCGGTAGATGATCTGCAGGGAGATTATCTACGCGCAGACTATCAGGGTGTCTCGGTCTCTTTGGCAGGTGCTATTTGTTCGCCAGGCAGCAATGGACGAAGTCCTGGATAACCGGATCGGCGTCGGCGGCCGGCGGCCAGGCGACGCCGACCTGGCTCGGGCTCACCCCGGTGAGAGGTCGGTAGGCGATGCCGGGCCGGGCGTAATAGCGGGTGGCGGATTCGGGGGCGAGCGCGACGCCCTCGCCGTTGGCGATCGCGGTCAACCAGTCGTCGGGCTGACCGGTGTCGGTGACAGCGCCGATGCGGACCGGGTGGCCCGCGCGCTCCTCGGTGGCCAGCCACCAGTCGCGCCAAGGACCGGTTGCCGCCGGCGCGGCGACGAACGGCTCATCCCACAATTCTTCGAATGCGATCCGATCGCGGTCGGCCAACGGGTGCGTGGCCGGCAATGCCACGCAGCGCGGTTCGGTGAACAGCACCTCGACCCGCAGGCTGTCCTGGCCGGGGAAAGGCAGCCGTAGCAGTGCGGCATCGGCATCGCCACTAGCCAGCCCGGCGGTGGGGTCCAACCAGGACGCGGCGCGCATTTCTATCCGCCAGTCCGGCCGTTTGCGGGTGAACGCGGCGATGATCTGCTGAGTGGCCTCGTTGGCGGCGCCGGCCAGGAATCCGACTCGCAGCACCCGGGCGGCCTGGCTGTCGGCCGCTTTGGCCTCCTGCAGCGCCTGGTCCCAGCCGGCCATGATCGCCGGTACCCGGGCGGCCAGGGCCGCTCCGGCCGCGGTGAGGGTCATTCCGACCCGGGACCGGATGAACAGTTGGACACCCAGTTGGCCTTCCAGGGTCTTGATCTGCTTGGTCAGCGCCGGTTGGGACACGAACAGCCGTTCCGCCGCCCGGGTCAGGTTGCCCTCGGTCGCGACGGCGGCGAAGTAGCGCAACAGCCGCGTGTCGATGTCCATGCCATCAGGTTATGGATACGTGTATTGGACGCCAGCCCGGCACCCGGCAAACGTGGATTCCGCGAAATCTCTCTGGAGGTCGATCCCGGTGTTTGCCGCCTATCTCGCCTGCACCTGCCTGGCCGCGCTTGCCTGTGCGTATGCCGTCTACCTGAATGTGACGCGCGACCGGATGATCGTCGATACCGCAGGGCGGCTGGGAATTCCGGTGTCGTTGATGGTTCCGTTCGGAATTCTGCTGGGTTCGGCCGGGCTGGGCCTGCTTGCCGGGTTTGCCCTGCCAGGGCTTGGGACCGCCGCGGCGGCCGGGTTGGTCGCGTATTTCGTTATTGCGTTGGGTGCTCACCTGCGGGTGCGCGATTTACAGTTGGCCTGGCCGCTGCTGTTCCTCGCGCTCGCGTTGGCTGCGCTGGCTACGGGTTTGGCTTATCACGGCGCGCTCGGCTAAACATAAACATCTGGCCGTGTCGCTGGAGCGTTTCTGGTCGCCGCGCGTATTTGTTGTTGATCATGAAGTTTGTCGACACGAATGTCGGTGTGTCGCCGGCGTGTCGTGCAGGGAACTTCATGATCAACACGGGGAATGGTGTTGGATCTCGAGCCCGGCCGCGCGATCGTGGCAATCTGCAATCCGGTACGCGGCCTGACTCGCAACGTGTGGAGGAATTACCGGTAATGGGCGTTCGTCTCAGCGGCATCGTCATTGACGCCACGGATCTCGACCTGCTGGTTCGATTCTGGAGCGAATTGCTGGGATTGGACATCACCCGGCGCGAGGACGCGTGGGTCAGCCTCGGACCGGGTTTTGCCATACAGCGCGTTCCCGAAGCCAAAACCGCTAAGAACCGAATTCACCTCGACCTGGTCGCCGACGATTTCGCCGCGGCCGTGGACCGGGCCAGGGCGCTCGGGGCGACGCCGGTCGGACAGATGCACGAGAACCTTTGGCAGGTCTGGCAGGACCCGGAGGGCAACGAATTCTGCATCTGCGTTTCCTAACTCGTTCGTATTTCTTGTCGCATAACTCGATCTCCGAGTGCAGCCGGGCCGAATTTCGAGCTCACGCCTGAGTGATTAGATCTGCGAAACGGTCTCGGGGCATCTGAGACGCTCGTTAGTGTTGCTAACGAGCCTCCATGCGGAGTTATGCAACAGGCTCGATCATGAAGTTTGTCGACACGAATGTCGGTGTGTCGCCGGCGTGTCGTGCACGGAACTTCATGATCAACACGGGGAGACGGGTGGCAGCCCGTTCCCGGTCTTTCGGATCATGGTTTTATCGCCTGGAGGATCCGCATTCCACGGGGTCCGGTCTGGTCGTGGCGGATGTCGAGTCCGGTGTTGCGGCATTGTTCGGTCAGCCAT
>JBEDUI010000204.1:0-5550 GCA_040414495.1 Mycobacteriales bacterium
TATCCGGTCCCGTATTTCCCGAATGTCACGGTCGGCTGGGATCCGTCACCGCGCACCGTGCAGTCCGACCGCTACGACCCCGCTCTGGGCTACCCGCACACCAACATCATGTCCGAGAACGGTCCGGAGATCTTCGGCCGGGCACTCGAACGCGCCCGTGACTTCCTGGCCGGCGGCCAGAGCCGACTGCTCACCATCAACGCCTGGAACGAATGGACCGAGGGCAGCTATCTCGAGCCGGACACCACGCACGAGTTGGCGTACCTGCAGCAACTCCGTCGCGTCTTTGGAGACCACAATGGATAGTCTCTCCCGCCGAGCCTTTCTCGGAGCTGGCTTGGCCGCGACAGCGGGGATTGTCAGTGGCTGTGACGGTCGGTTCGGCGTCGATCTCACCGACAGCCACGGGCCGGGGACCGTCGAGCTCAGCCTGCTGCTCAACCACACCAGCATCGAAGTAACCCGGTTCAAGAAAATCATCGCCGAATTCGAACGGACCCACCCACACATCAGGGTCAATACGCTCAACATCGCCAACGGCACGTTCTACACGAAAATCAACACCGAAGGTGTCGCCCACAATCTGCCCGATGTCTGGTACGCACGTGGACTTGACACGACCTACGATGGGCACAACAGCTGGCTCGAACCACTCGACAGCTATATCAAGTCCGATCCGAATTCACGGTTCGACGATTTCTGGCCGGCGCTGCAAGCCCAGGTCACCTATCAGGGACACGTTCTCTCGCTGCCGTGGAACCTGTCCGACCTCGTCGTCTACGTCAACAAGACGAAATTCAAGCAGGCGCACGTACCGCTGCCCGACCCGGACTGGGATTGGGACGAGTTCGCCCGCGTAGCCGGGAAATTCCCCCGGGTCAAGAAGAACGGCCGGCAGACGCAGTACGGGGCGAACGTCGCGATGTACGACTGGACGTTGCGCGGAATTCTGCGCGCCAACGGCGGCGAACTCGTCTCCGACGATTTCCTGCAGACCCGGGCCGATTCGGCCGAAACCATCGACACGATGGGATTCTTCGTCGACCTGGTGCAAAGCGGTGCGATGATCTCGCCGTCGGCGGTTACCGCCGGGCTCGACCCGTTCGTGACGAACCAGGTCGCGATGTCGGTCGACGGGTCGTGGTGGGTCGCCGAATACATTCCGGAGATCAAAGACCGGTTCGAATGGGAGATCGTCCCGCTACCGCGCGGAAAGAATGGGCAGCGTGGCGTCAGCGTGGCCGGCGGCGGTTTCGGGGTATCAGCCTTTTCCGCCCATAAACCCGAGGCGTACGCGCTGGCCGCACACCTCACCAACACCGCCTCGCTGACCTCGGTGGTGAGTAATTACCTGGACAGCCTGCCGGCTCGCCGCTCGGCGATGCCGGCTTTCCTCAAGACGGCCGGTCGGCTGCCACACGCGCCTCGCGGCATCGAATATCTGCAACAGGAAACCGCCAAGGCGCTGAAGGTGATCTATCCGCCGTACGAAGTCCAACTCGGCACCGCGGTCGCGAACCGGGTCAGCGGCATGTTCGACTCCGGGTCGGCCAAGTCCTCGATGCGGGCGCTCGCCAATGACATCAAGCTGTTGATCGTTGCCCACAATTCCTGATTCCGGGAGAAATTCATGACCAGCCAACAGCTTTCCCTGGCCCGTCAGGAGGCACGAGCCGGCTACCGGTGGGTGTCGCCGTGGCTCATCGGATTCATACTGTTCACCGCGCTGCCGCTGCTCGCCTCGTTCGCGCTCGGCCTGACCAGGTGGAACGGCGTCGGTACGCCTCATTTCGTCGGACTGGACAATTTCATTCACCTATTCACCGCCGACCCGCTGTTCTGGCAGTCGCTCAAGGTCACGGTCATATTCGCCGCGATCTACCTGCCGATCAGCCTCGTTATCGGTTTCGGCCTGGCGCTGCTGATGAACCAGCGGCTCCCCGGAATGGCATTGCTGCGTACCATCTACTTCTTGCCCAGCATTCTGACAGGTGTCGCGGTGGCCGTCGTCTGGGGATTCATCTTCGACAAGAACTACGGTGTGCTGAACTGGGCGCTCGGTCTGCTGCACATTTCCCCGGTTCCCTGGTTGCAGAGCTCGTTCTGGGTCATCCCGGCGTTGGTCATCATGCAGCTGTGGGGAGTCGGTGGGAGCATGCTGATCTATCTGGCCGGAATTCAGGCCGTGCCGACCGATCTGTACGAGGCGGCGACCCTCGATGGCGCCGGCTGGTGGTCGAAGCTGCGGAACGTCACGATCCCGATGACCTCGCCGACAATTCTGTTCAACCTCGTCCTCGGGCTGATCGGCACGTTCCAGATTTTCACCCAGGCCTACATCATGACCGGCGGTGGCCCGAATTACGGCAGCTACTTCTACGCGCTGAACATTTACGACACGGCGTTCCAATCGCTGCGCATCGGCTACGCCTCGGCCGAGGCGACGGTGCTGTTCCTCATCATCGTGATCTGCTCCGCGGTGGTGTTCCGCTGGTCCCGCAGCTGGGTCTACTACGCTGGACGAGGAGATCGATAAGCCATGGACACAAGCACCGTATCGTCGCGCGTCCGTCTTCGCCCTGCTGCCGCCAACCGACCGCGCCGAACGGGTCGGCGCCGGATCGGAAAAGCGACAGCCACGTACGTCGTGCTGCTGGCCGGCGCCGTGGTGTTGATTGTCCCTCTATTGTGGACTGTCTCGACCAGCCTCAAGGATCAGAGTCAGGTCTTCACCTATCCGGTGCAATGGATTCCGCGGCCGTTCAAATGGTCGAATTACAGCAGCGCGTTCGGCACCGCACCGATCGGCACCTATCTCGTCAACACCGTCATTCTCACCTCGATCGGTGTGGTGGCCAGCCTGATCGGCAGCTCGATCGCGGGCTATGGATTCGCCCGGTTCCGGTTCCGCGGCCGGCAGGCCATGTTCGCCGTCATGCTGGCCACTATGATGGTGCCGACCTGGACGGTCATCATCCCGATGTTCCTGATGTTCCAGCGCATCGGCTGGCTTGACACGTATCTGCCGCTGGTCGTGCCGGCGTTCTTCGCCACACCGTTCAACACGTTCCTGATCCGGCAGTTCTTCCTCACCGTGCCGTATGAAATCGACGAGGCGGCGCGGGCCGACGGCGCGACCCGCTGGCAGGTCTTCACCCGCATCATGATTCCGATAGCCCGGCCGGCGCTTCTCATCGTCGCGATATATTCGTTCTTCTATTACTGGAACGAATTCCTGCTGCCGCTGTTGTATCTGCAGACCGACAAGTTCTTCCCGATATCCGTCGGCGTAGCCAATTTCGCTTCCGCGCAACAACAGAACTACCCGTTGATGATGGCCATCGCGACCGTCGCTCTCGCACCACCCGTCATCGTGTTTTTCGTCTTCCAACGTTGGTTCGTCCAGGGCGTCGTAGTCACCGGAATCAAGGCATGACCGTACCGCCGCCGGACGCGGCGATCGGCAGCGCCGTTCCCGCCGGATTTCGCCAGGTATCAGCGACGGCTTGTACGTGAATCCCTTCTCCTGCGTCATCGCTGCCAGGTCGTCGGCAGCGTCTCGTCGTTCAGCATCGTCGCGAACCTTGTACCGCATCAGAGACGCGGCCCAGATCCGACGATGCGGGCCCAGCGATATTCGATCTTGTCCTCGTCGAGCAGCTTGATCAGGTACGGCCGCGACACATTCACCAGGTCAGCTGCTTGCTGGGTGGTCAGCGCGGCGTAGGCCGGTACCAGCGTCACGGCCTGGCCGGCTGCCAGGTTTGCCAGCACAGCGGCCATACGGCTCTGTTGGGCTGGCAGAATTATTGGGGGGTCAGGCGATTACACATTCGCCGGCTTAGTGTCAATCTAGTCAGGGACGTCATTCGGGCGTAGCGTCATGGCTCCTGCGTTTGATCGTGCTAATCCTCAGGAGACGGCGATGACGCGTACGGCAGCCGGTATTTTCGTTGCGGCCGCAGCCGCAATTGCCTTGACGGTCCCGGTCAGTTCATCCGCATCAGTGGCCGCATCACCGGGCAACTTGGCCAGGTCGACGGAGCTGAGCACGACATCACGGCTGTCCGACCGGCGCGAGGTGGCGGCCGGCACGCGGGCGTATTCGATCGGTTTCGAGGACGGGCGCTTTTACGCCAATGGCTGGCATACGACCGGAGAAATGGGCGGGATTTGGACACCGCCGGTGAAGCTGCTGGACGGCGTGTGGTTCGGGCTGGACGGAAAATGGATCGGCCCGGCCACAAAATTCTCCAGCGGCTGGGGCTACACCCGCTACGACCTGCCCGGCACCGCCGGATTGAACGTCCAGCGCACGGATTTCGTACCGGATGGAAAACGCGGGGTGCTGTTCGGACTGACGATCAGCAATCCGGGCGCGGCGCGTTCGGTGAATTTGTCGGTCGACGCGCACTCGGAGCTGATGGGCCAATATCCGTGGTCCGGCACCAAGCCCAGCGCCAGCGACAATATCCCGGACAAAGGCACCTTCGACGGACGCAACCTCGTATTCACCGATGACGGCGCCCTCCCCGGCGCAGCGGTGCACCACTATTCCGCGGTGGTGGGCATGGCGGGTCAATCCCCGACGTCGGGCACGATCGGTAGCCAATTCTGGGGGCCGCAACCCGGGCACCGCTGCACCGGCAACGAAACCGGCGCACCGGCCGACCCCAAGCCGTCGGCCTGCGACGACGGGCCGTTCGGCCGCGGCATTGGTGGCGAGCTGACCTACCGAGTGCAGCTGCCGAGCAATGGCTCCAAAACCGTATGGCTGGGCGTCGCCGGTTCGGACACGAGCCTGTCGGAGTCGCAGCAGCAACTGCAGCAGGAGCTGGTGGACCCGGCCGGTCAACTGGCCGCGAAGGTCGCGGCTCGGACCAAGCTCGGGCAGCAGACCAGCCTGTCGCTGCCGGGTGATCCGGACCTGGAACAGGCGGTCGATTGGGGCAAGCAGAACCTGGCCGACCTGACGCTGTCGGCGCGGAATCTGCAGGTGCGGTGGACGAATCAGGGCACGCAATATCCGGACCCATTGGGGACGGTGCCCTCGGCCAGTTGGATCGGGGCCGGCTATCCCGACTACCCGTGGATCTTCGGTACGGACGGCGAATACACCGCGTTCGCGGCGGTGTCGGTGGGCCAGTTCCAGGCCATCGAGGATCACTTACGCACGCTCCGCGATATCTCCGACATTCTCAACAACCGCTCCGGTGTCGTGGTGCATGAATCCGTCTCGGACGGCTCCGTCTATTACGGCCACGATTCCCAGACCAACGGCGTAAACGACTTCAACACCGACGAGACGGTGAAGTTCCCCAGCGCGGTGGCGCTGGTCTGGCGGTGGACGGGGGACAACAAATTCCGCGACGAAATGTACGACTTCTCGATCCGCAATCTGCGTTACGTCGTAAACACATTGGACGCCGACCATGACGGCTGGCCCGAGGGGTCGGGCAATATTGAGCGGACCGGTATGGGCCCGGAGAAGTTGGATAACGCCGTTTACCTCATGCGCGGCCTGTACGACCTGGCCGACATGGCGCACTC
>JBEDUI010000205.1:0-11006 GCA_040414495.1 Mycobacteriales bacterium
GCAGGAGGGTTGTTTTGGGGTGGTCTGTTGCAGGCCAACTGCCGCGAGCGTGACGGCAGGGTGGTTTTGTCGGCGCGGCTTCGCCCTTATTGCCGCGAGCGTGGCAGGAGGGTTGTTTTTGTCGGGCGAATTGGCCCTGGTGTCACGTTCGCTGCAGTTGCTGCGGTAAGGCGCGGCGCCGGGATTGGCGGTGCGGGGTCTGATGGTTAGCGGAGTCGGGTGGTGGCGGAGTGGGGTCTGATGGTTAGAGGAGCCGGGCACTAGCGGAGTCGGGTGGTGGCGGTGCGGGGTCTGATGGTTAGCGGAGTCGGGTTTTGGCGGTGCGGGGTCTGATGGTTAGCGGAGTCGGGTGTTGGCGGAGCGGGGTCTGACGCAAGTTGGGTCGGGTGTTAGCGGAGCCGGGCATTAGCGGAGTCGGGCGGCCAGTACCTCGGCCAGTCCGGTCCGCAGTCGTTCGTCGGAGCTGCCGCTGTCCCGCGCCAATTCTTCGGTCCGTACGGCCATTTCCAGCAGGTACAGGGTGAGCGTCGGCTCGGCCGGCGCGCCGATCGCGGCCAGGTGCGCCGGCGCCTCGCGATCCATTGTGGACACCGCGTCGGCCGCCGACCGTCCACGGTAGACAAACTCGCGCTGGAACACGTAATGCGCCAGGTCGAAGCCGAGCGGCACGTCCGTACCAAAATGTTCCCAATCCCAGACCCACAAATCGCGGCCGGACCAGGCCATGTTCCAGAATACCCAGTCGCCGTGCCAGGCCCCGAATTCCAGCTCCGCACCCGGAAGATTTGCACCCGGAAGATTTGCATCTGGAAGATTTGCATCCGGAAGAGCTGCATCCGGAAGATCCGCAACGTATCCGGCCGATACGATCCGCTTCCACAGTGGACTGTCGGCGACCGTCATGCGCCGGGTCGGGCCGGCCACGGCGCGGACAGCCTCAGCAGGCGGCCACGACCCCGCCCGCTGCCCGCGTACATCCAACGGCATCGGCGCGGTCACCAACACAGCCAGGTCGTGCCAGTCGAATTCGGCCAGCACCGCGGGTCGGCGTACACCGGCCGGAGCAGGACAACGCAGCGCCGCCGCCTCGCGCCGCACCATGGCCCTGGTCGCCGGATTGTGCCCGATCTTGGCGTAGCCGACCGGCCGGCCCGAAGAGCCGAACAGCTGCAGCGTCGGCTTGCGGTTCGGGCCTGGTGCGCCCAGCCCGATCGAGGCAACCAGGTCGTCCGCGCCAAGCCGTCGCGCGAGAAAAGCCAGCAGCAACTCATCACCCGGACGCACACACACCCGGAGCTGATGACGCAACAACAGTGGCCCACCGCCGAGCCGTAAACCGGTACCCAGCGCCCATCGGCTGATGCGCGTTCTTCCCGTCCGCAAGGCGTTGTAGCGCAACACGGTGGCCGCGGCCGCCGGCCCGACCGGTACCAACATCCGGGCCCGGGTGTAGTTCGGCACCGCCGCATAGGTTTCGGCCACGCGATAACCGGCCGGCACCGGCCCGGTCGTCACCAGCGCCCGGGACCACAATGTGTCGGTCAGCTCGGCGGCAAAGGCGAACAACGCCCTCAGTCCCAGCCGAAATCGGTGTCCAGCAGCTTTTCCAGATCGGCGTTGTGCGGGCGGTAAAACTCGGTCAGCTCCGCCCGGGTCGCTTCGTCCATGTCGGCCGCTGGTATGTAGTTGAAGCGTTTTGGGTTCTGCAGTTGGTGGTCGGGCAGGCCGAGAAAGGCGAGCGTACGGGAATACGCCGTGGCCGGGTCGGCGTAGAAATCCTCGCTGCGCAGGATCAATACCTGCTCGCGGGGAAATTCGTCCAGCCAGCGTTCCACCTGCGGGCGGTAGATTCCGCGGTCGCGGTAGCTGAAATAGTCATGCGGCCGGCTGTAATAGTCCGGCTCGGCCAGCATTCGTTGCATTT
The DNA here is from genome assembly GCA_040414495.1 of Mycobacteriales bacterium. Taxonomy (GTDB): domain Bacteria; phylum Actinomycetota; class Actinomycetes; order Mycobacteriales; family QHCD01; genus DATAVB01. Next base: position 1,925 of record JBEDUI010000205.1, read on the forward strand.
CGCCCTCCAGCCGCTCCGGCTCGGCCGCCAGCGCGTCGGGGAAGGACAGCGTTTCGCCGTGGATCTTGATCCGGTCCTTGTATTGCGAGTACGCCCGTTCCACCGGATTACGCAGCAGAATAATGATTTTAGCGTCCGGCAGGTCGGTCCGTACCCGCGCTGGAACCCGTGGATCGTAAAGATAGTACGGACTCGCTTCACCGGTCATGGTGGGCCCGCCGAGCTTGTGTTGCAGCCGGGACCGGTGCCGGTTGGTCGCGAAATGCGAGCGGTACCAGGCCTCGCCGCGGGTGTAATGCCAGTAGAAATAATGGTTGCTTTTGAGGTTCTCCGAGGCCGGGAACATCGGTACGACCAGCGGGTGCTCGATCAGGTAATTCCACAACGAGGTGGTGCCGCCGCGTTTGGTGCCGATGATGAGGAAATCCGGCATTGGTCGCCACTTCGCGGTTGCCGTGCCGTAGTGGCGAAATCCCTTACGCAGCAGCTCTTTCGAGCCGCGCGGAAGGGTACGTTTGGCCAACGTGACGATATTGGCGGTCATCGCCGGTGCCTGCCTCGGGATCGCGTGGGTAACAAATGACGGAGCTCATCCAGGTTCAGCTCGGCCCGGAAATGCCAGAGCAACCCGGCGTATATCGGCACGGCCAGTGCGAGATAACCGAATACGGGTCCCGCGCCGGCGCCGACGAACGTACGAAAGACCAGTCCCAACCCCCCGAAGCACACCGCGGCACTGACCGCGGCGGCTACGGTACCGCGCCCGTACCCGCGGAAGCACAGCAGCCACCGCACTTCCAGCGCCGCGGCCACGTTGTCCAGCACGATGCTCGCGGCCCAGGCCAGCGCCGCGCCGACAATTCCGTGGTGCGGCACCAGCAGCAGGTTCAGCGTGATATTGAGCGCGATCGCGACGAGCTTGTTGGTCAGGATGTAGCGGCTGCACCCGCTCATCAGCAATACGGTTTCCACATTGCCGGTGGCCAGGTTGACCAGCATCGCCAATGCCAGAATGGCCAGTGCATCGGCGCCGGCGGTGAAGCTGGGTCCGAACAGTTGCAGGACGAACGGCCCGCCGGCGGCGAGGGCGAGATACAACGGCCACGACGAGGCCACGATCCACTGGGTCGAGGTTTTGTAGATCGTTTCGGTCCGGTCGTATTCGCGGCGGGTCACCAGGTCGCTGATCTGCGGTGCCGTGCCGAGCCGCATCGCCTGCATGACAAGGGTTCCGGTCGTGATGAACCGGCTCGCGGCGGCGTAGATGCCGGCCTCGCGGGGTGTACGCAGCGCGCCGACCAGCAAAACGTCGAACCACAACAACGTCACGTCGACAATGGCGGCCAACCCGCGCAGCCCCGCGAACCGCCAGAATTCCGAAGCGATCGCCGACCACGGCCGCGGCAGCGGATCATCGGCCGGTCGGACCCGGCGCAACGCGCGTATCAAGAGCGCACCGCCGGCCAAGGTCGCCGGCACCAACAGCCCGCCCCAGGCCACGGTCACGCCGGTCGCGCCGACCCCGAACGCCAGCAGCGCTCCGATCAGCAGCGGCCGCAGCGCCGGGATCGCGACGTTCTGCACGGCCACGTACGGCGCGACACTGCCCAGCCCGCGGGTGCCCTGCAACAACACCGTGCCGACCGACCCGAGGGCCACGAACGCGGCCAACGCCCGGACGAGGTTCACCGACCCGGGCACGTGCAACACCGATCGGGCCAGCGGACCGGCCAACAGCGCCATCACCGCGGCCGCCGCAACCCCGCAACACAGGACCGGCAGCAATGCGACCAGCACCGTCCGGCCCAATTCCCGCCGCCGGCGCCGGGCCCGGGCCTGCGAGAGCGCGCGCACCAGGCCGGTATCCGCGCCGCATGCCGCCACCGAACTGACCATGCTGAACAGCGCCACCGCCTGAAAGAACCGGCCGGCGCCGGTCGCGCCCAAACCGCGGGCCACCACCGTGGTGAGAATGAACCCGCCCAGCGCCGCCACCGCCGCGCCGACCAACCCGAGCGCGCCGTTGCGGGCGACGCCGCGCAGGTCGGAACGGGCCGGGGGAGTGGCGAGAGTGGTCATCGAACCAGCGCGAGATCGGCCTGCGTCGAGTGTCGCGAAGACGAGGGCAACGCCAGCGCCGCCGCCACCATCGTGACAGCCAGACCGGCGGTCAACATGCCGTAATAGACGGACTCGACCAGCGCCATCACCAGCGTGACATGCGCCCACAATTCGGTGGTCGTACGGGCGCGGCGGGTCCGCCAGACCAGCCAGGCCAGCCATCCCATGAACAGCGCGGCCCCCACGAATCCGAACGAGAACAGCACCATCCACAGTTGACCCTGGGTGCCGATCGAGGGCGCGCCGGCTATTCGTTCCGACGGTCGCGGCGCGCCGTACCCGAACAGCGGCGAACGCAGCGTGCGGTCGAACGCCTCGTCATACACCGCGGCCCGGGTCTGATTGGTATTGCTGCTGGCAACGCGGTTCTCGATTTTCTGTTTCACGGGCAGCGCGGTGGCCAGGCCCGCGGCGAGCACCAGAAATACCCCCAGCGCCAACAGCGCCCGGGCGTGCCCCCGCAAAGCGAACCGGATCACCGCGTACAGCAGCCCAATGCCCAGCGCCAGGAACATGCCACGGTTGAGGGTCAGATATGCCGGCACGAGCGAGGCCGGCACCAATACGGCCAGCAGCCAGAACAACGGGCCGCGGCGCAGTTTGGCCAACGCGATGAAAACGAACGGGAGCAGCAGCGAGTAGGCGTTGCCCCAGTTGTTCGTATAGCTGAACGGAGCCGATGGGCGCGGCGCGATATGCCGGAAACTGTTCGGGTTGTATTCGGTGAAATGCGGCGTGATCATTTGCGACACCACGTCATTGCTGGCCAGGCTGCCGGGCACCAGCTTTTCGGCCACGGTATGCAGCACGCCGGTCGGATCGACTACGCCCAGATATCCGCCCAGCACCACGACAATCCAGAAACCGGCCATGATCGAGGCGACCCGCCGGGTCGGCAACGTACTACTGCCGCCGTTGTAGACGTACACGAAAATCACGGTGACGGCCAGATACTGCGCGGCCCGGAAAACAAAACCGATCAATCGCGGGCCGTTGTCGATCTCGATCACCGACATCAGCATCCACACCACGAACAGCAGCCAGACGCCGAAACCGCGCGGCACCTGCACCCGCCGACCGGCCCGGATGAGCAGCAACGCCATCGGCAGCGCGAGCACCGGCCAGATCATGTCGCCGAAGCCGAGCACCCACCACACCGGATAGCCGATGAAGAGCGCGATCAACGGCCACGCCGGCAGGGCAATCAACCAGGGCCTGTCTCTCAAATCCTCAGTCTGCTGCGCGGCGCCCAGACGACTGGCACGCTCCCACCCACCACCCCGACGGCTGGCGTTGTCGTCGCTGTACGAATAGTCGGTAGCTCCCGATTGCAGCTGCGGGACACCCGCACCCGGGCTGCCTTGCCGGATCGCCACAGCGCTTACAGCGATCACCGCTCGCGACGGCCAGGATTTAAGAGACACGCCCTAAATTCCCCGGCCGGCTTTGTGCGCCCATCTCAGTACCGCGTTGGCCCGGATCAATCCGGTCGATACGGCCAGGGCGGCGTAAGCACGCTGCTCCTTCCAGCGATGGGTCAGGGCCCGCCAGGCCCAGCGGCAGGCGGCCCGCCGCTCGCCCAACGCGGCGTGCGCAAAGGCCAATTGCCCTTCCAGGCGGGCCATTCCGGCCGGCTCGCTACGGAAATCCGGGTGTTTGTCGATCAGGTAGTGCAGCGCCTTGATGATCACCCGCCAGCGTTCGGCGAAATACGACGCGGCATGCCAGTTGACCCGTACCAACGGCGCGTCCACCGACAGGATCGGAGCGGCGGCGCTGGCGCGCAGCAGCCAGTCGTAATCCTCGCCGTAACCACCGGGAATGTCCTCATCGACCAGTCCGATGCGTTCGAGCATTACTGGTCTGCGCACCAGAACGGTGCACGGGTTGATCTCCATCAACCGGTCGCGCAGAAAGTCCTGTCGGGACAGTGGTCGCGTTGGCGGCAGCCGGGGAATGTCGCGGTCATTGACGTTGACAAAGATGCCGGCGCCCACCACGGCCGTCTCGGGATGTTGGCGCAGCAGGTGAGTCTGACGCTCCAACTTGCCCGGCAGCCATTCGTCGTCGTCATCGCAAAATGCCACGAGGTCATGACGTGCGGCCGCTACGCCGGTATTACGCGCGCCGGCCAGGCCCGGGGTGGCGGTGTTGGCGATCGTGCGGACCGTACGGCCGTTGCGTATCACGCCGGGCACGAGCTGTACCGGTTCCGGAGTGGATTGATCGAAGACGACCACACATTCGATATCCCCGGGATACCGCTGCTCCAGAATCGTGGCAACGGCCCGCTGTAGTAGTTGCGGTCGGTCCCGGGTCGGGACGATGACGCTGACGGCGGGCCAGTCTTCATCCGGATCAGCATCGCCATTGGGCGGCATCGGGACCTCATTCACTGCATTTACGGCCGGACGTGTCGGTCGAGTTTAGAGTCGCGGTACGGTTGCGCAATACTCAACCGTACGTACGGCGTCCGCCGCGCGTAATCGGATTACGATGAATGTCGTATTGATCACCGGGCATTGCGCTGAATCAATCCGGGCACATCCCAAGACAAAGCTGAATAGGCAGCGGTATTGTTCGTCATCGGCTCGATGCCAACATCGGTCCGTGGCCCTGACCGTGCGTGATTCGACCGAGAATTCAGCAAGGACTCTGCCCTCATGCCAGCCCCCCGCGTGACCGTCTGATGGCGTCCTCCCTCGACTCGACCGTTGACCTGGCCCATTACGGCGCGGTGTTGCTCCGGCGCTGGCGGGTCGTGCTCGCGATCACGATTCTCGGTGTGCTGGGGGTGGCGGGCTACCTGTTCGTGGCGGGCCCGACGTACCAGGCGACCGCGACAGTGTCGGTCAACGCGATCACCTCCGACCCGTTCGATGCGACCAAAAGCGCCAGTCAGCTGCTCGACATGACCAGCGAGGCGCAGATCGCGCGCTCGGCAACCGTGGCGGGGCTCGCGGCCAAACACCTGTCCCCGGCCGGCGACCCAACCCAGCTGCGTAAACACGTCCAGGTGACCGCGCCGCCCTCGACCACGAACCTGCAGATCACGTACTCGGCCGACTCGGCCAAGACGGCCGCTAAAAACGCGAACGCGATCGCGGCCGGATATCTGGACTACCGCCGTTCGAGCGCGACCACACAACAAAAGCAGAGCCTGGCCAAGATTGCCACCAGCCTGGCCCAATTGCGCGGGCGGCTGGCCGGCCTGGAGGCAGTTCTCGGCGGTACGGACACCACCACGACTCGGGGCCGCGACGCCGACGCGTCCCGTACCGTCGTCACCAACCAGATCAACCAGCTGACTGCGCAGCAGAGCACACTGTCCACAATGGCGATCACGCCGGGCAATGTGGTCAGTCAGGCCACCGCCCCGGACAGCACCAGCGCGCCGCGGCGGCCGCTGTATCTGGGGGCTGGATTTCTGGTCGCGCTGGTGCTCGGCTGCATCGGTGCGTTTATTCGGGAACGGTTTGATGACCGGGTGCAGAATGCGGCCGATCTGGCGCGCGCGAGTGGGGCGCCGTTTCTGGCCGCGGTGCAGGCCCGCCGGCGGACCAGCCCGCTAGTCCCGGTCGCGGTGCCGAATGAACGACGGCGGGCCGAGCCGTACCGGCTGCTACGAGCCCGGTTGCTCCCGGAGCTGAAACGCCGGTCGCTGCGTTCGGTATTGGTGGTGGACGAGAGCCGCGGTATCGACCCGGGCGCGGCGGCGAATATCGCGGTGGCCCTGGCCCGGGCCGATCACGACGTCGTGCTCATCGTGCCGGACTGGTCATCACCGCGGGCGGCCGCGCTGGCCACCGAATTGCAGCTGACCTCGTCCCGGAAAGGTCTGGCCGAGGTCGTTGGCGGCGAGCCGGCCGGGCCGGTATTACGCGAGTCCAGGGCGGCGCCGCGGCTGTCGGTGTTGGCCGGTGCGGCCGAACGGGACGAGCTGGATGCGCTGCTGGCCGGCGACCGGTTCGGCGCAGTGGTGGGCGAGCTCACCGCGTCCGACTGGTTCGTGATCATCGACGGTTCGGCCCGGCTGTCCCGGCCCGACCTGTTGGCATTGGGCACCGCGGCGGCGGCTTCGTTGATCGTGGCCGACCGGGCCGGCACCCGGCGGGCGGCCGTCGCCGCGATCACCGATGAGTTACGGCAACTGGGCAATGCCGTACTGGGGTGCCTGCTGGTCCGCCGCGGGCCCGGGCGTTCGGGTACGGCCCGGATCGACCCGCCAACCGTCGCCGCTGTCGATCCGTTCGCGTCTGCGGGACAGTCCCCCTCAGGACAACCTGCTTTGGGTCAGCCCGCTTTGGGGCAACCTTCTTTGGGGCAACCATTTTCGGGTCAACCTGCTTCGGGGCAGCCTTCTTCTCCGCAGCCCGCGTCGGGACAGGCATGAGCGTTCGCCGCCGTACCGTGCTGGGCGTCCCGCTGGACAACTGCTCGAGTACGCAAATCGTCGCCACGATCGAGTCCTGGGTGGACACTCACCAGCAGGAGATCGCGGTCGGTGTCAACGCGCATGTGGTCAATCTGGCCGCGAGCAACCCCGATTTCGCCAAGCTGCTGGGCGGTTCGGGATTGAGCTACGCCGACGGGCAGTCGGTGGTGTGGGCCAGTTCGCTGCTCGGTCACCCGGTGCCGGAACGGTCGGCCACCACCGACCTGATTTATCCGATCGCGCAACTGGCGGCGCGGCGGGGATTTCCGGTATTTCTGCTTGGCGGTGCGCCCGGGATCGCCCAGCAGGCGGCGGATCGGCTGGCGGGGCTTAATCCGGGACTGCGTATCGCGGCCCGGCACGGGTATTTCTCCGACGCCGAGAATTCCTCCGTAATTGCGGAGATCAATGATTTCGGTACGCAGATTCTCTTTGTGGGGCTGGGCGATCCGCTGCAGCAGGAATGGTCACATGCGAACCGCCCGGAATTGACCGCGCCGGCCGTGCTGACCTGCGGTGGTCTGTTCGACTGGGTGGCCGGCACCCGGCGGCGGGCGCCGACATGGCTGGCCCGCATCGGCCTGGAATGGTTGTGGCGGCTGCTGTTGGAGCCGCGCCGGCTGTGGCGCCGATACGTCCTGGGCAACCCGCGTTTTCTCTACCGGGTTATCCGGGAAATGCTCTCCACGTAACCCATCGAAATCAGCAAACGCAGCACCTGCTCGACCGATTCCACAGTGGACTCGCTGGACGTGTCCAGGGTCAGTTCAGCATCCTCGGGTATTTCGTACGGGTCGGAGATCCCGGTGAATTCCGGAATGATGCCGGCGCGGGCCTTGGCGTACAGGCCTTTGCGATCGCGGGCCTCGCAGACCTCCAACGGCGTCGCTACGTGCACGAGCAGGAAATCGCCGACCTGGCTGACCCGTTGTCGCACCTCGGCGCGGGCGGCTTTGTACGGTGCGATCGGCGCGCACAGCACGATGCCGCCGTGCCGGGCTGCTTCGGCCGCGACAAACCCGATGCGGGCGATGTTCAGGTCGCGGTCGGCCCGGGAAAATGTCAATCCGGCCGAGAGCAGACGGCGTACGACATCTCCGTCGAGCAGGGTCACGGTGCGGTCGCTGACCTCGGCCAACGCGTCGGCCAGACCACGGGCCACAGTGGACTTTCCGGACCCGGACAGCCCGGTGAAGAACACGACGACGCCGCGCCGGTGTCGGGGCGGCCGGGCATTCTGCAGTACCCGGGCTATTTTTTCCGAGACCAGGTCGGTGGGCGGCAGATCGGCGCCGTCGTCCAGCAATCGGGCCAGTTTGGCGTGTTGGTCGCTGGTGTCGGTGCCGGGAACAGTTGTCGTGGGCCCGTCCGGCTCAATGTTGCCCGGCTCAATGCTGTCGCGCTCGCTGGTGTCGCGCTCAATGCTGCCTGGCTCCGTACTGCCACGCTCAGCGCTGCCGGGGTCAGTGTTGCCCGGCTCCGCGCTGCGACGCTCAGCGCTTCCGCGGTCAGTGTTGCCTCGGGACGATCTTTCCGGCTCTGCCTCGGCCCCGGGCACGTACAGGTGGCTCGCACCGTAATTACTCGCCACCATTTCCAGCAACCACGGCGAGTCCACAATGGACAATGGAATGGGGACGACGAGCGTATCGTCGGGAAGGTCGTGGCGGGCGGCCAATGCGGCTTTCACAATGGCGTCGGGCGAGAGCCGGAAATTCGACGCTGGCTCGGGATTGCCGGTCGCGGGGAACAGTACGATCCTCGCCCCGAGGCGTTCCGCGTTCGCTGTCAGCTCGGCGATTTCGGTGCTGAGCAGGGGAGCGGCGGTGACGTAGGCCAGGCTCGGCCGACCGGCCAGAATTTTTGCCACGTCGGCAGCATTGCGGTGCAGGCGTCGGAACGCGCCAAACTCGGTCGGGCGCAGGCGCGTCACCGGGCCGGCGGCGAATCGGCGACCGTCGGCAGACGAGACCTCGGTGACCTGCAGTTCGGCCAACGGCGCGCCCTCAGGGTCAGTGAGCGTGACCGCGTCGCCGGGCAGCACGTCATCCGGCACAGCGAGGGTGACCGGGAGTGGCCAACGGGTGCCGTCGGCCAACCGGCCGGTCCGCACCTCGCTTGCTGTGGGGAACCCGGCCAGCGGGGCGTAGGCCCTGTCCAGCAACAGTTCCAGGTCGGCCAGCTCACGCGGCGACGGGGTCAGCGTATGGCTCACGGTCCCGATCCTCGCATGGCGCCGGGCTCGGGTTTGACGTCGGCCCTCAAGCCTCGCTGGCCCCGGCTCGCTTGCCGGCTGTGTCGTTCGCGCACCGTCTTGCTTGTCGGTCGTCTTGCTTGTCGGCCGCCCGCGCCGGATCAGCGCCTGGGCCTGAGTGACCGGGTCGAGCGCGCAAGTCCATGATCGTGAGTGAATGTGGTAGCGAAATCCGTACCAAATCTACTCACGATCATGAGCCAACCTCCCGCCGATGTGTGTCGGCCGTACGGCTTCGTCGCGCGCCGCTGCTTGGGATGATCGTGATGGCG
>JBEDUI010000206.1:0-63848 GCA_040414495.1 Mycobacteriales bacterium
GTGTTCGGGGGTGGGCCGAATCGCTGTGGTGTCCCGGTCGGTGCGGTGAGGTGTGTTCGGGGGTGGGCCAGATCGCTGTGGTGTCACGGTCGGTGCATTGGGGTGCGGGCGTGGGTTGCGTCGATCGCCGTGGTGTCACGGTCGGTGCGGTGAGGCGTGTTGGAGCGTCGGGTGGGCCGCCGTGGTGTCACGGTCGGTGCAAAGGGGTGTGTTCGGGGGTGGGCCGAATCGCCGTGGTGTCCCGGTCGGTGCACTGGGGTCGGCTGCCCGGCGATCAAGGGCGTCCACTACCGGCCGAGCGGCCGGCGCGCCATGCCCGACTAACCCTAGACCGGCATACCGTGCTTTCGGATAAACGAACACGCGATACGAGGGAGTGCACGTGGGTCCGATCGACGGTCACCGGCTGGCGGCTATTACGACGACGACTATCGTGAACCGCTATCCGCGCGTCGTGGGACGCAATTCCCACAAGGGCTCGCACGGGGCGGGACCAACCAGCACCGCGGTCGCCGTACACACCGACCAGGGCGCATCGGGTTGGGGTCTGGCCACTGGAGCGCTCGATGGCATCGACGAGTTGATCGGCCGGCCGATCAACTACCTGTTCGAACCCGAGAACGGCATGCTCTCCCCGGCAGCGATGCCGCTGGATTACGCGCTGCACGACCTGGCCGGGCAGCTGCTCGGCCAACCCGTGCATCAAATCCTCGGCGGACGCGGCGCTACCAGCATGCCCGTGTACGACGGTGCCATCTACCTCGACGATCTCGACGTCGAACCCGGCCGCGAACTCGACGTCGTGCTGGCCAACTGCGCCGCCGACTATGAGGCCGGATTCCGGGCGTTCAAGCTGAAGATCGGGCGTGGCTTCAAGTGGATGGAGCCCGAAGCCGGCCTGGCCCGCGATATCGAGGTGACCCGGGCGGTGCGCGCGGCGTACCCGGATGTCGAGGTGCTCGCCGACGCCAATGACGGGTTCTCCGTCGCCGACACGCTGCACTATCTGGACGCCGTGTCCGACTGCCGGCTGTTCTGGCTCGAAGAGCCGTTCGCCGAGAACCGGGAGGATCTCGAGCTGCTGCACCAGTTCCTGCGCCAACGGGGCCTACCGACGTTGATAGCCGATGGCGAGGCCGATCCGGATATCAAGGCGCTGCTGCCGTTGGCGGCCGAGGGGCTGCTGGACGTGCTGCTCATGGACGTGATCAGTTACGGGCTCACGCCGTGGCGGTACACAATGTCAGGCCTGGTCGATGCCGGGGTGCAGTCCTCACCGCACGCCTGGGGTGAACCGCTCAAGACGTTGTACGCCGCCCAGATCGGCGCCGGGCTGGGCAATGTGCTCACGGTCGAGGGGGTGCCCGGCACGGTCGAGGACGTCGACACCGGCGCGTACGTCTTCACTGACGGTCAGCTGCAGGTCCCGGACCTGCCCGGGTTCGGCATTCCGCTGCCGGCCGCGCTCGCCCGCCGCTGAGCGGTTCTGCTCCGGAGGTGGTACGTCGGGCCGGTTCGGCCGGACAATCAAACCTCCGGAGGAGGAGCGGTGACCGACTGGCGATCGCGGGCTCGGCGCTTGGCCGCCGACCTGTCCGCGCGCGGCGACATCGTCGATCCGGTCTGGGAGGTCGCGTTCGCCAACGTGCCGCGGCACCATTTCGTCCGGCGGTTCTTCGACGGGGATGAGGAGATTTCCGAACGGGACGGGCGGCGCTGGCTGAACGCGGTCTACCGGGACGATGCGTTGCTCATCGCCCGCCGCAGTGCCGCCGGGAGCCGGTCGCTGCCGACCTCGTCCTCGAGCCAGCCGGCGATCATGGCGGTGATGTTGGACCGGCTGCGGATCAGCGAGGGGCACCGGGTGCTGGAGATCGGCACCGGCACCGGCTACAACGCCGCGCTGCTGTGCTTCCGGCTGGGCGATGGCGCGGTCACCACGATCGATCTGGATCCCGCGCTGACCGCCACGGCGACCGAACGGCTGGCCGAGCTGGGCTTTCACCCGCGGGTGGCCACGGCCGATGGCGAACACGGTTACCCGCCGAATGCCCCGTACGACCGGATCATCGCGACCTGCGCGATCGGACACGTGCCGCGGGCCTGGGCACGGCAGTTGAGCAGTGGCGGTCGGGTGGTCGCGCCGTTCGGCGGCGCCGCCGGCGGTCTGGTGGTGCTGGACAAGGTCGGGCCGGATGAGCTGGTCGGCCGGTTCGATCCGACGCCGGCCTGCTTTATGCCGCTGCGCCCGCGCGTGGACGATCCGTTCGGGCCGGACGAGACCGCTTCGTACACCGGCGGGGGAGAGACCCGGCACAGCACGACAGCGCTGGATCCGGCCCGGCTCACCACGGCCGGACCGGACCTGCGGCTGTGGCTGCAATTGCACATTCCCGGACTGACGTTGGCGCAATCGGGTCGGCGGCACCTCTCGCTGCACACGCGGGACGGGATGGCGCAGGTGGGACTGGCGTCGAAGAACGGTTCGTGGCCGGTCGAGCAGCGCGGTCAGCGGTCAATTTGGTCGCGGGTTGAGGAGGCGTTGGGGCAGTGGGATCGGCTCGGTCATCCACATCGGGAGCGACTCGGTATTTCGATCTGGTCTCATGGGCAGGCCGTGTGGCTGGACGAACCCGGGGGTGCTTATTCTTGGGTGCTTCCAGATTGACTTTTCCTGCTACGCCAACTGGTGTGCCGACTCAGGCGGGCGTAACCTTGCCGGCGAACGGAGCGGCGCGACAAAACGGGTGAGTGTTGTGAGCGCAGAGCCGGCATTGGACATGGTGGTACGCAACAGCAGTTGGAGTGCCATGCTCACGGTGAGCGGCGAGCTCGATATGGCCACCGCACCGCAATTCTCTGAGACGCTCTCGTGGCTGCTGGGCCAGAACCACCATCAGGTGACCGTTGATCTGGGCCGGGTATCATTCGTCGATTCCTCTGGCCTGGCGATATTTATCCGTGCGCACCACGAGATGACAGAAATGGGTGGACGGCTGGTGTTGTCCAACCCGAGCAAACCGGTGCGTCGCCTGCTGGATGTCACTGGTCTGGGCAAAGAGCTGACCATACAGGCTTAGCCCGTTCACTTCGCTGACATCTGTCCATTGTGGACATCTTTCGTACGAAAATCTCCTTACCACAAGGTCTCTGACCTCGCCAGTTGACCCTGTCCTGGCTTGCGGCTCGGCCAATTTCCTCCTTATCGCGGGCGGCACCGGGCTGCCCGCATTCTGTTAAAAGCTGCCTGAACGGTGGCGGAAAGCGACATTGATGACCAACGCTGAACAATGTTTCGTGGTAACCGGTGGTCCTGGCTCCGGTAAGAGCACGCTGCTGGCCGGCTTGGCCCGCGACGGCATCACCACGATGCCCGAAAGCGGGCGCGCGATTATTGCCGACCAGGTCAGCGTCGGTGGCCGGGCGCTGCCGTGGGCCGATCGGGCATTGTTCGCTGAGCTGATGTTGTCCTGGGATCTGCGGGCCTACCGATCGGCCCGAACCGCCGCCGCTCCGGTGCTTTTCGACCGCGGAGTCGCAGACACGCTGGGCTATCTGCGGTTGTGCGGATTACCCGTACCAGCACATCTGCTGCAGGCCGCGCGGACCTGCCGGTACAACCGGCGGGTGTTCGTGGCGCCACCGTGGCCGGAGATATTCACCCAGGACGCCGAACGCAAACAGGACCTGGCCGAAGCCGAGCGTACGTATCACGCGGTCCTGGCGGTTTACCTCGAGTTGGGTTACGAGCCGGTATTCCTGCCGAAAGCCGATGTCCCGACCCGGATCCGGTTCGTTCTGGATCACCTTGCGTCGGTGGCGATTCAGCTGTGAATTTTGCTGCCGGGAAACGATGAATTGATGCGATGGAAACATTGGTGGGACGTCGTGCGAAAAAGGTGCGCCGACACTTGTCGAAATGCCCTGACGTGGTGTTTGGCAGCTGACCATGCCCGCGCGGGTTAGCGTCGTGCTCGGCCGGAATCGGCCCATCGGATCACCCCGGCCGGTTCGACCCTAGGGTCGGAGGCGGACCCATACAGGCGGACCCATACAGGCGGACCCGTACAGGCGGACATTGACAGGCAGGAGCGTGGATGCTGACCCGACCCGAGCTGATCGGCGACTTCGGCATGGTCGCCAGTACGCACTGGCTCGCCTCGAGCACCGGGATGAGCGTGCTGGAACGCGGCGGCAACGCGGCCGATGCGGCGGCCGCGGCGGCGTTCGTACTGCAGATCGTCGAACCGCACCTGAACGGAGCTGGCGGCGACGTACCGATCCTGCTGTGGGATGGGGACGTACGGGTCATCTGCGGTCAGGGTGTGGCGCCGCGGGCCGCGACGACCCGCCGGTTCGCCGACCTGGGGCTGGACCTGGTGCCGGGGACCGGCTTCCTGCCGGCGGTGGTGCCGGGCGCGTTCGGGGCGTGGACGCTGTTGGTCGAGCGGTGGGGAAGCCTGCCACTGCGCGACATTCTGGAACCGGCCGTGCACCTGGCCGAGGCCGGGCATCCGGTGCTGGAACGGGTGTCCAGCGCGCTGGGTACGGTCGCTGAGATGTTCCGGCGGGACTGGCCGACGTCGGCGGCGACCTGGCTGCCCGGCGGTGCGGTCCCGGCGGCCGGCTCGCGGCTGCGCAACCCGGTGCTGGCGGCGATGTACCGCCGGATCGTGGCCGAAGCCGAGGCGGCCAGCGGCGACCGCGCGGGGCAACTGCGGGCAGCCCGGGATGCGTGGTATCGCGGCTTTGTGGCCGAGGCGATCGAGAAGTTCTGCGCCGGCACTGAGGTCATGGACACCTCGGGCCGCCCGCACCGCGGGTTGTTGACCGCGCAGGATCTGGCCGACTGGGAGCCGGAAGTCGAGGCGCCGGTGCGTTTCGATTACGGGCCCTACACGGTGTGCAAGACCGGACCATGGGCGCAGGCGCCGGTGTTTCTGCAGCAGTTGGCGTTGTTGGCCCACACCGATCTGGCCGCGACCGAGCCGGGCTCGGCCGATTGGGTACACACGATCACCGAGGCGAGCAAGCTCGCGTTCGCCGACCGGGAGGCGTACTACGGCGACCCGAAATTCATCGACGTACCGCTGCCGGATCTGCTGGCACCGGATTACAACGCGGCGCGTTCCGAGCTGATCGGCCCGCACGCCTCGTTGGAGCAGCGGCCCGGCTCGCCCGCCGGCCGTACCCCGGTCATGCCGACCCGATGGTCCACACCGGACGGTCGACCGGTTGCCGGCGTGGGGGAGCAGACGCTGGCCGCCGATGGCGAGGTACGCGGCGACACCTGCCATATCGACGTGGTGGACCGCGGCGGGATGATGATCTCGGCCACCCCGAGCGGCGGGTGGTTCCAGAGCTCGCCGACGATTCCGGATCTGGGTTTCTGCCTGAGCATGCGCGGCCAGATGTTCTGGCTGGAGAAAGGGTTGCCGGCCTCGTTGGCGCCGGGCAAACGGCCACGTACGACATTGAGCCCGTCTTTCGCGTTGCGCGAGGGCGAGCCGTGGCTGGCCTTTGGTACGCCTGGCGGTGACATGCAGGACCAGTGGACATTGCATTTCTTTCTGAACGTTGTCCACGGTGGACTGAACCTGCAGCAGGCCATCGACGCCGCCGATTTCCATTCCCTGCATATGGCCAGTTCGTTCTATCCGCGGATTGCCGAGCCCGGGCATCTGTTGGTCGAGGAACGGTTCGGGCCGGAGGTGATCGCCGAATTACGTCGGCGCGGGCACGAGGTGAGTGTGGTCGATCCGTGGTCGCTGGGGCGGGTCAGCGCGGTCGCCCGGGACGGCGGTTGGCTGAAGGCAGCGGCCAATCCGCGCGGAGCTCAGGGTTATGCGGTGGGCCGATGAGCATTCGAACCCGCCGGTTGCGCCGGCCCGATCTGGTCGTACTCGAGCACACCATGCCGGTCCCGCTGGATCATGCGCGGCCCGACGGCGAGCAGTTGGAGTTGTTCGCGCGCGAGGTGGTGGCACCGGAGCACGAGCACGAGCCGCTGCCGTACCTGCTTTATCTGCAGGGCGGACCGGGCGGCCGCGCGGCCCGGCCGGCCCAGTTGTCGGGGTGGGTGGAATTCGCGTGCCGGCGTTTCCGGGTCATTCTGCTGGATCAGCGTGGCACCGGTTGTTCGTCGCCGGTTGAGGCAAAAGGCCTGGCGTTACGGGGAAATGCTCAGGTGCAGGCCGATTATCTGGCGCATTTCCGGGCCGATTCGATTGTGGCTGACGCCGAATTGCTGCGGTCGGCGCTGCTGGGGCCGGATGGGCGCTGGAGCCTGCTGGGGCAGAGTTTCGGCGGGTTCTGCACGCTGACCTATCTGTCGTTCGCGCCGGACCACATCGACCGCGCCCTGATTACCGGCGGTCTGCCCGCGCTGTCCGGTGGACCTGAGCCGGTATACCGGGCGTGCTACCCGGAGGTTCGCCGGCACAACGAGGACTATTTCGCGCAGTACCCGGATGACCGCGACCGTTGCGCCCGGATCGCCGAACACCTGGCCGTACAAACAGAACTGTTGCCGACCGGCGCCCGGCTGACCCCCCGGTTGTTCCAGACGCTCGGGTTCGGGCTGGGCCTGCAGCGGAAGGCGAAGAACCTGCATTACCTGCTGGAAAGCGCGTTTCTGCCCGGCACCCGAATGCTCTCGGACATGTTTTTGCGCGGCGTTGAGCGAGAGGTGTCGTTCGCGGAAAACCCATTGTTTCCGGTGCAACACGAGCTCATCTATTGCCAGGGGCAGGCCTCGCGCTGGGCTGCGGACCGTATTCGCGGGGAATTCCCCGAATTCGACAGTGGGGAATTCCTTTTCACCGGCGAGATGACGTATCCGTGGCAGTTTGACGAGCCGGCGCTGGCGCCGATGCGGGATGCCGCGCACCTGCTGGCCGAACGCTCGGACTGGCCGGCGCTCTATGACCCGATGCGATTGGCCGACGGTGGCGTACCGGTCGCGGCCACCATCTACCAACACGACATGTACGTCAACGTGGCTCTATCGACGCAGACCGCCGATCGGGTCGGCGGGCTGCGGCGTCTGGTCGTGGACGACCTGGAGCACGACGGGCTCGACCTCGATCCCGAGCGGATCCTCGGCGGGCTGCTGAAGCTGTTGGAGTGAGGTTAGGGTCACGGGTAGCCGTCGCGGGGTGAAACCGATGACCGCAGCCGATTCGCATACCCGTGCGTACGACGCCTGGGACCGCCGAGCGTGGGCCGAGGCGCGGGATGCATTCGCGGCCATGAACGCGCCCGGACCGGACGATCTGCAGCGGCTCGCCGTCGCGGCGTTCCTCAGCGGAGACGAGGCGCTCAGCGCCGATGCATGGTCGCGGGCTTACCACGCGGCTCCTTCCGCGCAGATCGCCGCGAGATGTGCGTTCTGGCAGGCATTTCAGCTTCAGGCCGCGGGCGAGCACGCGCGCGCCGGTGGCTGGCTGACCCGGGCCGCGCGGCTGCTGACCGAGGTGGGGCACGAGTGCGCCGAGCACGGGTTGGTGCAGGCGATGACGGCGTTACAACGGCTGAATGACGGCGATCCGGTCGCGGCGCGGGCCGGTTTCGCCGAGGCGGTACGGACCGGCCAGCGCTTCGGTGACCAGGATGTCCAGACGCTGGGCCGGCTTGGTCAGGGGCACGCGTTGATCGAGCTGGGCCGGTCGGGCGAGGGGATGGCGCTGCTGGACGAGGTGATGGTCGCGGTGACCACGGACGAGGTCTCACCGGTCGTGGCCGGCCTGGCGTACTGCGCGGTGATCGGTTTGTGCCGGGAGAACTTCGACCTGCGCCGGGCCGCCGAGTGGACGACGGCGCTGATCTCGTGGTGCGGCGCCCAACCCGAGCTCATGGCGTATCGGGGCCAGTGCCTGATCCACCGCTCCGAGGTGCTGCAACTGCGCGGCAACTGGCCCGAGGCGATGGCCGCCGCTGCGTTGGCGCGCCGCCGGCTGTCCGAGCCGATGCCTCGTCCGGCCCTGGGAATGGCGCTCTACCAGCAGGCCGAGCTGCACCGGCTGCGCGGCGACCTGGGTGCGGCCGAGGCCGGCTACGCCGACGCGGTCCGCTGGGGTAGCCCGCCGCAGCCCGGGTTCGCGCTGTTACGGCTGGCGCAGGGGCGTACCGAGGCGGCGTTGGCGGTGATCAACCGGCTGCTGGGGGAGAATTCGCAACCCACGTCGCGTTGCCGGTTGCTGCCGGCCCGCGTGGAAATCGGTTTGGCGGCAGGCGATCTGGCCGGGGCCCGGGAGGCGGCCGATGAGTTGGAGGCACTGGCTACGGAGTTGGATGCCGCTTACGTCGCGGCGGTCGCGGCGCACGCCCGTGGTGCGGTGCTGTTGGCCTCGGGCGACGCGCCGTCCGCGCAAGGACCATTGCGGCGGGCGCTGGCCGGTTGGCAGGAACTGGACGTGCCGTACGAGGCCGCCCGGACCCGGGCTCTGCTGGCGACCGCGTGCGCCGAATTGGGGGATCCGGACTCGGCCCGGCTGGAACGCGACGCCGCACTGGCGACGTTCGCCGAGATCGGCGCGGCCCTCGATGCCGCCGCTTTGGACCACGCCGCGCCGGACGGGCTGACCCAACGCGAGTTGCAGGTGCTGCGGCTGCTGGCCGGCGGCCACACCAACCGCGCCATCGCCCACCGGCTGTCTATCAGCGACAAAACCGTGGCCCGCCATATCAGCAATATCTTCACCAAATTGGGAATTAGTTCCCGTACCGCCGCCGCTGCTTACGCGTACGAACACCGTCTGGTCTGAGGCCGGCCTACACAGAATTACCCATGTCGGCTGACTGGAATGGACAGTTGGCCCGACGCGGTTGCAGCGGTGCGAACCATAGCCTCCGTGGATATCGAGATCGACGCCACGGAGGCAATGATGACCACGCAATGTGCTTTGCCGCAACCAACCAGTATCCAGAGTGGACGGACCGAACGGTTCGGGACCGTCATTGTCGGCGGTGGACAGTCCGGTCTCGCTCTTGGTTACCACTTGGCCCGCCAGAATCAGTCCTTCGTCATTCTGGACGGCCACCGGCGGGTCGGCGATCGGTGGCGCGGGCACTACGATTCGCTGCGGCTCTATTCACCGGCGAAATACGACGCGCTGCCCGGAATGCGATTCCCGGCGCCGCGGCACAGCTTCCCGACTTCACGGCAGATGGCCGATTATCTGGAAGGCTATGCGACCCGTTTCGCTTTGCCGGTGCGCTGCGGGATCATGGTCGACCGGGTCAGCCGGGACGGCGATGAGTTCCTCGTGTCGGCCGGCCGGGAATGCTTTGTCGCCGACAACGTCGTCATCGCCACCGGCGCGCAACAACTGCCGAAGGTCCCGGAATTCGCGACCGAATTGGATGACGGAATTCGCCAGCTGCATTCGTCGGAATACCGTAATCCGGCTCAGTTGCGGCCCGGCGGCGTGCTGGTGGTCGGCGCGGCCCACTCCGGCGCGGATATCGCGGTGGAGGTCGCCCGCTCGCAGCGCACTTGGCTGGCCGGTCCGGTGCGCGGGATGATTCCGTTCAACATCGAGGGGCGGCCGGCCCGCACGATCGTGAAGGGAATGTGGTTCGCGGCCAATCATGTGCTGACCGAACGCACTCCGATAGGTCGGAAGCTGCGCACCGAGGTGCGTAGCCACGGCGGTCCGCTGCTGCGGGTCCGGATGGCTGATCTGATCGCGGCCGGCGTGGAATACCACGCTGGCAAGGTGATCGGTGTTCGGGACGGCTTGCCGCTGATCGAGAACGGTCCGCTGCTTGATGTCGCCAACGTCATCTGGTGCACCGGTTTCCGCCGCGACGACGGGTGGATCGAGTTGCCGGTGTTTGACGCTGAGGGCTGGCCGCGCCAGCAACGCGGGGTCGTTCCGGACGCGCCCGGCCTCTATTTTTTGGGGCTGAAGTTCCAATACTCGTTCGCGTCGATGCTGATCGGTGGGGTCGGCCGGGATGCGGGTTACGTTGCCCGGGATATTGTTCGGCGTAATTCTCATCTCGGTAATCGCAGCGGCGCGGCGCAGGTCGTCGCCGCCGGCTAAGGCCGCCCCCGACCGTTGGCCCAGAACAAGCCTGGCTCGGAATAAGCCTGGCTCGGAACAGGCCGGGCTCGGAACAAGCCCGGGCTCAGAACAAAGCCAGCCCAGCCGAGGCGCGTTTCAGCTACCGCCGGACTGGGATCGTCAGTGGGCGAGCCAAATTCGGCAGCTTCGACCCTGTCCCGCCAGGCCGCGCCGGCGCTCGCTCCTCCTCGGAGCGGGTTATCCGCTCGGCAGTCCGGGTTGGTCGTGCATGGTGTTACCCGCGGTTGCTGCCGCGGGTCGACGATCGGCGGTGGAATAAAATGCGGAATTCCGTTGAGAAATTCGATCCGCCAGCCTTCGTGATGGACGATCCAGTGATGCTTGTGGCACAGCAGCACCAAATTCTGCAGTGACGTGTCTCCGCCGTCGACCCAGTGTTTGACGTGATGTGTCTGGCACCAGGCTGCGGGGGCGGTGCAGCCGGGGTGTACGCAGCCGATGTCGCGGGCGACGACGGCGCGGCGGATTCCGGGGGGAATTGTTCGGGTCGCGCGGCCGATATCCAATGGCTCACTCTGGGATTCGAGCAGGCAAGCCATCGGGGCGGGGCGCCAGACAGCAGGCCGATTATTCGTCATGGCAGAGGATCGTGCCCTGCATCCGGTCCTCGCCACGGGGACAACGCTCTCGCTGCACGTCGGAGCACCGAGCCATCTGAGGTAAGAGAAGCGCCCCGCAGAACAAACCAGCTAACGGACCCAAGACCCTGCGTTCATCTGCGAAACGTTTCCCATCGGATCACTCGGGGCGGGGCGCTTCCGTGCATTACGTGCCACTGTCGCCGACTACCTCGTGAAGGTCCTAGTAAGACTCCAATACGAGGTCGGTTTTGAAGGCGTCCTCGTGCAAGAGCCAGCCGGCCGCGTCCAGTGTCGCGATGAGACGGTCGCGCAGTGCGGCGGCGGTTGGCAGGTCGGTCGCTTCGGCAGATACCTCGACGTATTCGTAACCGACGCCATCGCGGTCGCGCAGCGGCGTGATCTGCAGCTGCACCTTGTTTCCGGCGAAATGCCCGTGGTAGGCCGATTCCACGACCGGGCCATGTACCCGTGCGTGATGCAACTGAGTCGCGGCCCAATTGTCCGGTCGCCATTTTCCGAGCTTGCCGGGCAATTTGTCCGCCCGCAGCACCATTTCCCGCGACGCATCATCATCGGGCATTCGCAGGCCGCGATAATTGTCGGCCGGCATTTTCTTGTCGGCGGCCAGATCGAGGGTTCGCGTGGTGAACGACCAGTCGACCTGCGCGTCGTAATTCGTATCGGTAGCGTCGAAACCCTCGTCGTTGGCCCGATTCAGGACACCGCTCAGATCGCCGCCGGCCGGATAACGCTTTTTGAACGTAAGGCAGAATTTACCCGCGCTTTCGTCCCGCTTGATCCGTACTGACCAACCCTCGGCACACAGCTCGAGGCTGTCGGTGTCCAGGTACTGCACCGCGTTCCGTTCCGGCGCCGTGGCCAGGTGCAGGGCGGTGATTACGGCGTCGGTCGGCCTGCGGGCCATGGTGAGCGCCGCGGCTGGGTCAAGGCGCAGTTTGATCTGATAGGTCGGCGTGACCACATCGGCCCGCTGCCCGCCGGCGGAGACATGGCGGGCCGTGAACAGGTTCTCCAGCGCGGTCCGGAGCGCCGAGATCGGGACCGCGCTGCGTAGTCGTCCTTGCATCGTTTTCACGCTAGCCACAACGCGACTACGACGCCCCGTGATGTCCCGGACACCGCATTTATACGCATTGGATACGGCGCTACGGCGGGTTGTGAACTATGTGTCAAGATCTGATCGAGCGACAACCGACGAAATGTCCAGCGGATACGAGGAGAGTGCCGGTGAATCCGTTCAGCCTGTCAGGCAAGACCGCGTTCGTGACCGGAGGCGCGCGGGGGATCGGCCGCGCCATCGTCGAGGCGCTGCAGGCGGCCGAGGCGAAGGTGTTCATCGGTGATCTCAACGAGGAGATCGGGCGCAAAACCGCCGAATCGCTGGGGGTGGGCTTTGTCCGCTTGGACGTCACCGACCCCGAATCGACCGACGCGGCCGTGGCCGAGGTCGTCGCGACCGCTGGCCAGCTGGACATTCACGTCAACAACGCCGGGATTGTCGGTAACGGCGCGGCCGAGGACGTGCGGCCGGAGGACTGGCGGCGGGTCATGTCGGTCAACCTCGACGGCGTCTTCTTCGGCTGCCAGTCGGCCGGCCGCCAGATGCTCAAGCAGCGCAGCGGCAGCATCATCAACATGGGTTCGATGAGCGGCACGATCTCCAACCGGCCGCAACCGCAGTCCTCGTACAACGCCTCCAAAGCAGCGGTCATTCATCTGACGAAGAGCCTCGCCGGCGAATGGGCCGGCCGGGGCGTACGGGTGAATTCAATTTCGCCCGGCTATATCGGCACCGAGTTGACCAAGCGCGGAATGTCCAATGAGGACTGGTTGAAGTACTGGATCGACGGCACCCCGCAGGGCCGGGTCGGCGAACCGCGGGAAATCGGCCCGCTCGCGGTGTATCTGGCCTCCGACGCGAGCAGTTTCGTCACCGGATCGGACATCCTCATCGACGGCGGTTACACCGTCTGGTAAACCGAAATCCGGTTCGTACGTGCGATCGTGGCGCGACGTTCATTCCTCGCGAGCGACGTCGACCGGGGAAGTCTCGCCCGTCCGTCGCCGCCACCGCCGGCTTATTCATGATCGTGAGCGGGTTTGATACCGATTCAGGGAGCAAATCCGCTCACGATCATGAAAAGCCCGGAGCTTCTATCGCACCGGCGCCTACGCGCTTGGGTTGACGGCGAGTTCGTCTGTCTGAGGTGCTTTTTCATGATCGTGATGGGTTGTGTCGCGTTTTCCGTGACGAAAGCCATCACGATCATGGTTGGCGAGAGGGAGATCAAGCAATACGCGGCGAGCGTGCGGCGAGTCGACCCAAAACCGCCGGCGAGTCGATGTAGAGCCGGGCGGGTGCGCGGCGACGCGACGCAAGCAGCCTGTGCGAGTCGATGCAAAAGCTGGTGAACCCGCAGCGGCCAAGAACACAACGTAAAAGCCGATAAACAACGGCCGCGCCAGCCGAAAGCGGCTGGCGCGGCCCGAAGTCGAACCTCAGCTGAGCGTGACCGCGGCTTCCGGCGTGGCAACGCGGAAGTTGAAGCTCTCCTCGAAATACAAGCTGACCGTATCCCCGTCGGAGTGGTCGTACCCAATGGACAGATCCTGGCCCGACTCGAACAGGAAATCCCCGCCGCGCAGGCTCAGTACGACACCGCCGTTCACACCCGGCGCCCAGATGATCGGGCCGTCGAGGATTTTGCGCAGGTGGTCGAAAAGCGGGTAACCCCCGTGCTCAGTGGACTCGATAACGCTGGTGTATTCGTCAGGGCTGAGCGCCAGTCCGTACGGCCCGTCGATTCCGACCGTGTGCAGCAACTCAACCGCCCGCGCGACCCGGCTCGGATAGCCTTCGATCTTCGGCTCGCGCGGGATCGCCGGATGCGGCGTGGCCTGGGTGATGCCGGCCATACCGGCCGCCTCCCAGCCGTGGAACACCGCGGTGTTCTCGGCGATGGCGATGCGCCGCGCGGCCTCGTCCAGCGCGGCCAGGTCCACATCGGCCGCACCGCGGTCCACATCGGACAGCTCGCGCCGACCGAGATCGAAATCGGCCCGGATCTCAACCAGCGGCAGCACTTTGCGGGTCGCGGCGGTGACACCGTCCACTGGGGACGATGAGAGCCGGGCGCAGCGGCCAAGATTGGTGGCCGAATACGACCAGCCGAACGGCCCGGCGAAATCGACCAGCTTACGGGCGGCCAGCGCTCCGGTCAGTCGTTGCTTGGCTTCCTCGTCGAGCAGGTCCCAGGCCTCGGTCGGGATGGGCGCGAGCGAACGTAGGAGATGAGTCACTGGCCAAGTCCTTTCAGGCTGCCAATGGAGAGCGATCGGTCGGCGGTCGGTGGCTGCGCCTCGGCGCCGCCGTTGGCCTCGGCTTCGGCTTCCTCGCCGTGCTCGACGATATTGCCGGGCTGGAAGAGGATTCCCTGCGCGATCTCGCGCCATTCCGGCACCTGTCTGAGCAGGAATTCCAGGTCCATGCTGAAGTGCTTGAACTCCTCGCCCTGGGCGTCCCGCATAATCGCCCGGGCGGTGGCGTCCGGCTCGACCGACATGCGTTGCTGATACCAGTTGATCGCCTCGGCTTCCTCGCCCAGCGATGCGCACATGCGGGCGAAGGTCCGGATGTGCGCGGGCAACTCGGCGGCCGGCTCGTGGTACTGCTCGAACCCCATCAGTCCCCCTTTCCATCGAAGCTGGTCGATCATCCCGCACCGGTCGGGTCGCTTCAACGCGAGGCCGGGGTTTCCCGGGATCCGGGCTGGGGGGAGCCGGGTACGTAAGCAGCGAAATGCCCCCGCCCGTTGCGTAATGGGGCGGGGGCAGAGCCGCTGGTCAGGCGGCCTTCGCGCGGATCGGGGCGAGCGCGGCGCTCCATTCGACCAACTGGTCGAGCATCGCGCCCAGGCTGTCGGTGTGGTACGCGGCCGGCGTGAACGTGCTGAAGTTCTCGAAGTCGGTCATCAGCGAGAGCGTCACCTGGTTGCGTACGTCGGCGACCTTCAGCTCGCCCATCACCAGCCGCAGGTGCTCGGCGGCGCGTGCACCGCCCAGGGAGCCGTAGCTCACGAAGCCGGCGGCCTTGTTGTTCCACTCGGCGAACAGGAAGTCGATCGCGTTCTTCAACGCACCCGACGTCGAGTGGTTGTATTCAGGCGTCACGAAGACGAAGCCGTCAAACGACGCGATTTTCGCCGCCCAGGCGTGGGTGTGCGGCTTGCTGTACTGACCCAACGACGGCGGCACGGGCTCGTCCAGGTGCGGCAGGTTGTAGTCCTTGATGTCGACGAGCTCGAACTCGGCGTCCTCGCGCTTGCTCGCGATCTCGTACACCCAACGGGCCACCGCTTCGCCGTTACGACCCGGGCGGGTGCTGCCCAGGATGATGCCGATCTTTGTCACGTTCTGCTCCTTGGTTGTGGGGATGCGGCGAACGACACCCGCCAGTACCGGTGCGTCGTCGGCCCGTGCGGATAGCCTGTAATTGAGTCTTCAACTACTACTCGAAAGCTAGTCAGCGGTTGATGACGTGTCAACAACTGTGGTGAAGGCGACTCGGGCTTCCCGAATCAGTGACCCGTAATCGGTGAGAAATGGCACTTGGCCCCGGTCGTCTGACCGGCGGCGAATACTGTTGGGTCGTCGAGACTGGTCGCACAGAAAGCAGAACAATGCCGAAAGTGATCGTCACGGGTGGCAGTGGCAAGCTGGGTCAGGCTTGTGTGCGGGATTTGGTCGAGCACGGCTGGGATGTCGTCAATGTGGATCAAGTCCCGCCTCCTGGGGAAATCGGCGAAATCGCCCCATACGTCGCGGTTGATCTCACCGACTACGGTCAGGTTGTGTCCGCATTGGGCGATGTGGACGAGCAGACCGACGGCGGGGTCGACGCGGTGGTGCACCTGGCCGCGATTCCGGCGCCGGGGCGTACCGCCAATGCGGTGACGTTCGACAACAACGTCCCGTCGACCTACCACATTCTGGCCGCGGCCCGGCTGCTGAACATCACCAACGTTGTGCTGGCCTCCAGTGAAACCGTGCTCGGATTGCCCTTCGACGTACCGCCGCCGTACGCGCCGGTCGACGAGGAGTATTTCCCTCGCCCGGAATCGACGTACTCGCTGGGCAAGTTGCTGGAAGAAACGATGGCGGCCCAGTTCTGCCGGTGGAATCCGGCCTTGAAGGTTTCCAGCCTGCGGTTCTCCAACGTGATGCGGCCCGAGGACTACGCCCGATTCCCGTCTTTCCAGGACGATCCGCTGCTGCGGAAATGGAATTTGTGGGGCTACATCGACGCCCGGGACGGGGCCCAGGGAATTCGGCTGGCCCTGCAGCGTGAGGGCACCGGATTCGAGGCGTTCATCATCGCCAACGCCGATACGGTGATGAACCGGCCCAGCGCCGAACTCATGGCCGAGGTATTTCCGGACGTGCCGTTGCGCGGCACGATCACGGGCAACGAGACGCTGTTGTCGATCAAAAAGGCGCAGCGGGTGCTGGGGTACGAGCCGAAGTACACCTGGCGCGATTTTGTGTGATCAGTCTGATCCACAGTGGACCGGCGGCCGATCAGAGTAACGGCCGCCGGTCCTCCGTATCGATGATCAGCGGTGCGTGATCGGAGGATCCCTTGCCGCTACGGGCATCCCGGTCGACGTAGGCGTCGGTCAGCGTAGCCAGAAACTGCCGATCGCCGTAGGCCAGGTCGATCCGCATACCGCGATTCTTCTGGAACGCCATCGCCCGATAATCCCAATACGTGAACGGGACATCGAATCGCAACGGGCGCGGATAGATCTCGCTGATTCCGCCCTCCCGTAAGGATGCGAGCGCCTTGCGCTCATCATCGGTGACGTGGGTGCTACCGTCGAATTCCCGAATATCCCAGACATCGCGGTCGGTCGGGGCGACGTTGAAATCCCCCAGAACCGCCAGCGGCCGGCCGGTGTGTATTTCAGCGGCGGCCGTTTCCCGGATTGCCTCAAGCCATTGCAGTTTGTACGTGAAATGCGGGTGCCCGACCTCGCGGCCATTCGGAACGTACACCGACCAGACCCGAATTCCGCCACAGGTGGCGGCGATCGCCCGCGGCTCAGGCACGCCCAGCAACGCGCCCTCTGGCACGTACACCGGTTCGTCGATCAGGCCGCGCCGTACCTCAGTGAGGCCCACTTTGGACAGAATCGCGACGCCGTTCCAGCGACCGGTGGTGTAGGCGACCGAGTCGTACCCGACCTCGGCGATCTCCCAGGTGGGAAACGTCTTCGGCGAGGATTTGACCTCCTGTAGGCACACCACGTCCGGTTCGACCCGATCCAGCCAGCTCAGCAACCGCGGCAGCCGGACCACGACCGAGTTGATATTCCACGTCGCCAGGCGCATACCGAAAATCCTGACACTAATCACGCCGGAAATGCGGACCTCAGGCGTAATCGCGCGGGGTGAAGACCGTGGTCGTGTCGCCGGTGGTGTGCGTACGGGTACGGGATGAGCCGACGATCAGCAGTGTGCGCATGTCGACGGTCGCGGTATCCAGCGTCTCCAACGTCACCACGTCAACGTGTTCGGCCGGGCTGCCGACCGCTCGGCCGACGACCACCGGAGTGTCCGGCTTGCGGTGCCGCAGCAGGATCGTGCGGGCGTCCTCGAGCTGCTGGCGACGGGTGCGCGAGGCCGGGTTGTAGAGCGCGATCACCAGGTCGGCCGCCGCAGCGGCATCCAACCGTTCGGCGACAACATCCCACGGCTTGAGTTGGTCAGAGAGCGAGAGCACGCAGAAGTCGTGGCCCAGCGGCGCGCCGACCCGGCTGGCGACCGCCTGCGCCGCCGACACGCCCGGCACAACCCGGACCGGGACGTCGTCATAGCCGGCGTCGGCCTGGACCTGCAGCACCGCGCTGGCCATGGCGAACACACCCGGATCACCGGAGGACACCACCGCGACGCGGGCGCCGCGGCGGGCCAGATCGAGGGCGAACTCGGCCCTCTCGGCCTCGACCCGGTTGTCGGTGGCGTGCCGGTGCTGGCCCGGCGTGACCGGGACCCGGTTGACGTAGGTCGCGTACCCGACAATGTGCTCGGCCGCCGCCAACTCGGCCCGAGCCTCCGGAGTCAGCCACTCCGGACCGGCCGGTCCGAGTCCCACCACGACCAGCTCAGCGGACGTCGGCGCGACCGACCGGGAGGCGCGGGCGCCCGGCACCACGACCGTAGACATGTACGGCACATCGACCGGATCCACATCGGTGACCGCTGCCACCCGCTGGTCTTGATGTGATGCCCGCTGTACGTACCGGGCCTGCTCCAACCGTCCGGCCGCGGCCAGCGCATCACGGACTCCGGCCACATCGCGGCTGACCTTCATGATCGCGGCGGCGTCGGTGCGGGCCAGCCAGTCGGTCAGCTCGCCCGGCGGCAGCGTCGCCGGCAGCACGGTCAGCACCTCGTCGCCTTCGGTCAGCGGGGTACCGGCTGCGGCGGCCGCCGCCGATACCGAGGTAACGCCGGGCACGATGACGCAGCGGAACCGGTCGGCCAGCCGCCGGTGTAGGTGCATGTACGAGCTGAACAGGGTCGGATCGCCCTCGGCCAGCAGCACCACATCCCGGCCGGCGTCCAGGTGCGCGGCCAGCCGGTCGGCCGCCGCGGCGTAGAAATCGCTCAGCGCGCCGGCATATCCGCCCGGGTGGTCGCTCCGGCCGCGGGTCACCGGGTAGACCAGCTTCTCCTCGGTCTGGCCGGCCCGCAGGTACGGCGCCGCTGAAGCCCGGGCCAGCGACTTGCCGTGCCCGGCGCAGTGGTACGCCACCACCTCGGCCGCGGTGATCAACGCGGCCGCCTTGACCGTGACCAGTTCCGGATCGCCGGGCCCGACCCCGACCCCGTACAACGTGCCGGTCACTCGGCCTCCATAGCGATCGCGTTGACCGCGGCCACCGCCATCGCGCTGCCGCCACGGCGGCCGTGCACGACGAGATGCGGCAGACCGGACTCGGCCAGCGCCTGCTTCGACTCGGCCGCCCCGACGAATCCGACCGGCAGACCGAGGATCGCGGCCGGGCTCGGCGCGCCCGACTCGATCGTTTCCAACAACGCGAACAACGCGGTCGGTGCGTTGCCGATCGCTACCACGGCCCCGGCCAACCGGTCGCCCCACAGCTGTAGCGCCGCCGCCGACCGGGTCGTCCCCAGCTGCCGCGCCAGCTCCGGCACACCCGGATCGCTCAACGTGCAGACGACGTCGTTGTTCGCCGGCAGCCGGCGCCGGGTGATTCCGCTGGCCACCATCTGCGCGTCGCACAGCACCGGCGCACCGGCCCGCAACGCCGCCCGCGCGCTCGTCACCACGCCGGCCGAGAAGCCCACATCGGAGGCCAGATCGACCATGCCGCAGGCGTGGATCATCCGTACGACGACCGGCTCGACGTCGGCCGGGAACCGGGCCAGGTCGGATTCGGCGCGAATGGTGGCGAACGAGCGGCGGTAAATCTCGGCGCCGTCGCGGATGTAGTCGTACGTGGTCACGCGGGCTCCGTCACTACATAGCCGTCGGTGGTCGCGAGTACGTCGCGATGGGGGATCTGGGGTCGGCCGCAGCGGCGAGCGCAGCCGCTCCAATGGACCGGCAGCGTGTCGGTTCTTTCCGCGGCGCGGGCCTCGGTCTGTACGTCGGCCAGGGCTTTGGCACAGCCCGGCCGGCCGGTGCAGGCAGTCAGGCCGTACCAGGGCGAGTCGCGGTCGACGCCGAGGCCCGCGTTCTGCGCCGCAGCCAGCACCGGTGCCGGGTCGGCCAGGTCGGGGACCACGACGCTGCGCCATGGCGTGATCCGTAATTCCTCGGCGTGCTCGCTCAGCAGCCGGGCCTGATCGGTGGTGAGCCGGCCCAACGGCGCCAATACGACCACGCTGTAGCGCCCATCGTTCAGTTGGATCGCGCCAGCCGGCTCGGGCGGTGGGTCCGGGATCGGCCGTGGTTCGACAGCGGCGAGCCCGAGCGCTTTCGCGACCCGACTCGCCACCCGGGCCGGGCCGTCGGTCAATTCGGCCAGCCGCCAGGCCTGCGATTTCTGGGCCGCGCGCTCATCGAGGAATGCCTGCGCGGCAATCAGCATCGCCTCGACGACATCGTCCGCGCGCAGCCCCAGCAGTTCGCCGTTGGTCGCGGTGAGGTCCGGCGCGAGCGACCGGATATCGCCGCTGCCGTTGTCGAACCCGAACAGGAACCGGCCCGGCAGGCCGGCCAGCGCTGGCCGCGCGCACAGCTCCCGGTCCAGATCGCGTACGTAAGTCGCCAATTCTGGCGCCAGGGGAGAGGCGACGATGTTGCGTACCCGTTCGTGCGTAGCCGAGGGCAACAGACCCAACGCCGCTACGGCGTCGGCGAAACCGGCCGGAGACGCAGGCAGCGCCCGCAGCTGGACGTTCCCGCGTGAGGTGAGTTCCAGCCGGCCATCACCGTACGAAGCCGCCAACTCAGCTAACCCGCGCAACGCTGTCGCCGAGATCGCTCCGCCGGGCAGCCGGATCCGGGCCAGCCCGCCGTCGGCTGCTTCGTGCAGGCTCAGTGCCCCGGGGCAGGCGTCGGGCGCGGTGCGTGGCACCACGGCAGACGTCGTCGGTATGGGCAGTAAGGGCACCGCAACATCCTATGGGTCCGGCTCGTGGCACGCTGGCGCGGTGATCCTCTTGCTCTCCACGTCCGACACCGACCTGCTGTGCGCCCGATCCAGCGGCGCCGACTACCGGCTGGCGAACCCGGCCCGGACCGCGGTCGCCGACCTGCCCGACCTGCTCGCCGGCGCCGACATCGTGGTGCTGCGCATCCTCGGCGGCCGCCGCGCCTGGGAGGAGGGCATCGACGCCGTGCTGGCCAGTGGCCGCCCGGTCGTGGTGCTGTCCGGCGAGCAGACGCCGGACGCCGAGTTGATGGAGATCTCGACCGTTCCGGCCGGCGTGGCCGCGCAGGCCCATGCGTATCTGGCCCAGAGTGGCCCGGACAATCTAGCCCAGCTGTACCGGTTCCTGTCCGACGCGTTGTTGCTGACGGGTCTGGGGTTCGAGCCGCCGGCGTCGACTCCGATCTGGGGTGTACTGCCTCGTCCGGAGGTTGCCGGTCCGACCGTCGCCGTGCTGTTCTACCGGGCCCACCAGTTGGCCGGGAACACCGCGTTCATCGACGCCCTGGCCACGGCGATCGAGGACGCCGGGGGCCGGGCGTTGCCGGTTTTCTGCGCGTCGCTGCGTACCGCCGAGCCGGAGCTGATCGACACGTTGCGGCAGGCCGACGCGTTGGTGACGACCGTGCTCGCGGCCGGTGGCAGCACGCCAGCCGAGGTGGGGGCGGGCGGCAACGACGCGGACTGGGATGTCGGCGCGTTGGCCGAGTTGGACGTACCGATCCTGCAGGCGTTGGCCTTGACGTCTTCGCGGGAGCAGTGGGCGGCCAGCGATGATGGACTGTCCCCTTTGGATTCCGCTACGCAGGTGGCGATTCCGGAATTCGACGGCCGGCTGATTACGGTGCCGTTCTCGTTCAAGGAGACCGATCCGGACGGGCTCACCGTCTACGTTCCCGATCCGGAACGGGCGGCACGGGTGGCCGGCATCGCGGTCCGGCACGCTCGGCTACGGCACATTCCGCCGGCGCAGCGCCGGATCGCGGTCATGCTGTCGGCCTACCCGACCAAGCACGCCCGGATCGGGAACGCGGTTGGCCTGGATACGCCGGCCAGCTTGATCGCGTTGCTGCGTGCTCTTCGTACGGCGGGGTACGAGGTCGGGGAGTTGCCCGGTCTGGACACCGGTGATGGCGATGCGTTGATGCATGCGTTGATCGACGCCGGTGGTCAGGACGAGGATTGGCTGACGGCCGAGCAGTTGGCCGGAAATCCGATCCGTATTCCCGGCACGGTGTATTCGGAGTGGTACGCGCAATTGCCGGCCGAATTGCGTAATCAGATCGAGGAAAAGTGGGGTCCGCCGCCGGGCGAATTGTTCGTCGATAACGGCGACATCGTGCTGGCTGGTTTACGGGCCGGGAATGTCGTGGTGATGGTCCAGCCGCCGCGAGGTTTCGGGCAGAATCCGATCGCGATCTACCACGACCCGGACCTGCCGCCCTCGCATCACTATCTGGCCGCGTACCGCTGGCTGCGCGAGGAATTCGGTGCCGACGCGCTCGTACATCTGGGTAAGCACGGCAACCTGGAATGGCTGCCGGGCAAGACCGCCGGCCTGTCGGCGGCGTGCGGGCCGGATGCGGCGCTGGGCGATCTGCCGTTGGTGTACCCGTTCCTGGTCAACGACCCGGGCGAGGGGACCCAGGCCAAACGCCGGGTGCACGCCACGATCGTGGATCACCTCGTACCGCCGATGGCGCGGGCCGAAAGCTACGGGGATATCGCGCGGCTGGAACAACTGCTCGACGAACACGCCCAGATCGCGGCGATGGATCCGGCCAAGCTGCCGGCGATCCGAGCCCAGATCTGGACGTTGATCGAGGCAGCCAAACTCGACCACGATCTCGGCCTGGAAAACCGCCCGCACGACGCCGAATTCGACGAATTCATCCTGCATATCGACGGCTGGCTGTGCGAGATCAAGGATGCCCAGATCCGCGACGGCCTGCATATTCTGGGCTTATCGCCGACGGGTGAGGCGCGAATCAACCTGGTACTGGCCATGTTGCGGGCCCGCCAACTCTGGGGTGGTCAGCAGAGTCTGCCCGGTTTACGCGAGGCGTTGGGACTTTCGGACAGTACGCGGTCCAACGTGGACAGTGTCGAGGCGGCGGCGCGGGAATTGGTCACGGCGATGGAGGCCCGCGACTGGGATCCGGCCGCGGTGCCGGCGGTGACCGATAATCCCACCGTGGCGGCGATTCTGGAATTCGCGGCCACCGAGATCGTGCCGCGGCTGGCGCGGACGTCCGATGAAATTCTTCGTACGTTGCATGCCTTGGACGGCGGATATATCCCGGCTGGACCGAGTGGATCGCCGTTGCGTGGCCTGGTGAACGTGCTTCCCACCGGCCGCAATTTCTACGCCGTCGATCCGCGGGCGGTGCCCAGCCCGCTGGCCTGGGAGACCGGGCGCGCGATGGCCGATTCGCTGCTGGAGAAGTATCTGGCCGATACCGGTGAATACCCGCGGTCGGTCGGGTTGTCGATCTGGGGTACGTCGGCGATGCGGACCTCGGGCGACGACATCGCCGAAGTCCTTGCGCTGCTGGGGGTTTCGCCGGTCTGGGATGAGGCCTCGCGGCGGGTCCGGTCGATCGAGCCGATTCCGTTGGCCGAATTGGGTCGGCCGCGCATCGACGTCACGATCCGGATTTCCGGCTTTTTCCGGGACGCGTTCCCGCACGTGGTGACCATCCTGGACGATGCGGTGACGATGGTGGCGGAATTGGACGAGCCGCCGGAGCAGAATTTCGTCAAGGCGCACGCCGACGCCGATACCGCCGAGCACGGCGACCGCCGGCGCGCCACGACTCGTATTTTCGGCTCCAAGCCGGGGGCGTACGGGGCCGGGCTGCTGCCGTTGATCGACAGTCGGAACTGGCGCGACGACGGCGATCTGGCCGAGGTGTACGCGACCTGGGGCGGATTCGCCTACGGCCGTGGGCTGGACGGACGGGCGGCCCGACCCGATATGGAATCGGCGTACAAACGCATTGCCGTGGCAGCGAAAAATACCGATTCGCTGGAACACGATATCGCCGATTCGGACGACTATTACCAGTACCACGGCGGCATGATCGCGACCGTACGGGCGTTGACCGGCCGTTCACCGGAGGCGTACGTAGGCGATTCGACCCGGCCCGAATCGGTGCGGACCCGGTCGCTGTCCCAGGAGATGACGCGGGTTTTCCGGGCCCGCGTGGTCAACCCGCGTTGGATCGAGGCGATGCGCCGGCACGGATACAAGGGCGCGTTCGAGTTGGCGGCCACTGTGGACTATCTGTTCGGGTACGACGCCACGGCCGGGGTGGTCGCGGACTGGATGTACGAGCAGGTCAGTCGCAGTTACGTTCTCGATCCGGAAAACCGCAAGTTCCTGGCCGAGGCCAACCCGTGGGCGCTGCACGGCATCACCGAGCGGCTGTTGGAGGCGGCCGACCGGTCACTGTGGAGCGAGCCGGATTCGGCGACGCTGCAGGCGTTGCGGGAGATCTACCTGCAGACCGAGGGCGACTTGGAAGGCCGGTGATCCTGCACCTGATCCGGCACGGGCAGTCGGAATGGAACGCCGAACGCCGGGTGCAGGGCCAGGCTGATCCGCCGCTGACCGCTCTCGGGCGGGAGCAGGCGCGGGTCGCCGCCGACGCTCTGGCCGACCGGCCGCTGTCGGCGGTGCTCTCCAGCGATCTGCACCGGGCGTCGTCGACCGCGGCCGCCGTGGCTGAACCGCACGGCTTGGCGGTTGTCTGTGATGCCGGGCTGCGGGAGCAACGGCTCGGCGTCTTGGAAGGTTTGCCGATGGCCGAGGCGTTGCAGCGCTCCGGGGGCATGGACTGGACCGACCCCGATGCCTCCGTGCCGGGTGGGGAGAGCCTGCGTCAGGTGTACGACCGGGTCGCGGCGGCGCTGCGGCCGGTGTGCGCGGGTGCTTATGGTGCGGAGGTTGCGGTGGTCAGTCACGGCGACGCGATCCGGATGGCGCGCTGTGCCTTGGCCGGTGACCCGATCGAGTCGGCCCCGTACGAGAGCGTGCCGACCGGTTCGGTGACCACCCTGCACCTGGACCGCAACCCGCTCGCCTGACGCGCGTATCGGCGCGCAACCCCCTCGCCTGGGGCGCGTATCGCCGCGCAACCCCTACGCCTGAGGCGCGTATCGGCCCGCAACCGCCTCGCCTGACGGGCGTATCGCCACGTAACCCGGCCGCTCGCGCCAGAAAGCCGTTCCCGGCCGGGACCCGCCCCCGTTCCAGTTGTTGATCATGAAGTTCCCTGCACGACACGCCGACGACACGCCGACGATTTCGTCGGGAACTTCATGATCAACACGGGCGAGGGGCGTGCCCTTACGTAGGAAATGAGATCAAGGGCTGCCTGGGTGCGGCGAGAAACGCCCCGGGCTGGCTTTCGGGGGGTACGTGAATTAGGTTGATCGCTACGTGACGACGCGAGGAAGTCGGTGAGAATCCGACACGGTCGCGCCACTGTGACCGGGTGAAAGCCCGGAAGTCAGGTCATCGCCCGTCACGCGCCCGGACATCGAGGACGCGTCATCCCCGAAGGAGCGATACTGATGCGCACCGTTCAACCCCGTTCGCAGTGGCTCGGCTGAGCCGGGCCGAGTGGCGGCGCATCGCCGTCCTGCTCGGCGTGATGATTGCCCTGAACGTCGTGGCCTGGGGCGTGTTGGTGTTGTTCGTGACGCCGCGCCATTTGGCCATCGGTACCAAGGTTTTCGGCTTGGGGATCGGCGTCACGTCGTACACCCTCGGCATGCGGCACGCGTTCGACGCCGACCACATCGCCGCCATCGACAACACCACCCGAAAACTCATGGCTGACGGCAAAAAGCCGGTGTCGGTCGGTTTTTGGTTCGCCCTGGGGCATTCGTCGGTGGTGGTCGTGTTGGCGTCGCTGATCGCGGCCGGTGCGCGGTTCGTGCACAGCCTGACCAGCGATGACGCGGAAACGCACCGTACGCTCAGCATTGTCGGAACGAGCGTGTCCGGGCTGTTTCTATATTTGATCGGAATTCTGAATCTGGTCGCGTTGATCGGCATCGTACGGGTGTATCGACGAGCCCGGGCCGGCTCGTTCAATGCACACGAGTTGGATCGGTCCTTGGATCAACGCGGTTTTCTGACCCGAATTCTGCGGCCGTTGATGCGGGCGGTGAACCATCCGGCCCAGATGTTCCCGGTCGGCATGCTGTTCGGTATCGGTTTTGACACGGCGACCGAAATTACCCTGCTGGTGCTGGCCGGAAGCGGTGCGGCCAGCGGCCTGCCCTGGTACGCGATTCTGACGCTGCCGTTGCTGTTCACCGCCGGCATGAGCCTGTTCGACACGCTCGACGGTGCGTTCATGAATGTGGCGTACCGCTGGGCGTTCGCCAATCCGATCCGCAAGATCTATTACAACCTCACGATCACCGGGCTGTCGGTCGCGGTAGCGTTGATCATCGGCACGATCGAGCTGGTCAGCATTCTGCGCCAACAGCTGCGGCTGTCCGATCCAGTGACCGGCTGGATTTCCGCGTTGAGCCTGAACAACGTCGGATTCCTCATCGCCGGCGTTTTCGTTGTCGTGTGGGCGGTGGCGATCGCGTACTGGCGGATCAGTGGCGTAGAAAAACGGTGGAATCCGCGTTTTGACCAGAGCGAGCCGTAGGGCCGTTTCTCGAATTCTCGGCCAGGATTCGAGAAACCCGCCCTAATCCCAGGTGATGTGGGCCAGATCCCGCCACAGGTCGAGTACGGCGAGATCGCCAGCGACGACGACCCGCTCGCGGGAACCGC
The DNA here is from genome assembly GCA_040414495.1 of Mycobacteriales bacterium. Taxonomy (GTDB): domain Bacteria; phylum Actinomycetota; class Actinomycetes; order Mycobacteriales; family QHCD01; genus DATAVB01. Next base: position 26,180 of record JBEDUI010000206.1, read on the forward strand.
GATTCCACAACAGCAGGTAAATCTCCGAGGCGCTGCCGGCGACCGTACAGTCGGCCGGCGCCGGCTCCCGGCTGACCGTCCGGCCATCGGGACCGATCGTGAAATGCCAACGCCGCGGCGAATCGGTCGGCGCGATGAGCAGGCTGCGCGGCGGATCGGAGACCAGCCGGCCCCGCCGCCGCGCCAGGAACCCGGCCACCAGCTCGTCGATTCCGTCGGCCGCGAATTCGGTTGGATACGTCGGCCGCGTGCCGGCCGCGGCCTCGGCGTCGGCCCGGTGGATCGCCGCCTCATGCGCCTGCCGGCGGGCCCAGAACGCCAGCGGCGACGGTGCCGGCAGGAATGTCCAGCTGTCGATATCGGCCGGCGCCTCCCGTAACGCCGTGACCAGGGCGGCGTGCTCGGCGACGTACCAGTCGAGCACGCCGGTGGCCGGCGCCGGCACCAGGTCGCGCTCGTTGCAGCCGGCGCCTTCGCGGACATGCGCGGCGGCCCAGTGATGGACGCCGCCGGTGTGCTCGAGCAGGTCGGCCACCCGCCAGTCGGGGCAGGGCGGCACGGTAGCGTCGATCCCGGCCCGCTCGGCCGCCGCCGCCAGTGCCTTGCCCTGCCGGTCCAGTTCGGCGATGTGCTGCGCGATCTGCATGATGCTCAGTGTTTATCGGTCACGCCGGCGCCGTCGAAGGTGGCGACCTGGGCCAGGACCGCCACCGCCGCTTGTAAGACCGGCAGCGCCAACGCCGCGCCGGACCCTTCGCCCAGCCGCATTCGCATACGCAGCAGGGGTTCCAGCTGCAACGCATCCAGCGCGCGGGCCGCACCCGGCTCGACCGACACGTGCCCGGCGACCAGCGCGCCGCGTACGTTCGGGGCCAGCGCGTGCGCGACCAGCGCGGCCGAGCAGGCGATGACACCGTCCAGCAGGACCGGAATCCGCGCGCCGGCCGCAGCCAGCAGGAAGCCCACGAGCGCGGCGTGTTCCAGACCGCCGACCGCGGCGAGCGCACCGATCGGGTCGGCCGGATTGGGTCGGTGCAACTCCAGGGCGTGCCGGATGACCGCGACCTTGCGCACGTACGTACCCGTGTCGATACCGGCGCCGTGACCGGTGACCTCGGCCGGACTGGCCGCGGTCAGCCCGGCGACCAGGGCCGCGGACGCGGTCGTGTTGGCCACGCCCATGTCGCCGGTGAGCAGGCAGCGGTGGCCGGCGTCGATCAGCTCGTACGCCACATTCGCGCCGACCTCGATCGCCTGCTCGACCTCGTCGCGCGTCATCGCCGGGCCGAGTGTCATGTCGGCGGTGCCGGGCCGGACCTTGCGGTCGACCAGGCCGTTCAGCCCGGTAGTCGGCGTGGCCATGCCGACGTCGACCACGACCACCTGCGCCCCGACCTGCCCGGCGATCGCGTTGACCACGGCGCCGCCGGCCAGGAAATTGGCCACCATCTGTGCGGTGACCTCCTGCGGCCAGGGAGTGACGCCCTGGGCGTGCACGCCGTGGTCACCGACGAACACGGCGACCGCGGCCGGGGACGGCGCCGGGGGAGGCGTACGCCCGGCCAATCCAGCCAACTGCACCGATACGTCCTCGAGCAGGCCGAGCGATCCGCGCGGCTTGGTCAATTTGTCCTGGTGTTCGCGGGCTGCGCGAAGCGCATCGGGATCAAGCGGTTGGATCCGGTCGATGAGTCGCTGCAGGTCCATGTCAACCTCCGGAAGGTGTCGGCGCGCCGGGCGGTATGAACGGCAGCCCAGCGGGCGGGCCGTTCTCCAACAGTTGGTAAATGCTGTCGGTGTCTAAATGCGCGGCGACGAGATCACCCAGCAGGTCGAGTCGACGCTGCCGGGCCGTGTAGAACGAGACACCTTCGGCGGGAATGTAGCGCCGTCCGGCGATTTGCGCCACCTCTGTCAGAAAAGCGCGTCGGAATTCGTCGTTCTCCAGCACGCCGTGCCAGGTGGTGCCCCAGACCGAATCGAGCCGGCAGCCATCGAGAAATTGTTCACCTCCGTCCACAGTGGTCAGACCGTGGTGGATTTCGTATCCGGTGACGTGGTGGCCGTACCCGTGACCGCGGGGCCGGCCGAGGACCTTCTCCGATCCGAAGTGGACTCTGGTTGGCAGCAGACCGAGGCCTTTTACGGTGCCGGCCCGGCTTTCGACGTTGTCGTTAATGGTCTGCGCCAGCATTTGATATCCGCCGCAGATTCCGAGAATCGGCCGGCCGTTTGCCGCGCGGCGGTGGAGAGCGTCGTCCAGTCTGCGCTGCCGGAGCCAATCCAGGTCTGCCACGGTGGCCCGTGTGCCGGGCAGTACGACCAGATCGGCATTCTCGATTCCGTCGGGCGTATCGACGAATTGGATTTGTACGCCGGGTTCCACGCCGAGCGCGTCGACGTCAGTGAAGTTGCTGATCAACGGCAGCCGGACGATCGCGACCCGAAGGACCTCGTCGACCGCGCCGGCGGCATCGCCCCGTATCTCGCCCGAGGCGGGCAGACCCAGCGAGTCCTCGACGTCCAGTCCGAGGCCCGCCGTCCACGGCAGTACGCCCAGACTCGGCCGGCCGGTGAGGTCGCGCAGCATGTCCAGGCCCGGCCGCAATAGTTCCACCGAGCCGCGGAACTTGTTGACGATGAAGCCGGAAATGAGCGCCTGGTCCTGCGGATCCAACAGCGCCAACGTGCCGAACATCGAGGCGAAAACACCGCCGCGGTCGATGTCACCCACGACCAGGACTGGCAGCCCGGCCGCCCGGGCCAGGCCCATGTTGGCGATGTCGGTGGAACGCAGGTTGATCTCGGTCGGACTGCCCGCGCCCTCGCAGATGACAACGTCGAACCGCGAGCGCAGGTCGGCCAGCGACTCCAGCACGGTCTCGAACAGCTTCGCCTTGACCTGGCGATACGACAGCGCGCTGACTTCGGCTACCGGTTTTCCGAGTAGGACGACCTGGCTGCGGTGATCGCTGCCGGGTTTGAGCAGTACGGGATTCATCGCCGCTTCGGCTTCGACACCGGCCGCGGTCGCCTGCATCGCCTGGGCCCGACCAATCTCGGCGCCGTCAGCCGTGACCATCGAATTGAGCGACATGTTCTGCGCCTTGAATGGCGCGACTCGTACGCCTGCCCGAGCCAGCCAGCGGCACAGACCAGCCGTCAGTACGGACTTTCCGGCGTCGGACGTGGTGCCGGCGACCAATAGCGCCCCGTTCATAGGCTCCCTCGCCAGGCAACCACCGCGGCCAGGAACAGCAGGCTCGCGGTTGTCGCGGTCTCGATCAAGCAACCGAACACATCACCGGTCGTACCGCCGAAGCGGCGGACCAGATGCCGACACAACCCGGCCGCCACGATTTGGCCGGCCAACAACCCGAGCAGCAACCACAAGGTGCTCGTACCAACCGCGATCGCCAGTCCACCGCTCACCGCCGCGACGAGCAGGCTGACCGTCAATTGGCTCGTCAGGCCGGCTGATCCCGCCACCAGCGCACCGAACCCGCCCGGTCGCGCCGCCGGCGCGCCGGCCGCCCACAGTGCCGCGAGCCGGGCCGCCCCCACGACGGCGATGACCACCACGACGCCTTGCCACCGGCCCGTTCCGGACAGCACGGTCTGCAGTGCGGCGACGTCGGCCAACAGGACCAGTACCGCGGCCGCGACGCCAAATGGGCCGATGTCGGAGCGCTTCATGATTTCCAGGGCCTGCTCGGCCGGGCGGCGGCTGCCCAGACCGTCGGCCACATCGGCCAACCCGTCCAGGTGCAGACCCCGGGTCAGCAGTGCCAGTGCGGCCACGATGACGACCGCGCCGAGCAGGCTCGACCCGGTGCCGTGGCCACGCCAGAAGATCAACGCGAGCAGGGCGGCGAGCCCGCCGAGAACTCCGCCGACCAACGGCAACCAGCGCAGCGCCGCCGCCGACGTCTTTCGGTCGGCCACCGGCATCGGCCCGGACGGCACCGGCAGCGCACTGAACATTCCGACCGACAGCAGCAGCGTCCTCATCGCAATCGCTGTCCGATCCCGGCGGTGACCAGCCACACCTCGTCGGCGGTGGTGGCCAGCGCGGCGTTGAGTCGGCCGAGTTCGTCGCGGAACAGTCGCCCCGACTTTGTCGGCGGCACCACGCCGGAGCCGACCTCGTCGGTGACTACGACGGCGTCCCTGTTCGTACGGCGCCAGGCCTCGATCAGCGCGGTCGTCCGTTCTTCCAGCGCTTTGTCGGCCCCGTCGCGGTCGTCCCACAGACCGGTCTCGTCCATGGTCCGGGCCAGCCAGGTGCCGATCCCGTCGACCAGGACCGCCGGCCCGTCTTGACCCAAAACCCCTGCTACGTCGAGGGTTTCGGCCGTTGTCCAGTGGTGTGGCCGGCGGTCGCGGTGGAGTTGGATACGGCGGGTCCACTCGGCATCGTTGCCGTCGGGAACGGCGCCGGTCGCCACGTACACCACCGCTTCGTGACCGTTCAGGCGATCCTCGGCCACCTGCGACTTTCCGGAGCGGGACCCGCCGGTGACCAGAATGCGGCGCCGGGTCGGCAAGTCAGCGGTTGTTGCGATGTCGTCGTACTGCTGGATGCTGTGCCGGCCGGCGGCGGTCAACGGGACCGGCGCGTGCAAGAGCGGGCCGGTCGTGGTCTCCAGCAGCCAGCCGCAGCGGTCACCCTCGGCCTCGATCGCGATGGCCGTACCGGCGCTGGTGACTATGCGAGTTCCGGCCACCGGGTGGTGCACCTGCAGTGTGCCGGGGACCGCGGCGGCGAGTGCCGGATCGAGGCAGTGCGGCCCGGTCCCGGTCAGCAGCAGATGCCGTACGCCGGCCAACGACTCGCCGGAAAACGCGGCGGCCGTGGTGATGCCGATGCCGCAGTCGACCAGTACGTCGCCGATCAGCAGTGCGGTCGAGTCTCCGGCGCAGAGCAGTCGTACGGTCATCGCCGCCGCCCGGTGATTGTCGCGGTGCTGATCGCCAACACGGCCGCGGCCGCCAACCCGACCGCGCGCGAAAGCCGCGCCGTACGGGAGATATCCGCGACGGCCGGGGGGTCGCCATCCCCGAGTTCGCCGCGTTCCTCGGCCTGGCCGGCGTAGACGTTGCGGCCACCGAGCCGAAGCCCCAACGCGCCGGCAAAAGCGGCCTCGCACCGGCCGGCGTTGGGGCTCGGGTGGTCGGCCCCGTCGCGGCGCACCACTCGCCAGGTCGCCCGGACCGAGCCGCCTTCGGTCGGCGCCAATGCGCAGGCCAGCACGGCGGTGAGCCGGGCCGGCAGCAGGTTAGCCAGATCATCGAGGCGGGCGGCGGCCCAGCCGAAGTTCTCGTACCGAGGGGTGTGGTGGCCGACCATCGCGTCGAGGGTGTTGACCGCCCGGTACCCAACGACCCCGGGCAGTCCGGCCACCGCAGCCCAGAACAGCGGCGCGACGACGGCGTCCGAGGTGTTCTCGGCCAGCGACTCGACGGTGGCCCGGCTCAGTTCGCTGGCCGGAAGCCCGGTCGGGTCGCGGCCGCACAGGTGGCTGAGCCTCTGGCGCGCGCCGGGCAGGTCGTCGGATTCGAGCAACGTCGCCATCCGGGAGCCCTCGCGCACCAGCGACTCGCCGCCGAGAGTGGCCCAGGTTGTGATGCCGAGGAGTACGGCCCGTACGACCGGCTGCTGAATTCGTCGCTCGAGCGCGACCGCGGCAATAACTGGCACGCCGACGCACACCGCGACGTACCCAGCGCCGGCGGACCGCTTGTCAGCCCAGACCTTCTCCTCCAACCACGACGCGGCCCGACCGAAGCCGGCGACCGGATGCCAGCGCCGCGGATCGGCCAGCACCGCATCGGCCGCGGCAGCGATCCCGAGCGCCATCCACCGACTCACAGGACCGCCCCCAGCGCCGCGCCGAACGCCACGGAAGTCTGCGGATCGCGGACCGCGACCCGCAGCCAGGACGGGCCGAGCCCGGGGAATGTATCGCCCCGGCGCACCGCGAAACCCTTACCGGCCAAGCGTTCCCGGACCCCGTCGTCGCTGGAGTGGCGGAACAGCACGAACGACGCCGCCGGATCCGGTACGACCGCCACGTCGTGCCGACCCAGTTCGGTCAACAATGCAGACCGGTCGTCAGCCAGTCGGAGAGCCCACGCGTCGGCCTCGGCGATCGCGGCCGACCGGGAGCAGGCGATGCACGCCACGAGAGCGGGAGTCGATACCGGCCACAGCGGTTGCGCCGCCGCCAGCGTGCCGACCAGGTCCGGCGCGGCCAGCAGATAGCCGCACCGCAGGCCCGCCAGCCCCCACGTCTTGGTCAGGCTGCGCAACACCACCAGCCCCGGAATCGGCTGTCCGGCAAGGGATTCGGGCTCGCCGGGAATGCAGTCGGCAAACGCCTCGTCCACCACGAGCGTCCGGCCCGGTCGGGCCAGGTCGGCCAGCGTGCCGGCCGGGTGCAGGACCGAGGTGGGGTTGGTCGGGTTGCCGATCACGACCAGATCCGCGTCGGCCGGGATACGAGCCGGGTCGAGGGTGTACGGCCAGTCAAGTACGACCCGGTCCACCACATGACCAGCCGAACGCAGCGCCGCCTCGGGTTCGGTGAACTGCGGGTGTACGACGACGGCGTGGCACGGGCGCAAGGTCCGGGCCAGCAGCACGAACGCCTCGGCCGCACCCGCGGTCAACAACACCTCGGTCGGCTGCCGGCCGTGCCGCTCCGCCACGGCGGTCCGTGCTGCCGACTGGTTGGGATACCGGGCCAGATCGGCCAGTGAATCGGTCAACTCCTTCCGAAGCCAGGCCGGGGGAGTGTCCGGTCGAACGTTGACCGCCAGATCCACCAGGCCGGGCAGCGCGTCCCGGTCGCCGTGGTGGGTCAGGTCGATGTCGGTCATGCCGCTTCCCGGGAGGCGGCGACGAATCGGGTGGCGGCGCCGGGCACGCCGGCCCAGTGCAGATGCAGGTACGAGGCGTGCATGCGGCCGGCGACGTGGCCTTCGGTCACGGTCTCGCCGGTCGGGCCACGCCACCGCCAGGCCGGATTGGCGCCAAAGGCCGGGGTCGCGGCGGTCCGGTGGAACTCGTGCCCGCGTACCCGGGTCCCGGCCGGGGCCAGCACCGAGGAGGTCATCGCGACCGCTTCCCGGTAGCCCATCGTCAGCCGGGACGTCATCGCCGCCTCGACCGGCAGCACGCCGCACATGGTCCGGTCATCCAGCGACCGGGCCAGATATAAGAGGCCGGCGCATTCGGCTGCGACCGCCGCACCGCGCCGGACCGCCGCCGCGATGTCGTCCCGGAGCGACGTGTTGTCGGCCAGCGCCTCGGCGTGCACCTCGGGAAAACCGCCGCCGATCACCAGGCCCGAGACGCCGGCCGGCAGCCGGGAATCGCGGGTCGGGTCGAACGTCACGACGTCCGCCCCGGCCGCGGTCAGCAACTCGGCCGTTTCGGCGTAGCTGAAGGTGAATGCCGGCCCACCCGCCACCGCCACCAGCGGGCGATCGGCTGTCTCGACCAATGAAGGTTCCCAGGCGTTGCCGGCGAGCGATGGTGCCGTCGAGGCGACCCGCATGATCGCCTCAAGGTCGACGCTCTGCGCCACCACCTGCCCCAACTCGGCCACGGTCTTACGGGCCAGCGCGCTGCGTTCAGCCGCAGGCACCAAGCCGAGGTGACGCGATGGGGTGACCAGTTTGTCGTGCCGACCGATGACACCGAGCACCTCGACGCCGACCTCGTCCAGGGCCGACGTAAGAATCTGCCGATGCCGCTCGGACCCGACCCGGTTCAGGATCACGCCGCTGATCCGTACGGACGGATCGAACGTCGCGAAGCCGGCGACCAGGGCGGCGATCGACCGACTCATCGCGGTGGCATCGACCACCAGTACCACCGGCGCCGACAGCAGCGACGCGACATGCGCGGTCGAGGCGAACCCGGGCTGGTCGGCCACCCCGTCGAACAGGCCCATCACGCCCTCGATCACCGCGACGTCGGCGCCTTGCGCGCCATGCCGGAACAACGGCGCGATCTGGTCCTCGCCGACCAGCCACGGATCGAGATTGCGGCCGACCCGGCCGGCGGCCAGGGCGTGGTAGCCCGGATCGATGTAGTCCGGCCCCACCTTGTGCGGCGAGACGGTCAGGCCCCGCGCGGCAAGTGCGGCCAGCAGACCGGTCGTCACCGAGGTCTTGCCGTGGCCGCTGGCCGGGGCGGCGACGACGATGCGGGGAAGGCTCACCATTCGATGCCCCGCTGGCCCTTCTGGCCGGCGTCCATCGGGTGCTTGACCTTGGTCATCTCGACGACCAGGTCGGCCGCTTCGACCAGGGCCGGGTGCGCCCGCCGGCCGGTGATGACGACGTTCTGGTAGCCCGGCCGCTCGCGCAGCGTCGCCACCACGTCCTCGACATCGACCCAACCCCACTCGATCGGGTAGGTGAATTCGTCCAGCACGTAGCAGCCGTACGTCTCGGCGGCGAGGTCGGCCTTGACCTGGCGCCAACCCTCAGCGGCCATCGCGGCGTGGTCGTCGCTCGGTCCGCGCTGCAGCCAGGACCAACCCTGGCCCATCTTGTGCCAAGTGACCGGCGCGCCTTCGCCGGTGTCCTCGTACACCTGACCGAGCGCGCGGAATGCGGACTCCTCGCCCGATTTCCACTTGGCGCTCTTGACGAACTGGAACACCCCGACCGGCCAGCCGCGGTTCCAGGCCCGCAGCGCCAGCCCGAACGCGGCGGTCGACTTGCCCTTCATATCGCCGGTGTGTACGAGGACGAGCGGGCGGTTGCGTCGTTGCCGCGTCGTCAACCCGTCGTCGGGTACGTTCTCGACCTTGGCCTGTGGCATCAGCGCATCCCTTTCCTGCCGCGTCCCGCACTCATGCCGCGTCCCGCAGCGCCCGGACCGATTCGGTCAACGCGCCGCTGGCCAGCTCATCCAGCCGCATCGTCTGACCGCCCAGTTTCTCGGCCAACTCCGCCGCCAGCCCGAGTCGGACCGGCCCGCTCTCGCAGTCGACCACCACGCTGGCCACCCCCGTACTCGCGAGCAGTCCGGCGGCTGGGGCCGGATCCGTACCGGCGGTGTGCCGGCCGTCGGTGACCACGATCAGCAGCGGCCGGCGTTGCGGATCACGCAGCCGCTCCCGCCGTACCGTGTCATGCGCCAGCAACAACCCATCCGCCAACGGCGTCCGGCCACCGGTCGGCAGCGAGGTGAGCCGGGCTGCGCCGACATCGACCGACGAGGTCGGCGGCAACAGCAGGTCGGCGCCCGTACCGCGGAAGCTGATCAGACCGACCTTGTCCCGCCGTTGGTACGCATCGAGCAGCAGCGACAGCACCGCGCCCTTCACCGCGCCCATCCGCCGCCGCGCCGCCATCGAGCCGGACGCGTCGACCACGAACAGGAGCAGGTTGCCCTCGCGACCCTCGCGGTGGGCCTCGCGCAGATCCTCACGCCGCAGCCGCAAAGCGGCCGAATCGCGGCCACGCGCGTGTTGGTACGGAGCCGCCGCGGTCACGGTCGCGATCAGGTGCAGGTGCCGGACCGGACCGTGGGGCACCTCGGCCCGTACCACCTGGCCGGACTCGGTACGGGCCCGCGAGCGCCGACCGGCCACGCCGAGACCGACGCCCGGGACCTGCAGCCGGCGGGTCCGGTACGGGTCGGTGGGCGCGGCGGTCTGCTCGGCCGCCGGCGCGGGCGCGTCAGTCCCGGACTGCTTGCCAGCGTCGGTTTCAGAGGTTTCGGGGGACCTGCCGCCACCATCGGGATCCGGGTCCGGGTCATCTTGCGGACCGCTCGAATCCAGCGCGTCCTGCAGTTGGTCCTCGTCCAGACCGGGCGCATCGAACGGGTTCCGGCGTCGGCGGTGCGGCAACGCCAGCCGGGCGGCGACCCGGACATCCTCGGTCGACACGTCGGAACGCCCGCACCAGGCCGCATGCGCCATCGCGGTGCGCGCGGTAACGATGTCGGCCCGCAGCCCGTCCACGTCGAACGCGGCGCACACCGCGGCGATCTGGGTCAACGCCTCATCGCTCAGTGAGACTGAGCCAGCCAGCGCCCGGGCCGCGGTGATCCGCTCCGCCAGCGCTGCCTCCTCGGCCGCGAACCGGTCCGCGAACTCCTCCGGCGCCTCATCGAAAGCCAGCCGCCGCCGCACCACCTCGGCCCGCAACGACGGCTCGCGCGGTGCCCGTACCTCAACGGCCAGCCCGAACCGGTCCAGCAACTGCGGCCGAAGCTCGCCCTCTTCGGGGTTCATCGTGCCGACCAGCAGGAACCGCGCCGCGTGCCGAACCGACACGCCTTCGCGCTCGACGTAACAGGTTCCCAACGCGGCCGCGTCCAGCAGCAGGTCGACCAGGTGGTCGTGCAGCAGGTTGACCTCGTCGACGTACAGCACCCCGCGATGCGCGCCGGCCAACAGCCCGGGTTCGAACGATTTCACGCCCTCGGTCAGCGCCCGCTCGATGTCCAACGACCCGACGAGGCGGTCCTCGGTGGCGCCGATCGGTAGCTCACGCAATGCGGCCGGCCGCTGCAGCGCGCGGGCCGCCGGGTCGTGCGGACCGTCCGGGCAGTCGGGGTCAGGGGCCTGCGGGTCGCAGGCGAACCGGCAGCCGGCCACGACCTCGACCGGCGGCAGTACCGCGGCCAGGGCCCGTACCGTGGTCGACTTGGCCGTGCCCTTCTCGCCACGGGCCAACACCCCACCGATGCCGGGCGAGATGGCGTTGAGGATGAGGGCCAGCCGCAGGTCGTCCATGCCGACGACCGCGCTGAACGGGAACAGCGGCATGCAGCGTCACTCCGTCCCGACGGGTATCCGCGCCCGTCGCCGGTGGGCCCGCCGGACGAGTGGCCCGGCGGGACGGCGGGAGTGTCCTGGCTCCCGGGTCCGGCGACCTTCCGGTCGCCACGCGCCGGCCCGCCTTCCCAGACGAGGTGCGTCCAGTGGCATGGGTGGCAGGCGCTACCCGGTCACAGTGGCGGGACCGCCCCGGATTCTCACCGGTGTTCCTGCCCGGACCGTCGCCGTCATGCTGCCATGTGCAGCGGGCAGTGCGGTAGCTGCGGTGCCGTTCGGCGCATCGGGCAGACTGCGGGACATGGTGACCGTGGTGGGAATCGGCGAGGATGGGTGGTCCGGGCTGTCGCCGGCAGCGGCGGCCGAGTTGACCGAGGCCGACGTCGTCATCGGGTCTCGCCGGCAGATTGATCTCGTGTCCGGCCAGGTGAAGCAGACTGAGCTGTGGCCCTCGCCGATGGCTGCGGCGTTGCCCGGTCTGCTGGATCGGTATCCGGGTCGTCGCGTCGTCGTCTTGGCCAGTGGCGATCCGATGTTCTACGGCGTGGGCGCGACGCTGGTACGGCTTTTCGGGCCGAAGAAGGTACGGGTCGTGCCGCAGGTCTCGTCGGTGTCGTTGGCCTGTGCCCGGTTGGGCTGGATGTTGGCCGAGGTCGATGTCATCAGCGTGGTCGGCCGGCCGTTGTCCGCGCTGCAGCCATGGATCCAGCCGGGGCGGCGGTTACTGGTGTTGGTGAGTGAGTCCGACGGTGCGTCCCGGGTGGCTGCGGTCTTGCGCCAGCGGGGGTACGGCGGCAGCGCGCTGGTCGTGTTGGAACGACTCGGCGGTCCGGTCGAGCGGGCGGCCCGGTCTACCGCGCAGGCCTGGGGCTCGGGCGAGCATGATCCGTTGGCGGTCGTTGCGATCGAGTGCGTGGCCGACGATTCGGCTGCCTTGTTGCCTCGGGTGCCTGGTCTGCCCGACGACGTCTTCGAGTCCGACGGTGCTCTGACCAAGCGGGAGATCCGGGCGGTGACGCTGTCGGCGTTGGCGCCGACCCCGGGGACACTGCTGTGGGACGTCGGGTCCGGCAGCGGTTCGATCGCGATCGAGTGGATGCGCAGCCACGCCGACTGCCGGGCGGTCGCGGTTGAGTCGCGGGCCGATCGGCGGGAGCGGATCACCCGGAATGCCGACGCGCTGGGCGTACCCGGCCTGACGCTGGTCGCTGCTGCGGCGCCCGCCGCGTTGGAAGGACTGCCGCGGCCGGACGCGGTCTTCATCGGCGGCGGGCTGACCACGGACGGCGTCGTCGAAACCTGCCTGGCCTCGCTGGCGCCGGGCGGTCGGTTGGTAGCCAACGGCGTGACGATCGAAAGCGAGACCGCGTTGGCCGGCTGGTACGACAAGTGTGGCGGCGACCTGAGCCGCCTCGCGGTCTCGCATGCGGCGCCGCTGGGCTCGTTCAGCACGTTCCGGCCGGCGCTTGCGGTGACCCAATGGGCGTACGTAAAGGAAAGTAAGGGATGACTGTTCATTTCATCGGAGCCGGACCGGGTGCGGCCGACCTGATCACGTTGCGGGCTCGGGATCTGTTGGCCCGCTGCCCGGTTTGCCTGTACGCCGGCAGCCTGGTCCCGTCCGAGGTCCTCGAACACTGTCCGCCGGATGCGAAGCTGATCGACACGGCAGACCTGACACTGGATCAGATCATTGACGCCTTGGTCGCCGCTCATGCGGCCGGCCAGGACGTGGCGCGACTGTGTTCGGGCGACCCGGCCGTGTTCAGCGCGGTGGCCGAACAGATGCGCCGGCTCGACGCGGCCGGAGTGCCGTACGACGTGTGCCCCGGCGTACCGGCGTTCGCGGCGGCCGCGGCGACGTTACGACGCGAATTCACCGTGCCCGGGGTGGCCCAGTCCGTGGTGCTGACCCGCACCGCCCAACGGGCGACCGCTATGCCGCCGCGCGAGGACCTGGCCACACTCGGCGCGTCCCAGGCGACGATGGTGCTGCACCTGGCCGTACAGCGGATCGACGCGGTAGTGGCCGAACTGCTCCCGGTGTACGGCGCGACGACGCCGGTGGCGGTGGTGGCGTACGCCAGCCGGGACGACGAAGTCGTGCTGCGCGGGCAACTGGACACGATCGCCGAGCAGGTGCACGAAGCCGGGATCCGGCGGACCGCGGTGATCGTGATCGGCCAGGCGCTCGCGGCGGAGAACTTCTCCGACAGCCACCTGTACTCCGAGGCCCGTGCTCGCGCGGCCAGCCCGACCGTACATTTCTCCAGCTGACCCCGATCTGGCTCTGGTCTGACCCGATCTGACTCTGGTCTAACCCGGTCCGGCCGCGTCCCTGTCCCGCTGTCCGCAAGCCAAGCGCCGCCCGCACTGTCGACCTGCCGCCGACTTCTCGTGTTGATCATGAAATTCCCGACGAAAACCTCGGCGTGTCGTCGGCGTGTCGCGCAGGCAACTTCATGATCAACAATTCAGGCGGCTTGGGCGCGGCTGGGCTGGAGCGCTCGGCCGGGCGCGCTGACTCAGGCCCGGCCGACGATCGCCCCGGCCCTGTCGATGACCACCACGTCGACCGCGACCGGCGCCGGCTTCAGCACGTCGGCACACACCGACCGGGCCCGTTCGGCGACCAGATCGCCGAGAGGCAACCCGGCCTCCCGCGCCAGCTGCAACGCTCCCAAAGCGGTATTGGCCGCCGCGATTTCCTGCACGATCGAAGCCGAGGCGCCGACAGAAGCGGCCAGCCGGGCCAGACCCGGTACGTCGACCTGCGATCGGCCGGAGTGCAGATCCAAATGACCGTCGGCCAGCTTCGACAACTTCCCGAAGCCGCCGGCGATCGTGAGCCGCTCGACCGGATGGCGCCGTACGTACTTCAACACCGCGCCGGCGAAATCGCCCATGTCCAGCAACGCCTCGTCCGGTAGGCCGTACAGCTCGCGGACCGTCTGTTCGGACGTCGAACCGGTGCAGCCGGCGACGTGCCGGTGCCCGGCCGCCCGCGCCACATCCACCCCGCGCCGGATGCTGTCGATCCAGGCCGAGCAGGAGTACGGGACCACGATGCCGGTCGTGCCGAGGATCGAGAGTCCGCCGACGATGCCGAGCCGGGGATTCCAGGTGTGCTGGGCGATCCGCTCGCCGTCGTCGACCGAGATTTCGATGACCACGTCGCCGGTGCCGCCGAATTCGGCCGCCACATCAGCGATCGCGGAACGCATCATCTGTCGCGGCACCGGGTTGATCGCCGGCTCGCCGACCGGCAGCGGCAGCCCGGCCTTGGTCACCGTGCCGACCCCGGGACCGGCCACAAAGGACACTCCGGCGCCGGGCGTCCCGGGCCGCACGGTCGCGGTGATGATCGCGCCGTGGGTGACGTCGGGGTCGTCGCCGGCGTCCTTCGTGATCGATGCCGACGCCGCGGATTCCTCCAGCCGCTCCCGGGTCAGCGCGAACGTCGGCTGTTGGCCGCGCGGCAGCGTAATGCCGACCGGGTCGGGAAAGCGGCCGGTCAGCAGCGCCTGGTACGCCGCGGTCGTTGCGGCGGTCGCGCAGGCGCCGGTGGTCCATCCGTGGCGCAGTGGACCGTTCGGGCGGGAGTTGGACACGGTCACAGTCTGGCCCAGTCCCGGTCCAGCCGTGGTCCGAGGCCGGTCTTAGGGTTCGTCCTGTGAGAGTGCTGATCCTGGGTGGTACGGGGGAGGCCCGCGCGCTCGCCGCCGCGCTGCATGGTCGGTCCGGGTTTTCGGTCACCTCGTCGTTGGCCGGGCGGGTACGCGATCCGGCTCTTCCCGTTGGTGCGGTGCTGATCGGCGGATTCGGCGGAACGGCCGGCCTGGTGGCCTTTTTGCTGGAGCACCGCATCGACGCCGTTGTTGACGCGACGCATCCGTTCGCGCGCACCATGACCGGGAACGCCGTCGCGGCGACCGCCGAGGCCCGGGTACCGCTGCTGATCCTGCGCCGGCCCGGTTGGGTCGAGCGGGCCGGCGACCAGTGGCACCGGGTCGAGTCCGTAACCGAAGCGGCGGCCATGGCGCGGAAGCTGAGCAAGCCCGGCGAGACCGTATTCGTGACGACCGGACGGCGTGAGCTGGCGCCATTCGCGGCCGATGATGAGCGGCACTATCTGATCCGTACCGTCGATGAACCGCAGGACGAATTGCCGGCCCGGCACACCGTGATCCGCGACCGTGGGCCGTACACGCCTGAGGGAGAACTGGATCTGATGCGCGCCCACGACGTCCGGGTCCTGGTGACCAAGGACAGCGGCGGCGCGATGACCACGGCCAAGCTCGATGCGGCCCGGACCCTGCGACTGCCGGTCGTGATGGTCGACCGGCCGGCGCTGCCGACAATTGGTCTGAACGAGGTGGCGACCGTGGCCGAGGCCGTCGCATGGTGCGGCGGCTGACCGACCGGAAGCGGACTGGAGCCCGCCGGGCACCGGGTTCATCTGCGAGAGTTGGCTTGCGGATATGGCCGGTACGGAGGGAACGGATGAACGCCGAGGATCGCTACCTTTTCGATCTGCAGGGATATCTGACAATTCCCGACGCATTGTCACCGACTCAGCTCACCCGGCTCAACGAGCTCATCGACGAGGGAATTGCCAACGAAACCCCGGCCGATATGCGTACGCACCGATTCGGCGATCTGCTGGGTCGCGATCCGGCTTTTCTCGAGCTGATTGACAATTCCGCCGTCGTGGCGGTGCTGGAGGAGATCATCGGCCGGGATTTCCGGCTCGACCACACGTACGCGGATGTGATCCGGGCTGGTGAGGGTCCGATCGGCACGGTCCTGCACGGCGGCATGGTGCCGTTCCGGCCGTCGGAGTACTACATGGTCACCAGCGGAGAAATCCACAGTGGACTCGTGGCGGTGGCGTTCAACCTCAAGGACGTCGGGCCGCAGGACGGCGGGTTCGCCTGTGTCCCGGGCAGTCACAAGAGCGCGTTCGCCTTTCCCGAGCAGTGGAAACACCTCTCCGAACTGCACCCGTGCGTGCGCCGGGTCACCGGACCGGCCGGCACCGCGATCGTGTTCACCGAGGCGATGGTGCACGGAACGCTGCCGTGGCGCGGTCAGGACGAGCGGCGGACCGCGTTCTACAAGTACAGTCCGGCCGCGGTCTCGTGGGCAGCCGATTTCTACGACCCGAATGAATACGAGGGACTGACACCGCGCCAGCGGGCCATTCTCGAGTCGCCGAATGCGCGTTACGGTGGTCGCTCGACTGCCACTCAGTCCTAACGCGACAGTCCTAACTCGACAGCCGTGCGGACGTGCCGATACTTTGGCGGCATAACGTCTTCATCGCGGCTATTCGACCTGATCGGCGGTTTGTTCACCTTTACGACGTGCTTCCCAGCATCGTCGGAATTGCCGATTCCCAGTCTGAGAGCAACAAAGCAGATCGGTCTGATATCAGCCCGATAAGGCCCGTCCAGGCTGGGTAATCGCATTCCACCGTTCCCAAACCCGCTTTTGGCTACCGGTGTCGTCCGCGGTCCACGTACTGTGCTGGCATCAGCCAACGGGGAGGGTTCGATGACCGCTGATGACAACGTCCCGGATACTGCCGACACCGTGGTTCTGGTGCATGGCTTGTGGATGACACCACGCAGTTGGGAGCACTGGATCGAGCATTACCAGGCGGCCGGGTTTCGGGTATTCGCGCCCGCATGGCCCGGTTTGGACGCCGAGGTCGATGAGTTGCGGCGCGATCCGTCTCCGTTGGCCGGTCTGGGTGCGACGCGGATCCTGGCCCATTACGAGCGGATCATCCGGAAGCTTGAGACACCGCCGATCATCATGGGCCATTCTTTTGGCGGCGCTTTCGTGCAGGTGTTGTTGGATCGGGGCCTGGGTTCGGCCGGCGTGGCCATTGACTCGGCTGCCATTCGTGGGGTGTACCGCCTACCGGTGAGCACGTTGCGGGCGGCATTTCCGGTGCTGCAGAATCCGGCCAACATCCGCCGGGCGGTTCCGTTGACCCCGGAGCAATTCCACTACGCCTTCGCCAATACGCTCAATGCGGCCGAGTCGCAGCTGGCCTACGACCGCTATTGCGTGCCGGCCGCCGGCCGCCTGCTGTTCGAAGGCGCGGCCGCGAACCTCAATCCGCGAACGCCGCTGCGGGTGAATTTCCAGAACTCGACCCGGGCGCCGCTGCTGTTCATCGCCGGAGGCGCAGACCATGTGGCACCACCGGCGACCAACCGGGAGAACCTGAGCCGTTACCGGAAATCAGCCTCGCTCACCGACTACCTCGAATTCGCCGGCCGATCGCATTACACGCTGGGCCAGCCCGGGTGGGAACAGGTGGCCGATCAGGCGTTGAAATGGGCGACCACACACCGGCTGCGTGTTTCCCGACCGGCGCCGCGGGTACGGCCGCGGGACGAGACCGGCCGCAACGACTGGGTCCGATAAGGGATCGGTCGTGGCGTTGTACCGGCGTTTTCCTCGCGCACCGACACAACTGTGCAGGTCAGCGCGGGTGCGGCCGCCGAAGATAGCGGCGTAACACAGCCAAGATAATTCGCGTGCATGGCCGTAATAACCGACGGTGACGATCTGTTCACACGAAACAGAGAGGAGCCGACGATGTTCGCAGTGCCGGACGTGGACGAGGTTATCGAGGCTGCCCGGTCGATGGGAATGCACCTCGGGCCGGACGAGGCGGTGCTCTATCGCAAGCATTTGATCGAGCATCTCGACGAGCTCGATACGTTCGTACAGTCGCGAATGGACGAAGGCAAACCGGCAATCAGTTATCCGGCCCGCGAGCCTGGATACCGGCCGAGCGTCGCTGAGGATCCGTACCAGGCCTGGTTGTGGAAATGCCGGATCGAAGGCGCGGCCGAGGGGCCGCTGGCCGGAAAAACCGTCAGTTACAAAGATCATGTCGCGGTCGCCGGAATTCCGCTCACGTATGGGTCCTACGTGATGGAGGACTTCATTCCGGACTTCGACGCCACGATCGTCAGCCGGGTGCTCGAGGCCGGTGGCACGATCGTCGGAAAGCACATGATGAACGGGTTGACCGGCGGATTCGGTTTCGGCGGCGGGATCGGCGATTACGGTCGGCCCAAGAATCCGCACAAGCCAACGCACCTGACCGGTGGTTCGTCATCCGGTTCAGCGGCGGCGCTGGTGGCGGGTGAGGTCGACATCTCCTTCGGTGGTGACCAGGGCGGGTCGATTCGCATTCCGGCGGCGATGTCCGGATGCGTCGGCCTCAAGCCGACCTTCGGTCTGGTGTCGCACTTCGGCCTCGGTTTTGGGTCGGATCAGAGCATCGACTACACCGGCCCGATGGCGCGCACCATTGAGGACACCGCGGCCGCGTTGCAGGTGACCGCGGGCTATGACGGCTTTGATCCGCGGCAGAGCCGGGACGTGCCGGAGACGTACGACGCGTTGAGCACGTTGACCGACGGCGTCGAGGGATTGCGGATCGGCATTGTCGAGGAAGGATATCTCGACGCCGAATCCGACGTGATCGACACGGTCAATGCGGCGGTGGAGGTTCTTTCCAGCGCCGGCGCCATTGTGTCAAAGGTGTCGGTGCCTGAGCATCTGAGTGCCCGTAACGCGCAGAATGCATTGGGCGCGGAGGGTTCGCGGGCGTTGCTGCAGAGCGGATTCTTCGGCGCCTTCACCCGTACCTACTATCCACAGTCGCTGATCGCGGCGGTCAATCAGGTCTGGGCCAACCACATCGATGTGCTCAATCCGCGGACCAAACTCAACTATTTGGTCGGGGAATTCGCCCGGCGTAATTACCATGGCCGGGTCTATGCGAAGGCGCAGAATGTCCGTGGCAGTTACATCAAGGCGTTCGATCGCGCCCTGGCCGACAACGACGTACTGGTGATGCCGACGTGCATTCTCAAGGCGCCCGAATACGCCCCTCCGGAGACAAAGGATGCGGCACTGGAGGAAGCGTTGGGTCGGATGAACGCGGCCGTGCGCAATACCCAACCGTTCAACTACACCGGACATCCGGCGCTGGCGATGCCGTGTGGTAAGTCGCAAGGGCTACCGGTGAGCATGCAGTTGATCGGCAAGTTCTTTGATGACGCGCTATTGCTGCGGGTCGGATATGCCTTCCAACATTCGGTGGATTACGACTCGATCATCAGCGTCGAGAATTGATATCGATCCGGTAGCGCGTAATGAGCATTTTACCTGCTGGTTCCGTCGGTGAGACCTCGGCTCGGCACGATCTGTTGGTGGGTAACAGGTACGGCCGCTCGCGGAATTACCACCGGTGGACCGCGGTCCGCCAGGTACGGGATCTGTTGCGCGCGGAGATTGTGCTGGGCAGGTTTGACGACGGGGTTGTTCCGGGCGAGGCACATCTGGTCAGTGAATACGGAGTAAGCCGGGGGGTGATACGGGACGCGCTCGATTTGCTCCGGGCCGAAGAGCTGATCGAGCGTCTGCAGGGTGCGGGCACGTTCGTCGTGGCGCAAGCCCGGGTCCGGCACGGGATCGAGGTCCTCCGTGGACTGCCCGACGGAATTGAGAAGGGCGCGTCGCGGATCACGTATCAGGTACTCGATCTCCGCCGGATTCCAGCTCCGCCGATTGTGGCGGAACGATTGGGCATCGACGAGGGCATCGACGCGGTGTTCTTCGAACGGCTCACCCTGCTGGACGGCGGACCGTTGACGTTGCGCTCGTCGTGGTTTCCTTATCCGGTAGGTGCTCCGCTGCTGCGCACCGATGCGCAATTGGGCACGTCCATTTACCGGCTCATCGAGCATCAGCTCGGGGTCGAGGTCGGCTACACCGACCAGCAAATCGAGGCAACGGTGGCCGATCGGACGGTCTCCGCTGTGCTGAAAACCCGCCTGGGTGCGCCGATTCTGCTTCTTGAGCGGTTGGTGCACCGGGTCGACGGCGGGCCGATCGAATTCGGGTTCGGCCGCATCCGCGGCGACCGTCTCGCACTCACCGATGTGATGCGCCGCGGTTAGTCGCGTGAATTCCGCGCCAACGTCGGCGCGCACAGACAAGGACCAGGAGTGCCGGCACCGCCGGCGCCCCGAGACGCGCATTGCCAGAAAGGGGCGGAAAATGAGCGTGTCCATTATGGAGAAAATGAACCAAACCCGGCCGGCCGCGCTGGAGGTTCGCGGGCTGAGCACCACGTTCCGGACCGATCACGGCCCGCTGGCGGCGGTCGACAACGTATCGTTCCGGCTGGGCCGGGGCCGGGTGCTGGCCGTGATCGGCGAGTCGGGAAGCGGGAAGAGCGCGATGCTGCGCTCGATTCTCGGCATTCAGGCCGGCAATGCCACCGTGACCGGTGAGGTGCTGCTGGGTGAGCGCAATCTGTTAGCGCTGCCGGCCAAGGCCCGGGCGGCGACTCGTGGCCGCGATATTTCAATGGTTTTCCAGGACCCGCTGACCGCACTCGATCCGGTGTACACAATAGAACGTCAGCTGTGCGAAACATTGCGCCGACACCGCAAGCTCGGCCGGCGCGAAGCCCGAGCCCAGGCCCTTGAGCTACTCGAACTCGTGCGGATTCCTTCGGCGGCGGCCCGGTTGAAGGCATACCCAGCCGAACTGTCCGGCGGTATGCGGCAACGGGTGGTCATTGCGATGGCGATCGCTGCCCGGCCGCAGGTGCTGCTGGCCGACGAACCGACCACTGCCCTGGACGTGACCGTTCAGGCGAAAATCCTGGAATTGTTCCGGACCGTGCAGCGTGAGCACGAGATGGGCATGATCATCGTGACCCACGACCTCGGCGTCGCAGCCGAAATCGCCGACGACATCGCGGTCATGTACGCCGGCCGGATCGTGGAGACCGGGTCGGCCGAAGAGGTGCTGCTGCAGCCCTCTCATCCCTACACCAAAGGGCTTATCGAGGCCAATGTCCGACCGGGACAGCACAGCCGGCCACAGGCAATTCCCGGTTCGCCGCCGAGCTTGGCCCGGCTGCCGGAAGGATGCGCTTTCGCCCCGCGCTGCGCGGTGGCGACCACGGAATGTTGGACGCGGCGGCCGGAAGATATTTCGCTCAGCCCGACCCACAGCAGCCGCTGCCTGCTGGAGCTCACGTCGGTGACCGCAGGGGTGGACGGCAGGCATGCCGTCGTCTGAGCCGGGACGGCGGCGGTGGTCCATTGTGGTCATTCTGGTGCTGCTCGGCAGTCTGCTGGTTGGCTGTGGGAAAGGGACAGTCGGTTACGGCAGCACGGCCGGCATCCTGCGGATCGCCATGACCGCCGGCAATATCCCGTTCCCATCGACGCCGCCGGATCAGGGCTACGAGGGATACCGGTTTGTCGGCAACAACATCTACGACGGTCTGACCCGATTCAACCTCGATCAAAGCAAGACGATCCCGACCCCGCAGCCGGCGCTGGCCAAATCCTGGTCGATATCGCCGGACAAGCTCACCTGGACCTTTCACCTCCGGCGCGGGGTCACGTTCCAGGACGGCACCCCGTTCAATGCCGACGCCGTACTGTTCCAGTTCAACCGGATGCTGGACAAGAAATTCACGTACTACGACACGATCGACGCGCCCCGGTACGCTGCCTCCTTCTTACAATTCAAAAGCTGGCACAAGATCGACGACTACACGGTGTCGGTCACCACGAAACATCCGTACGCCTGGCTGTCGTACGACCTGGCCTCGGTCTATTTCCCGAGTCCGGCCGTGGTGAAGAAATACGGCAACACCAACTACAACGCCCATGCCATCGGCACCGGACCATTCACAATCAAGAAGTACGTTGATGGTCAGGTCATGATCCTGCAGGCCAACGACCACTATTGGCGCGGCCGGCCGAAGCTGAACGAGATCGTGCTCTACCCGATGCCGGAGGCGGCCACCCGGCTGTCCGCATTGGAATCGGGCGAGGTGGACTGGGCCGAGGTGCCTTCGCCGGATGCCCTATCGCAGCTGAAAGACGACGGCTACGTGACCTATATGGGCAAGTACCCGCACGGGATCATGCCTCGGTTCAACCTGTTCCGCAAACCGTTCAAGGGAAACATCAAGCTGCGCAAGGCCCTCAACTACGCGTTGGACCGGGTCGGCACCGCGGATCTGATCAACAACGTCGGCTATCCGGCCAAGCAGTACGTATATCCCGGCCATCCGGACTACGCGCCGGACAATCCCGGCTACCACTACGACCCTGCCGAAGCAAGACGGCTGTTGGCCGAGGCCGGTTACAAACCCGGGCAGCTGCACCTCAACATGGCCTATCCGACCGGTGGTTCGGGGAACATGTTCCCGGACATCATGATGCAGAAACTGCAGGCCGACTTCACGGCGATCGGCGTCGAGGTGACGCTGGAGCCGATGGAGTGGGACACCTTGACCACGATCAGCCTGGCCACGTTGAAGAGTCCACAGTGGAAGAACATCGACATCCTGTGGTCCTCGCCGGCGGCCGGCATGATCCCGACCGGTTACGCGACGACGTTCCAGTGCATGCAGTCGGCCGATACACCCAACGCCAGCGGCATCTGTAACAAGCAGATGCAGGCCGACTATCAGAAGGCATCGTCCAGCTTCGATCCGAAGACCTCGCACAAATACCTGCAGGACATGATGAATATCGCGGTCAACGACGCGTATTTCCTGTTCTGGATGCACGATCTGAACCTGCGGGTGATGTCGCCGAAGGTGCACGGGTTCGTGGAACCCAAGTCCTGGTGGGTGGATTTCGACAACATCACGGTGGGCGGTTAACGATGATTCAACTCACCTTGCGCCGGCTTGCCATGGCCATGCTGATTCTGTTCGGCGTCTCGGTCGTGATCTTCCTACTGATGAACGTGCTGCCGGGCGATCCGGTCGCGACCCTGCTCGGTCCGGATGCCTCCAACGCCGACCGACTGGCCCTGCGGCACAGCCTCGGTCTGGACAAACCGCTGCCGACGCAGTACGTCGACTGGCTCGGTCGCACATTGACCGGAGATCTTGGCTATTCGCAGTATCGCCGGGCCGAGGTGCTGAGCCTGATCAACGCCGCCTGGGTGAATACGGCAATTCTTGCCGGATTCTCCGCGCTGTTCGGGTTGGTCGCCGGGGTGGCGCTGGGTTTTGCCGCCGGTGCCCGGCGCGGGAAGGTCGTGGACAAGGTTATCTCGACGTTCGGCATGGCCGGGCTGAGCATTCCCTCGTTCTTCGTCGCGATCATCCTGCTCACGTTCTTCGCCGCCCGCTGGCGGTGGTTGCCGGCCGGTGGCACGTCGTTATCCGGGGCCGGTCAGGGCGGGCTCGGCGAATTCGTCCGGCACCTGATCATGCCCGTGGTGGCCGGTTCGCTGGTGACGCTGGCCATCACGGCCCGGGTCACCCGAGCCAGCATCGTCGAGGCATACCAGGCCGATTTTGTGGAAACCCTGCGGGCCAAGGGTTTGACCGGGTTGCAGATCCTGCGGCACGTATTCAAGAACGCCCTCTCGCCGGTGCTGACCACGTCCGGTCTGCAGATCGGTTATCTGCTGGGTGGTTCGGTGCTGATCGAGACGATCTTCCAATGGCCGGGAATCGGCCTGTTGCTCTACAACGCCATCGAGGCCCGCGATCTCGTCGTGGTCGAGGGAACGACGCTGGTCATCGCCGGGACGTTCGTGCTCATCAATTTGCTGGTCGACCTGCTGCAGGCCGTGATCGATCCCCGGCAGCGATACGCGCTGGCCTAAGGAATGGAGGTGATTATTGATGACCGAGCTCACTGCCGATGATCTACGGGAGCGCTGGTATCAGAGTGAGGTGTCGGTGCCGCCGATCTCATACTGGTCGGTCGTCCGGCGTCGTTTCCTGCGGAACAAACTGGGCGTCGCGGCGCTCATCGTGTTGATCCTGATTATCGCGGCCGCGGTGTTCGCACCGTGGATCTGCCCGTACGACCCGTTGGTCGGCAAGCCGGCCGATCGGCTGCAGAACATTTTCTCGTTCTCGACCGGTCATCCACTGGGGACGGACGAGCAGGGCCGGGACATGTTGACCCGTGTCCTTTACGGCGGGCGACTTTCGCTGCTGGCCGGGTTCGTGCCGACGCTGGTTGCCGCTGTGGTGGGCACGATCATCGGGACCTGGGCCGGCCTGGTGCGTGGGGCGGTCGGCGCGATCCTCATGCGCATCATGGACATGCTGTACGCATTTCCGGCCATTCTGCTGGCGATCGCGGTTGGCTCCTCGCTCGGCGCCGGCCTGTCGAACACGATCATCGCGGTCTCGATCGTCTTTATCCCGCCGGTTTCCCGGATCGCCGAGTCCGAGACCCGCAAGATCGTCACGTCCGAATATGTGGAGGCGGCGCGACTGTCCGGCGCCAGCCGGATCCGCATTCTGCGTACCCAACTGCTGCCCAACGTCCTCAACGAAATCATTGTCTATTCCTCCGGCCTGGTCGGGGTGGCGATGATCATCGCGGCCAGCTTGAGCTTTCTCGGCCTCGGGTCCCGGCCACCGACGCCGGAATGGGGCTACATGCTGGAAAGCCTGCAGGGCGACATTTACGTGGTGCCGGCCGTGGTCGCGGTTCCGGGGATCTTCATCTTTCTCACCTCGGTCACGTTCAACACCGCCAGCGACGCGCTGCGCGAGGCGATGGATACCCGGCTCGGTTAGGGGAATTCGAGATGACCACAGCTGCTACTGACGCGCCGCCGATATTGGCGGTGGACGGGGTAACCAAGACGTTCCGGGCCCGGGCCGGCTTACATCGGGTACGGATATCGGCGGTCGACAACGTCTCGTTCACCGTGCCGGCCGGCTCAACCCTCGGCATCGTAGGGGAGTCCGGCTGCGGCAAGTCCACATTGGCCAGAGTCATTGTAGGCCTGCACAGGGCGGATGCGGGCACGGTCCGGTTCGCCGGAACGCCGCTACCCAGGCGCGGCAAGCGGTCACGGACCATCGTCGAGCACACCCAGATGGTGTTCCAAGATCCGTATTCCGCGCTGAACCCGCGCGCTTCGGTCGGCGAGTCGATCGGGTTTCCGCTCAAGGTCCAGGGTGTGCCCCGGCCCGATATCGACCGACGGGTCAACAAGGTGCTGGAGGACGTCGGCCTGCATCCGGCCTACAGCACGCACTATCCGCACCAACTCAGCGGCGGCCAACGGCAGCGGGTCAATATCGCGCGCGCGTTGGTCCTGGAACCGAAGCTCGTCGTGCTCGATGAGGCAGTGTCTGCATTGGACAAGTCGATCCAGGCCCAGATCGTCAATCTGTTGTTGGATCTGCAGTCCGGGTACGACCTGACCTATGTATTCATCAGTCACGACCTGAACGTCGTGGAGTACATGAGCGACCAGGTCGCGGTCATGTACCTCGGCCAGGTCGTCGAATTCTGCGATGCGAGCATGCTCTATCAGGCGCCGTTGCATCCGTATTCGCAGATGCTGCTGTCCTCGATTCCGACTCTTGATCCGACCCAGCGGGCCGAGAACGTATTGGCGGACAGCGGCGATATTCCGAGCCCGTTGAATCCGCCGAGTGGCTGTCGGTTCCGTACCCGCTGCCCGTTCGCCATGGACATCTGCGCCGACAAGGCCCCGGCAATGATCGAGGCACGGCCGCAGCACAGCGTTTCCTGCCATTTGTTCGACCGCGAATACGGCGACCCGGCCCGTATCGCAGCAACCAAAGGAGAGTGACGTGGGCACTGCCGGCACCACCAGCGCTACTGGCGCGATTGAGACCGTACGCGCATTGTTGAGCGCGGCGAACATCACGGTCTCCGAATCGGAATTCGCCGATTTCGTGCAGGTCTATCCGGCCCTGCGGGCGCAGGCCGACGGCCTGTACCTGCCGGAGCTGGAATTCATCGACCCGGCGATCGACTTCGATCCCGCCGCCTGAGCCGTTTCCTATTTCGTACAGGAGGAGAAATGCCAGAAGCATTACCGCTGACCATCAAGGATGCCGCCGCCGCACTGCGCGCCGGAACGGTGACCTCGGCGGAGTTGACCCGCGTGCTGCTGGACAAGATCGGCAAGGCCAACGAGGCGCTCGGCGCGTTCGTCACGGTCACTGAGGAAGGCGCGATGGCGGCCGCCGAAGCCGCGGACGCCAACTTCGCGGCCGGCGTGGATGTCGGTCCGCTGCAGGGGATTCCGCTGGCGGTCAAGGACATCATCTCCACAAAGGACGCTCCGACTACGGCCAACAGCCGCGTGCTGCCGGCCGACTGGGGCAAGGGCGTCGATGCACCGGTCGTGGCCCGACTACGGGAAGCGGGTTCGGTGATCCTCGGTAAGACCACGACCAGCGAATTCGCCTGTGGCGCGCCGGATCCGGACAAGGGCTTCCTGATCCCGCGCAATCCGTGGAACACCGAGCACACCGCGGCCGGCTCCAGTTCCGGTACCGGCGTGGCGGTCGCGGCCGGGCTGGCCTTTGGTGGCCTGGGCACCGACACCGGCGGTTCGGTACGCGGTCCGGCCTCGGTCAACGGCCACACCGGACTGAAGGTGACCTTCGGTCGCGTCCCCAAAGCCGGTGTGGTGCCGTTGGGGTACACATTGGACAGCATTGGCCCGATGGCCCGCAGCGCCTACGACTGCGCGGTAATGCTCGAAGTGATGGCCGGGTACCACCCCGATGACCGCTTCGCCGCGCAGGCTGAGGTTCCGGCGTACTCGTCGTTGCTGACCGGCAGTGTGGCCGGCCTGAAGATCGGCGTGGCCACTCCGTACTTCTTTGATACGCCGGAATTGGACGACGAGGTGCGCGCCGCCGTGCTGGCCGCGGTCGACGTGTTGAAGGGCGCCGGTGCTGTGGTCAGCGAGGTCACCGTGCCTTACGCCAAGGAAGCCAAAGAGGCCAACCACATCACGCTGGTCTCCGAGGCTTACGCGTACCACCGGCAGAATCTCATCGACAAGTGGGAAGACTACGGACGTTTCACCCGTCCGACACTGGTCAAAGGCGCATTCTTCACCTCGGGGGACTATGCCCAGGCGCAGCGGCTGCGCACCGTTTTCCGCGCTGGTGTCAAGGAAGTCCTGCGCCAGGTCGATGTCATCGTGACCCCGAGCATGGTGCGGCCGGCCGAGCGGATCGATGAGCTGGACATGCAGAAGCGCATGCTCGGTGCGGGCTTTACTGGTCAATGGAACTTTGCCGGCTTGCCCGCGGCCGCGATTCCAGTGGGATTCAGCACATTCGGTCTGCCGCTGTCGATGCAAATTGTCGGCGGTCCGTTTGCCGAGGCGACCGTGTTGTCGGTGGCCGATACGTACCAACAGCTCACCGATTGGCATCTGCAAGTCCCGCCCGTAGCGGAGCTTGTCGGAGCTTAACCGTTGTAGTTGGCTCACACACAGAGGTAACATGCTCGACGGGAAATCGATGTACATGATCAACTGAAAAAGGAGAGGCGTGGCGGTCGACGAAGCGGCTGCAGGGGTGGGAAACGATCACCCCGACAGCCGCTACAAATGGGTGGCACTGACCAACACGACAGCCGGCGTACTGCTGGCGACGATCGACTCGTCGATCATGTTGATCGCGATGCCGGACATATTCCGTGGGATTCATCTCGATCCGCTGGTCCCGTCGAACAGCTTCTATCTCTTGTGGATGATCCTCGGCTACCTCGTCACCAGCAGCGTTCTCGTAGTTAGCGTGGGCCGGCTGGGCGACCTGTTCGGCCGGGTGAAGATGTACAACCTTGGTTTCGTCATCTACACCGGCGCTTCGTTCTTTCTCACGATCGATTGGATGACCGGCCAGTCAGGAGCACTGTGGCTCCTGATCTGGCGGATCGTGCAGGGTGTAGGCGGCGCGTTTCTCATCGGTAACTCCGGCGCCATCCTCACCGACGCATTTCCCTCGCACCAGCGCGGTCTGGCGCTGGGAATCAACAATGTCACCGGCATCAGTGGCACGTTTATCGGCCTGATTCTCGGTGGCGTGTTGGCGCCGGTGAATTGGCGGCTGGTATTCCTGATTTCGGTGCCGTGCGGCATCTTCGGGACGGTCTGGGCGTATCGGAAGCTGCGTGATATCGGTGTACGTACGCCCGCGCCGATCGACTGGTTGGGCAACGTCACCTTTGCCGCCGGCATGATCCTGGTGATGATCGGCCTCACACATGGCATCCAGCCCTACGGCAATCACACGATGGGCTGGACCGGCCCGGTGGTCATCGGCTCACTGGCGAGCGGTGTGGCCCTGTTGGTGGCGTTCTGCATCATCGAGACCCGGGTCGCGCACCCGATGTTCCGGCTGCATTTATTCAAAATCCGTGCCTTTACCTTCGGCACCTTGTCAACGTTTCTGTCCGCACTCGGCCGCGGCGGCCTGATGTTCATGCTGATTATCTGGCTGCAGGGCATTTGGCTTCCTCTACATGGGTACAGCTTCGAATCAACGCCGCTGTGGGCCGGTATCTACATGTTGCCGCTCAGTATCGGCGTGCTTTCGGCCGGTCCGGTGTCGGGTTTCCTCTCCGACCGGTTCGGTCCGCGGCTGTTCGCCTCCGGTGGCATGGTGATGGCCGCGCTGAGCCTGTTCCTGCTGGAAATGCTGCCGATCGACTTTCCGTATCCACTGTTCGCGATCATCGAATTGCTGGACGGGCTGGCGATGGGCTGTTTTGCCTCGCCGAACCGGGCCGCGGTGATGAACAGCCTGCCGGCGGCCGACCGCGGCGCTGGTGGCGGCATGAATTCCACATTCCAGAATTCGGCCCAGGTCTTCTCGGTCGGCATCTTCTTCAGCCTCATGATCGCCGGGCTCTCGTCCGTACTCCCGCACACCATGGCTTCAGGTCTGCAGGCGCACGGGGTGTCGTCCGGGGTTGCGCATCAGGTTGCGAATTTGCCGCCGGTGTCGATCCTGTTCGCCGCATTCCTCGGTTACAACCCGATCCAGCATCTGCTCGGAACCAAGGTGTTGGCCGGGCTCTCGCCGGCCAATGCGCATACCTTGGTTGGCCGGGAATTCTTCCCGCACCTGATATCCGGGCCGTTCCAGTCCGGCTTGCACGTGGCCTTTGGTTTCGCGATCGGCGCCTGTCTGATCGCCGCCATCGCCTCGTGGTCCCGGGGTGAGCGGTATATCGACGCCGGCCCGGTGGCCGCGCCGATCGCACCGGTCGACCGAGCCGGCGTCATTCACCGCCCACCCGCGTAGACCGCTGATTCAGCTACACACCGACGGAAGCGCGACCCGCAATGCCTGCCTGTGCAAGTGGTCCAGTGGCTGGGTCACCTCGACGTAGACCCGGGAGAGCAGCAGATCGACCCGGCAGGACGGAGTCGGTCGGCGCGCCGACTGGGTTGCCTGCAGTTGCTGCAGGATTTCGGTGGTGAGCGCGTCGAGTTTCGGCCGCACCTCGGTGACCAGGTCCGGTCGGTGCGTCGGACGCAGCTCCGGATGCTTGGTCCAGCGGGCGTAAAGGCCGCGCTGTACGACCTTGCTGGCGGCAATCTGGTCCTGGAAGAACGCCACCGCCGAGTCGGGATCGATGCCCAATTCGGCCGACCGGGTACGTACCTCGGCCAATTCCTGCTGCTCCCGTACCGGGTCGTCGATCGGCTTGTCGGTTCCGAATTTCGCGGCCGCAACCTCGTCGGAGACCAGCAGGCGTTGTGCCGCCAGATCGGTGAGCGGTTCCAGCGGTGCTGGCGTTACGGCGGCGTGTTGTGGTGTGGGGGCGGCGCCGGCAATTCCGGTGGGGCCCAATACACACGCGGTGGCGAGCCCGGTCACGGCCGCCACGCGGGGCAACACGGCACGGCGTGATCGTGGGGTGGTGCGCATTCAATCTCCTTCGACAGTGACGGAATGCAGTTGAGACTATTGGATTGCCCCTGTTGTCGGGATTGCGTGCTTCCTCATTGTTCGCGGTGGTGCGAAACTGGACGCGGTTGGTTCCGTTGCGAGAAAATCAAGTTCCATCAACTGAACGGAGACACGATGTCGGCATCGCAACGGAAGCTCGGCCGCAGCGGCACCATCGTCAGCCCGATCGGGTTCGGCGCGTGGGCGATCGGCGGGCCGGCCTACCGGGACGGTACCCCGATCGGATGGGGTGAGGTAAATGACGACGAGTCGGTCGCCGCGATCCATGCAGCCCTGGAAGCCGGGATCACGTTCATCGACACGGCCAATATTTACGGCGCCGGGCACAGCGAGCGGGTCGTCGGACGGGCCATTGCCGGGCGGCGCGATGAGGTCGTCATCGCGACCAAGTTCGGCAACCTGTTCGACGAGGCGACCAAGCAGGCGACCGGGCGCAGCGCCGAGCCGGATTCGATCCGCGAGCAGTGCGACGCGAGTTTGAATCGGCTGGGTATTGACACCATTGACCTGTACCAATTTCACATTGGTGACTACGACCCGGTACGGGCCGAAGAGGTCGTGGCGACTTTGGAGGGATTGGTCGACGCGGGAAAGATCCGTTCGTTCGGCTGGAGCACCGACGACCCGGAGCGGGTCAAGGTGTTCGCCCGCAGCCCGCACTGCGCCGCCGCCCAGGTGCACTACAACGTGATCGACGACAACCCGGCCATGGTCGCGGTGTTGGAGGCTGAGGGTCTGGCCGGCATCAACCGCGGGCCGCTGGCGATGGGCACGCTGACCGGCAAGTTCAACCGCTCGACCACATTCGGGGCCGATGACGTTCGGCGGCGGTTCGACTTCCGGAACGGCAAGGAGGGCAAGACCCTCGACGCGCTGGACCGGATCCGCGACATCCTCACCTCGGGCGGCCGGACACTGGCCCAGGGTGCGTTGGGCTGGCTGCTGGCCCGCAGCGAGGCGTTCGTTCCGATTCCCGGTATCCGTACGGTGGCGCAGGCGCAGGACAACGCGGGCGTGATCGCGCACGGACCGCTGGACGCGAGTCAGATGGCCGAGATCGAGTCGGCCCTGGGGCAGCTCGACCTGCGTTCCTAAACCGCTCAGTCCTCGGTGATCATGCGGAAATGGCGGGCCCGTACGGCGTGTCGCGGACCATGTCCGCATGATCACGGGGGAACTGCGGCTTGTGCGGCGGGGCGACGCCGCCCGACCCGGCGCTGGGGCCTAGGCTGCCCTGCGTGAAAAGCGCCGACGAGGAGCAGCAGCCGCTCACGCCGGAGCCCACCGATGGTGTTCAGGCCGGCTCATTCGACCCACCGGGCCCGGCCTATCAACCCGGGCCCACCGAACAGACCGGCCCCACCGATCAGACCGGCCCTGCCGATCAACCTGGTCTCGCCGATCAGGCCGATCGCGCCGATCAACCGGCGCGGCCGGACCGGCTCAGCTTGTACCGATACCTGGCCGCACCGGACCGCCGCGCGTACCTGCCGATCATGCGGCTATTCGCCTCGACCCTGCTGGCTGACCTGTCGGCCAGCGAGGTGGTGAGCGCGCTGGCAGCCGAGGAAGCGGCCGGGCGCATCGACCCGGGCCAGGCCACCCTCGCCGTTGTCGTACCCCGGCTGACCCAGCTGGTGCGCTGGGGCAACCTCGTGGCCGGGCGACGGGAAACCGTGGCGGCGAGCATCGCCGAATTCCAACACGGCGGCGTGCGCTACCAGATCAGCAAACTGGGCCTGCGCGTACAACGCGATGCCGACGAACTCATCGAGGTACCCGAGGGCGCCCGCGAGGTCTCGCGCGAACTGCTGCCAGCCATCGAACGCGGGCTCACCACGCTCGGCGCGGCACTCTCGAATGCCCTCGCGGCCGAACGGCGCGACCCGACGTCGCCCGCCGCGAAAGCCGCGCGCGACGCGGTGGCCGAGGGCGTAGTCACGTTATTTCTGCAGCACGCTGAATTAGCCACGACCGTGCGCGATTTCTACGCCTACCTGGGCCAGGTGCTGACCCGGTTCGACTTGGCCGCCGAGGAAATCACCGGTTTTCGCGACCTGCTGGTGGATTACATCCAACTCGTCGTTGACGACGTATTGCGTTATACGCCGGCCATTGGTGCGCTGCTGCTGGAATTGGTGCCGGTACGGCCGGAATTGCTACGGCTGCTGCAATCCGAGCTGCGCTCCGGCGCGGTGGAGCGATCCCGCGGCCGGGGCGAGGCCGAATGGGAGCAGCTGACCGGGTGGTTCGTGGACCGGCCCGGTCGACCCAGCCAGGTCAGTGCGTTGCGTCAGGCAACTGGCAAAGCGGTCGGCGGGCTGTTGGCGGCGGTGAAACGGGCTACCGCCGGCGCCGCGCCCCGGCCCGAGCGGCGCGCGGCGTTGCTGCGGCTGGCCGGTTGGTTCGACGCAGCCGAGCCGGCGCAGGCGCATGCGCTCTACGCCTCGACGTTCGGGCTGTATTCCTCCCGCCATCTGGGCCCAGCCCCGGAATTCGACCACGACAACGACCACACCCGCTGGCAGGACGGCCCGTTGGTCGACGTCGCGGTCAGTGTGCGCAGCCGCGGCGAGCGGGCCGCGGCCGGTCGAGGTTCGCGAATTCAGTCCGATCCGCTGGGCGATGAGCTGTTGCGCATGCGGACCAGGGAACGGGCGCAGCGGCGGGCCGACGCGGTCGCCGAATTGGCCAGTGCCGCCGCCGATCTGGAGCGAGCCCGGCTGTCCCAGCCCGCGTTGGACGTGTTGTGTGAGTTGCTCGGTTCGGCGATGGCGACGCGGGACAACGTCACCGAGATCGGCGTCGGCACCGACCCGGTGCACCACCTGAAGTTGACGATCGCGCCCGGCGACGGGCCGGCCCGGGTGGGTTCGGTCGCCGGCACGCTGACCCTGGCCAATTCCCGGCTGGTTATCGAGGCCGATCGGTGAGCCGGGTGGTGCGACGCCCGGCCGACGTGCTGGCCGGGCTGTCGGATATCGACGCTGCGCAGGTGGTTCGGTGCGCCCGAACGCTGCTGCGGCATCCGTGGCTGCGCGAATCGTCGCCGGATGGTGCGCTGCTGCCGTTGATCTATCGGCATCGCGTGGTCCTGGGTGAGTTGTTCGGCACGCTGCTGGGATATCGGCTCGTGGTACGACGTGGTTGGGCTCGGCTGCACAAGGCCGGTCGCGGTGGTGACGGAAGTCGCGGCGAGGCTGGGTTTTCACCGCGCGCGTACGCCTTTGTGGTGTTGACGATCGCGGTGCTGGAGGGCGGCGCGCGGCAGACGCTGCTGTCCCGTCTGGTCGCCGACGTGCACGCGGCCGCGGTCGAGGCCGGGGTGCCGATCGCCGACGATGCCGCCGACCGGTCGGCGTTGGCGACCGCGTTACGGCTGCTGGTACGGCTCGGCGTGATCACGGAGACCGAAGGCAGTGTGGGATCTGTCCTGGGCGAGCACGGCTCCGAGGCGTTGATTACGGTCGACCGCGATTTACTGGCCGAATTGGTCAGCGGCCCGATTCTCGATGCAACCGCTCCGGCCGAGGTGATCGAGGCGGCCGCTGATCCAGGAATGGCCGGCGCTGAACGGGTCGTGCGCCGCGACCTGGTGGAAAATCCGGCGGTGTTCTTTGCCGATCTTCCCGAGGATCGGGCCGAGTGGCTGCGGGCGCACCGGCGGGCCGAATCCCGGTTGCTGGAGGACGTTTTCGGTCTGGTTACCGAGAGTCGGTTGGAGGGAATTGTCGCGACCGACCCGCAGGACCGCCTGAGCGATCTTGCCTTTCCGGGGCAGAGCACGCTCGCGCGGGTGGCACTGTTGGCTCTGCCCGTGCTGCTGGAGGACCTGCCCGAGGACGAGGAAGAGGACGACGGTCACGATGACGGGGAATCCGACGGTCGGGTCCCGATAACCGCGCAGCGGTTGGGCGAAGTCTGCGCCGAATTGGTCACCGATTATCCGGGGACCTGGTCGGTGCAGGAGAGCGCTGACAGCGACCGGCTGGCCGCGCATGTGCTGGATCTGCTGCTGGCTATGGGAATTGCCGGCCGGGATGAGAACGCGCTATGGCTGAATCCGGTGGCGCACCGGTTCGCGGTCACTGCCGAAGGTGCCGGCCCGCCGGCAGCCGAGGCGCCGCCGCCGGAACGGACCAGCAGTTTGTTCGCGAACGGAGAGGAATGACAGTGAGCCAGACAGGTCGGCGGTGGCACCTCTCCCGGGGCGGCGTGATCAATATCTGGGAGTACGGGCGCGAGACGTTCGATTTCTCCGGTGGTCGGGTCATTTTCCAGGGCACCAACGGATCCGGTAAATCGCGGACGCTGGAATTGTTGGCGCCGCTGTGCCTGGACGGTGACCTGCGCCAGATGGGGTCCAAGGGCTACGACACAGTGAGCATGCGCCGGTTGATGCTCGATGACTATTCCGGCGAGTCGACCCGGATCGGTTACGCCTGGCTGGAATTGGCCCGTCCCGACCAATCCGGCGGTACCGAATACCTGACTTGCGGAATTGGCGTGAAGGCCTCCCGTACCTCCGGCCAGATCACCGACTCCTGGCGATTTCTCACCCCGCGCCGGATCGAACACAACGTCGACCTAGCGCCCGAGGACATGCCGCTCGGACCGGCCGGGCTGCGCGACGCACTCGGTGCCGATGCCGTACTCGACGACGAGGAATTCCGGGCCAAGGTGGCCGAGGCGGTCTACGTGATTCCGGCCGCCCGCTATGGCGATCTGCTGCATTTGCAGCGTACGTTGCGTAATCCGGATATCGGGGTCAAGGTATTCGACGGGCACCTGGAGAACATTCTCTCCGACGCGCTGCCGCCGCTGGATCCGTCCATTGTGGATCAGCTTGCGACCTCGTTCGAGGACCTGCATTCCATTCAGGACAACCTGCGCCAACTGCAGGCGGCCGACGATGCCTTGCGCGGATTTCTCGGTGCGTACGCCTCCTACGCGGCAGCGGCACTCCAGGAGATCGGGCAACGCTGGTCGCGTGCGGCCGGGTCGCACACCCGCAGCCGCCGCGAGGAGGAAAACCTCTCGGCCCGGATCGAGGAATTGGCCGCGGCCGAGGAAGCGGCCACCGAGCGGGTCACCGTGGCCGAGGCGCGGATCGACGAACTGGACCAGCTTATTTCCGATCTGAAAGGGTTGCCGGAATTCGCCGGACTGAACGATCTGGCGCACCAACACACGCTGGTGGATTCGGCCGCGGCCGGTGCCCGCGCCGCGCTGACCGACAGTGCCCGGGCCCGCGCGGCCCAACAACGGACGGCCGACTCGGTGCGGCGGGCGCTGCAGCGGATCGCGGAGGATCTGTCCGGCGCGGCCGGGCGGGCCGAGCAGGTGCAGGCCGCGTTCGAACGCATCGGGCTGGATTCGGCGTTGCTGCCTGACATCCCGACCGCGCCGGACCCGAAGCTGTCTACTGTGGACGTTGATGTGCGGCTCGACCTGGAGGCCGAGCTGGAACGGGTCAGCGTCCAGGTTCCGCCGACGATTGATTTCGACGGGCTGGCCGAACAGATCACCGCGGCTGCGGGTGCGATCGAGGCGGCCAGCGGCACCGTGCGTCAGCAGGCCGCGCTGGCCGGCACGCTGCATGATCGCGCGGCCGAGACGGACCGTGCCGCCGCTGCACTCAAAGCGCTCCAGGATTCCGCCGCGGCGGCCGACGCGGATGCGGCCGAGTCGGTCCGGGCGGCCGAGCGGGCCGGCGAGGAGCTGCAGACGGCGGCCGAACGCTGGCATGAGGCCGCGCGCGGGTGGTCCGGCGACGACGACGTACCGGAATTGCCCGACCCGGCCGCCGTAGTGGCCGATGCCGACGCCCCGCGCCGGGCCCGGTCCGAAGTGGACGCCTGGGCGGCGACCGTACGGCAGCGGCTGCATGCCCAGTTGCATGCCGCAACCGAGAGGGTAAAAGCCCTCGAAGCGGAACTGTCCACAGTGGCGGGCGAGCTGGCCGGCCTGCGCTCCGGCGTTGAACCCGAGCCGGATGCACCGACAACGGAACGGGATGAGTCAACCGGTGCCGCGTTCTATCGGCTGGTCGATTTTGCCGCCGATATCGACGACGCCGCGGCGGCCGGCCTGGAGGCGGCGTTATCGGCCAGTGGTCTGCTCACCGCCTGGATCACCGCCGACGGCACGCTGAGCGATCCCGATCTGGCCGACGTCATCGCGCTCGCCGGCGACGCGGCCGAGGCCACACAGCCGAGCCTGGCCGCCGTACTGGTACCAGCTCGCGAGCCGGACTGCCCGGTCTCCGAATCCGTGATCGCGCGGCTGCTGGCCCGCATTGGCCTGGACAGCTTGGAAAAGGACGCCGGCGATTCGGGCCTGGTCGTGTCGACGTCGGGGCGTTGGCAGGCTGGCGCGCTGCGCGGTACCCAGCGCAAGGAGACGGCCGAGTTCATCGGCGCCGGCGCCCGGAGCGCTGCGCGGACGCGCCGCATCGCCGAATACGACGAGCGCGCAAGCGAGTTGCGTGACGCGATCGAGTCGGCCGGTGCCGAACGTACGCAGGCAGCGGAAAATGTGGCCAAGTGGGAACAGCGGCTGGCCGAATTCCCCGACCACACGCCGTTGGTCGCGGCGCATACCCGGTCGGTCGACGCGGCGCAGCGGGTCGAGCAGTTGGCCGAACGGGCCGGCCGGCTGAGCGATGACCACCAGGCCGGCGCCGACCGGCTGTCCGCGCTGCGGTCGGCGTTGGCGCGTGATGCCGCCGAGGCCGGGCTGCCGGCCGATTCGGCCGCGCTGGCCAGCGCCCGGGATGCGGCCGGGTCCGCGGCGCGGGAAGCGACCGAATTGCGCAGCACGTTGCAGCGAGCGTGCCTGGCCGCCGTAGCCGACCTGCGGGCCCGCTGCGCCGACCACGCCGCCGCCGACCGGGACCGTGAGGCCGCCGAGGCCGAGGCGCAGCGGCGGTACGCCGAGCATCTCGTCGCCCAGGCCGCATTGGCCGAACTGACCGAGGCGGTGGGCGAAGGAGCGGCCGAACTCGGCACCCGGTTGCAGGCATTGGAAGGCGAGCAGCGCCGGCTGCGCCGCTCGTTGCCCGAGTTGCGGCAGGGTGCCGGCGGCGCGACCCGGGAACGGATCACCGCCGAAGCCCAGCGGGAAGCCAAATCCGACGCGGTCCGGGCCGCGGCTGAGGCCGAATCCGCCGCCGCTACGGCGTTTTCGGCCGCCCGGCAGGCACCCGGTGTCTGGTCAGCGGCCGTTGCCGAGGAGATGCCGGACGATCACGCCGCTGCGCTGCGCCTGCTGCCCAAGACAGCCGACGGCAGCGAGGGCGCCGTACTGGCCGGCTTGCAGGCATTGCAGGCACAATTGCCGGCCACCTACACGGTCGCGCCGGAACGGCATGGTGACGTGCTGACCGTCACAGTGTCCGGAGAGGACGGTCGGCTGCCGGTGGCCGCGGCCGGCGCGGCGGTGGCGGCGAGATTGGCCGAATGCAGTGCACAACTGGGCGAGCGGTACCAGGACATTCTGTCGGTGTATCTGATCAACGATTTGTCGGTGAGC
Source organism: Mycobacteriales bacterium (assembly GCA_040414495.1). Classification (GTDB taxonomy): domain Bacteria; phylum Actinomycetota; class Actinomycetes; order Mycobacteriales; family QHCD01; genus DATAVB01. The sequence continues at coordinate 63,335 of JBEDUI010000206.1, forward strand.
TTGTCCACCCAGATCGGCGTGGCCGAGGATTTGTACCGGCGGATGAATACGGTGTTGGACACGGCCCGATCCAGCCAGGGCGTACACGTACAACTGCAATGGGGTCCGGCCAGCGACCTGGATGAGTCGATGGTGCAGGCGTTGCGGATCATCCGAACCCCCGTCGCGCAAAGGAGCGCGGCCGACGAACAGGCGTTGCGTACGGTATTCACCGCGCGTATCGAGGCGGAACGGGAAAGCGCGGCCGACAGTTATCTGGGAATTCTCACCCGGGCGCTGGATTACCGGTCCTGGTTCGAATTCACCGTGATCGTAAGGGATTTCGACGGCGACGGAAAACCCCGTACGCGCCGGTTCCGGAATTTGTCCTCAGGTGAAACGCGGCTGATTTCGTACGTGACGCTGTTCGCGGCAGCGGCCGCGTTTTACGACGCGCTGGCCGACACCGCGGGCCTGGATACCCAGCCGTTGCGGCTCACCCTGCTGGACGAGGCGTTCGAGCGGATCGACGACC
>JBEDUI010000207.1:0-39912 GCA_040414495.1 Mycobacteriales bacterium
GGCAGGGCGATTTCCGCGTCGCAAACGGTCCCTGTGTGCAGCGAGTGTGGCGGCAGGGTGGTTTTGGGGTGGCTGGGTGTGCGTTGGTGCAGCGAGTGTGGCACCAGGGCGATTCACACGCGGCAAACAATCCCTGTGTGCAGCGAGTGTGGTGGCAGGGTGGTTTTGGGGTGGCCGGGTGCGCGTGGGTGCAGCGACCGTGGCAGCAGTGCGATTTCCGCGCAACATAAATGGGGCGCACAAAAAATGGGGCCGACACGAAATCGTGCCGGCCCCAGTAAACGTCGATCCCTAGCCCATCGGGATCGGCGCGCCTTCGGGTAACTTCGGGGTTTCGTTGCGACTGAACAGCGTGAACAGCAGGCCAACCGCGGCGAAGATGATCGCCACCGAGAACGCGACCGAAATGCCGTGCGCGAGCACCGCGTGCACCACCGACTCCGGCGGCTTGAGCTTGCCCGCGGCGAACGCCTGCTGCTGCTCCGGCGTGGCGTGGGCCAGGAACTGCTTGGTCTGGCTGGTCTGCTCGTGTCGACTGGCCGTGGCGAAGACGGTGACCAGGATCGACAGGCCGAGCGACCCGCCGACCTGCTGCATGACGTTCAACATGGCCGAGGCGGCGCCGGTCTCCTCCTGGCGTACACCATTCACGGCGGTCAGGGTCAGCGGTACGAAGATGAATCCCATGCCCAGGCCGAAGATCAGCATCGGACCGAGCAGACCGGTGAGGTAACCGCTGCTCGCCGACAGCTGGGCCAGCCAGGCCAGACCACCCGTGGCCAGCGCCGCGCCGAGAATGAGGAACGGCTTCGGCCCGAACCTGGCCAACAGCTGCGAACTGATCTGGGCCGAGACGCCGATGATCAGCGCGACCGGCAGGAACGCGACCCCGGCCTTGATCGGGCTGTAGCCCAGCACGTTCTGCACGAACTGGGTGAGGAAGAAGAACATGCCCATCATGCCGCCGACAAAGGCGAACATGATCGCGTAGCTGAACGAGCGGTCCCGGCTGGCGAACAGCCGCAACGGAACGATCGGCTGGCTGGTCCGGGTCTCGATCACGATGAACGCGGCGAGCAATACGACGGCCGCGATGAACGCCGCGATCGTCCAGGTATTGCTCCAACCCTTGTCCGCGGCGTGGATGAAGCCGTAGACCAGTGCGGTCATGCCCAGGGTCGAGGTGAGCGCGCCACCGAAGTCGAACTGGCCGCGACGGCGTTCGGACTCGGCCAGGAACAGCGGCACCAGCGCCACGATGACGACGCCAATCGGCACATTCACGAACAGCACCCAGCGCCAGGACAGCCACGAGGTCAACATGCCGCCCAGCAGCAGACCGAGGGCCGCGCCGGCACCGGAGACGGCGGCGAACACGCCGAACGCGCGGTTCCGCTCGGGGCCTTCCATCGTGTTGGTCGTGATCAGGGCCAGTGCGGTCGGCGAGGCGATCGCGCCGCCGACGCCCTGCACTGCCCGGGCCGCCAGCAACCAGCCTGACGACTGGGCAAAACCGCCTACCAGCGAGGCGATGATGAAGATCAGGATGCCAGCGACGAAGGTACGCCGGCGGCCGAGAATGTCGCCCATCCGGCCGCCGAGCAGCATCAGGCCGCCGAAGGTGAGGGTGTAGGCATTGAGCACCCACGACAGGCTGGTGTCGGAGAAGTGCAACGCGGTCTGCATGTGGGGCAGCGCGATATTGACGATGGTCGCGTCCAGCACAATCATCAGCTGGGCGCAGGCGATGACGGTGAGCGCAATGCCTGGATGGTGGCCGCGCTTGGGCGCCGCCGATTGTGCGCGTGCAATGTCCGCGGTAGCGGTCATCGTGACGTCCTTCTGGGGCGATGTTCGACAGGAAATGTTCAGAAGGTGCAGGTGAAACAGGTCCAGCGTTTGTAACTCGTACCTGTGACCAAAGACCGGCTCGAAGTGTGACGTGATACCGGTTGAGATCTGGATTACTCCCGGTAGCAACGGTGTAGAGTACGGGTACGTTCACTACGCGGGGGATCACAGTACGTATTGCTTCTAAGGAACGCAAGCGTTCTTTATGAACTGTGAGGGACTTCTCGATGGTGAAGCCGGTAAGTCTGGACATGAGCAGTCCTTGTACGCATTCCCCCGTCATGCGCCGCCGCGGACCCGCGCTGGAAAAGGCGATTTTTGACGCGACGCTGTGCGAGCTGGCCGACGTCGGCTACGCCGGGTTGACGATGGAAGGCGTGGCGAGTCGGGCCCAGACCGGCAAGGCCGCCCTCTACCGCCGCTGGTCGAACAAGGACGATCTGATCGTCGACGCGCTCGATGCCGAGCTGCGGTCCAAAGTGGACGCCCAGCCGGACACCGGCTCGGTCCGCGACGACATCCTCGAACTGATGCGGGCGATGGCCGCGTTCCTGGCCAGCCCGGCCGGCTCCGCGATGCACACGATCATGAACGAGTGCGTGCATGGCCGCGCACCCGTTGAGCCCGAGAGCCCTGAGATCATGATCAAACGGCGGGTGATCGAGCCGCGTCGGCAGATGCTCTTCGAGGCGTTGCGCCGCGGGGTGAAGCGGGGCGAGGTCCGCTCCGACGCCGTTTCCGAGCGGGTGGTCGAGGTCGGCCCGGCCCTGCTCATCTCCAGCTATCTGGCCCACGGTGGACCGGTCGAGGACGCCGAACTGGTTGCCATCGTCGACGAGGTGCTGGTACCTCTGGTCCGCGCCTGACCCGTACAGTTTCTGGCCGCTCACGCGGCGTAACCCAAAGACGGCCACAGTACGGGGTAAATCCCCGACCATCGAATGTTGAGAAACAGCCGGTCGGCGGGTTTGCCGGTGCGCCACGCCGATCTGGCTGTCACCGCACAGACACGCGGCATACAGTGACGCCGTGCCTGCTGTGCTGCTCGCCGAGGACGACTCGGCCATTTCCGAACCGCTGTCCCGCGCCTTGCAGCGGGAGGGCTACGAGGTCCTGATCAGCCGCGACGGTCCGTCCACTTTGGAGACCGCGCTCTCCGGCTCGATCGGGTTGCTGGTCCTGGACCTCGGGCTGCCCGGGATGGACGGCCTTGAGGTGTGCCGGCGCTTGCGGACGGAGAAGTCGACCGTTCCGGTACTGGTGCTCACCGCCCGTACCGACGAGGTCGATTTCGTCGTCGGGCTGGACGCCGGGGCCGATGACTACGTCGGCAAGCCGTTCCGGCTGGCCGAGCTGTTGGCCCGGGTACGGGCCCTGCTGCGGCGGCGCGGCGTGGATGTGCTGGACGCCAGCGGCGTGCGGATGGAGGTCCCCTCGCGCCGGGTCTGGCAGGACGGCACGGAGCTGTCGCTGTCGAACAAGGAGTACGAGCTGCTGCGCATCCTGCTCGAGCATGCCGGCACCGTGGTCACCCGCGAAGACATCATGCGCGAGGTCTGGGACGACACCGAAGGCACGGCGTCCAAGACGCTCGATATGCACATCTCATGGCTGCGCCGCAAGCTCGGCGACGACCCGCAGCGTGCCCGGCTGCTGTCCACTGTGCGCGGAGTGGGCTTCCGGTTCGAACGCGGATGATCGGTGCGCCGCCGCCTGCTGCTATCCACGCTGGGCGTCGCGTTAGTCGCGATCCTGGCCCTCGGTCTGCCGTTGCTGTTGGTGACGGCCCGGCTCATCGCTGACGCTGCCCGCAACGACCTGCTGCGGCAGGCGCAGAGCGTTCAGGCTTACGTCGAGGACCGGATCACTGACGGTCGGCTGCAACCAGGTCGGCTGGCGCACCTGGTGCCCTCGACCCAGCAGGTCGTGGTCCGGCTGCCCGACGGCCAGACGTTCAAGGCCGGACCGTCGCCCGGTTCCCATCCGCTGAAGCAGAGCGTTTCGATACGTGATGGCGGCCGGGTGACGGTGGCGCGGCCGATCCACGAGCTGCACTCGGACCAGATACGGGCCGGCCTGGTCGTGGCCGTACTGGCACTGCTGTCGGCCGCCGTCGCCGCTGCGGTCGCGATGTTCTCGGCGCGCCGGCTGTCCGGCCCCCTGTTGGTCGTGGCCGACCGGGCCGCGCGCCTCGGGTCGGGTGACTTCCGGGTCTCTCCGGAACGACATGGCATCCCCGAGCTGGACCGGGTGTCCGACGTCCTGGACCGCAGCGCCACCGAGATCGCCGACCTGGTTCGGCGCGAACGCGACCTGGCCAGCGACGTATCGCACCAGCTGCGGACCCGGCTGACCGCGCTACAGATGCGGCTGGAGGAGATCGCGCTCTCGGACGACAAGACCGTACGGGACGAAGCCAACGCGGCGCTGGAGCAGGCTGAGCGGCTCTCCGGCGTAGTCGACGAATTGTTGGCCCAGGCCAGGCACGCCCGTGCGGCCGGGGCGCACAGCGTCGACGTTTCGTCCGAGATCGCCACCATCACGCAGGAATACGTACCGGCCGTGGAGGCCGCAGGCCGGCGTCTGCAGCTGGATCTGACCCCCTCGGTGTCGGCGGTAGCGACGCCCGGCCGGCTACACCAGGCGGTCGGCGTGCTGGTCGACAACGCGGTACACCACGGCGCTGGGGTGATCCGGGTCGTCACCCGGGCCACGCCCAACAACGTCGTGGTCGAGGTGAGCGACGAGGGCACCGGGGTGGACGCCGACCTCGTACCGCGGCTGTTCGAACGCGGTGTCAGCGGCGCCGGGAGTACGGGCGTCGGGTTGGCCCTGGCCCGGGCGTTGGTGGAGGCGGACGGCGGCCGGCTCGAGCTGCGCCAGGCCAGCCCACCGCTGTTCGCGGTCTTCCTGAGCCGGGCCGATCGGGTGGCGCCGGAGCGGGCGTCGCTGCCGACCGGGTCGGAGTCCTGACCGGGTCGGAGTACTGACCGGGTCGGAGTCGTGACTGGGTTGGTGTCCTGACCGCAGCGAACCGCGTTCCGCGCGAACCTCGTTCTTGAGCCCGGGTCCTGAGTGGACAGGTCAGCGTCGTCGCTAGTTGATCTTGGCTGGTTCGCGCTGACCCGCGGCTTTCGCGTCCGACACGAACACCCAGCGCTTATAGGACCAGAAGCGGAAGATCGTGCCGAGTCCGATACCGATGATGTTGGCGATGTTGATCGACAACTTGTCGGTGTAACCGAGGACGTAATGGGTGAAGCCCAGTATCGCCAACCCGATCAATAGGGCGATCACGTTGAGCCCGAAGAACAGTGCGTATTCGCGACGCAGACCGCTGCGGGCCCGGTGCGAGAACGACCAGTGGCGGTTCATGAAGTACGCCAGCGTCGTAGAAACCCCGGTCGAGATGACCTTGGATGTCAGAACGCCGACGCCTTCGCCGAAATGAAGGGCGTTGAAGATGCTGAGGTCGACCACGAAGTTGATCGCGCCGACGACGCCAAAGGCCGACAGCTCTTTCAACAACACGTGCCAGGGCGTGCTCAACCGGCTAAGCAAGCGCATCCGGTCAGTGTAGAGATGCTGTGTGAAGATGGGTTGAGTAGGCCGTGACATTCGACGTTCGGCAAACGGCCAACTACCCCGTCTTGAGAAAGGTGAGGGCATGCCGGACTACCAGCTCAACGAAGAGCAGGAGTCGTTCCGGGGCACGATTGAGGATTTCGCCCGGACCGTCGTTGCCCCGCGCGCCGCCAGCTTTGATGAGAGCGGCGAATTCCCGTACGACATCGTCAAGCAGATGGGCGATATGGGATTGTTCGGGCTGCCGTTCCCGGAGGAGTACGGCGGGATGGGCGGCGATTACTTCGCGCTGTGCCTGGCGCTGGAGGAGTTGGCCCGGGTCGACTCGTCGGTCGCGATCACGTTGGAAGCCGGGGTGTCGTTGGGGGCGATGCCCGTATTCAAATTCGGTACGCCGGAGCAGCGTTCGGAGTGGCTGCCGCAGTTGACCTCGGGTGCCTCGCTGGGGGCGTTCGGCTTGACCGAGCCCGGCGGCGGCTCGGATGCCGGCGCGACCCGGACCACGGCCCGGCTCGACGGGGCCGAGTGGGTGATCAACGGCACGAAGTGCTTCATCACCAACGGCGGCACCGACGTGACCAAACTGATAACCGCGACCGCGATCACCGGGCAGCGGGCGGACGGCAAGCCGGAGATCTCCTCGATCCTGATACCGGTGCCGCGGGCCGGGTTCTCCGCCTCCAAGAAGTACTCGAAGGTCGGCTGGCGCGCGTCGGACACCCGTGAGCTGGTATTCGACGACTGCCGGGTGCCTTCGGCGAACCTGCTGGGCGAGCGTGGGCGGGGGCTGGCCAACTTCCTGACCATTCTGGACGAGGGCCGGATCGCGATCTCCGCGTTGGCGGTCGGGCTGGCCCAGGGTTGCGTCGATGAGTCGGTGCGGTACGCCAAGGAGCGGGCCGCGTTCGGGCACAACATCGGGCACTACCAGGCGATCGCGTTCCAGATCGCTGACATGCGGACCCGTACGCACGTGGCGCGGCTGGCGTACTACGACGCCGCGGCCCGCCGGGATGCTGGCGTCCCGTTCGCGGCCCAGGCGGCGATGGCCAAGCTGTACTCGTCCCAGATCGCGGTCGACAACGCCCGTACTGCGACTCAGATCTTTGGCGGATACGGGTTCATGAACGAGTTCCCGGTCGCCCGGCACTGGCGCGACGCGAAGATCCTGGAGATCGGGGAGGGGACCTCCGAGGTACAGCGGATGCTCATCGCCCGCGATCTCGGCCTCGGCTGAAGTTGGTCCCCGGCTCGCGGCTTCCGGCTCGCGGCTCGCGGTTCGCGGTTACGGCTTGCCGCTTCCGGCTTCCGGCTGCCGCGTCCGCGAGACCGCTTCCCGGCTCCGCCGCCGCCCGCCGCTCCTCTCGTCGCTCGGCTGCGCTGCCCCTCGCACTTCATGCTCATGAGTGGTTTCGGTGCCGAAACCCGTATCAAATCCACTCATGATCATGGTCTCGGTTGCGAGCGCGGGCCAGCGCGCGGGTCAGTTTCAAGATCATGATGACTTTCGTCAACGAAAAGGCGACAAACGCCATCACGATCATGGCGCCGAGGCGCCCGTGTCGAGGGGCGCCCGGAGTTCCGGCCTGAGTCTCCGCGCCGGCAAACGAAAACGGCGCCGCCAACCGGATACGTCCAGCAGCTTGGACTGCCTCGCTCCTTCGTTCGCCGGCGCGAAACTCGAAGTTCGGTGTACCGTAATTTTGTGATGGTCACGCAGAAAACCCATTCACCGTCCATTGAGGATTACGTGAAGGCGGTCTACAAGCTGCGTGAGCGCGGGGCCCCGAGCGTGACGACCACGGCGCTGGCGGGCGAGCTGGACGTAGCGCCCTCGTCAGCCTCGGGCATGATCCGCAAGCTGGACAACCTCGGCCTGGTCGCGCACGCCCGCTACGGCAACGTCGAGCTGACCGGCAACGGCGAACTGCTGGCCCTGGACGTGCTGCGCCGGCACCGCCTCATCGAGCTCTACCTGGTCACCGCTCTCGGCTACTCCTGGGATGAGGTACACGAGGAGGCCGAGCAGCTCGAGCATGTCGTGTCGCCCAAACTCCTGGACCGGATCGCCGAAGCGCTGGGCGACCCGGAGTTCGACCCGCACGGCGACCCGATCCCGGCCCGGGACGGCACCGTCAGCGCCTCCGACACGACCTTGCTCACCGACGTACCTCCGGGCAGCACCGGCACGTTCGCTCGCGTCTCGGACGCCGACCCCGATCTGTTGCGGCATCTGCGCGCCGTCGGTATCGCGCTCGGCGACCGGATCGAAGTGGTCGAGCGGCAGCCCTTCGGCGGTCCGTTGCTGGTACGGATCGGCGCCGCGGAACACAGTTTGGGCCGCGGCATCACCGACGCAATGTCCATTCTGGTCGACGAATGACCGTCGCGACCCGGGTAGAACAGTCACCCACCCAGCAGCTGCTGGCGCGGGGCCGGTTCCGTGGCCGGGTCGCAATTCTCGGTCCGGCTTTTGTCGCCGCAATCGCCTACGTCGACCCGGGTAATTTCGCCACCAACGTGCAAGGCGGTGCGCATTTCGGGTATTCGCTGCTCTGGGTCGTTGTGGCCGCCAACCTGATGGCGATGCTGATCCAGTATTTGTCAGCCAAGCTCGGCATCGTCACCGGTCGCGATCTGGCCCAGCTGGTCGGCGAACGAGTACCGCGGCCGGTCGGCTGGGTCCTGTGGTTCCAGGCCGAAATCGTCGCCATGGCAACCGACCTGGCCGAATTCATCGGTGCCGCGATCGGAATGAACCTGATTTTCGGCGTACCGCTGGTGTATTCCGCGCTCATCACCGCGGCGGTCGCATTCGGCGTGCTTGCCCTGCAAACCAGGGGATACCGGCGATTCGAAATCGCGATCATCACATTGTTGGCGTTGATTATCGTCGGATTTCTGTACGACACATTGCGCACGGGTCCCGACGTACATCAGTCGATTTCCGGCCTGATACCGTCGTTTTCCGGTAAAGAAAGCCTGTTGCTGGCCGTAGGAATTGTCGGCGCGACGGCGATGCCACACGTCATTTATCTGCATTCCGCGTTGACCTCGCACCGTATTCCACCGCAGGACGACGGCGAACGTCGGCAGCTGCTGCGATTCCAGCGCTACGACGTACTGATCGCGCTGTCCATCGCCGGTCTGGTCAATATGGCGATGTTGGCGATTGCGGCGAAACTGTTCTACAAGACCGGACATTCCCCGGTCGACACGATCCAGCAGGCCCATGCCGGACTGGCCAACCTGGTCGGCGGTGGGGCCGCACTGATGTTCGCGGTCGCCTTGCTCGCCTCGGGAGTCTCTTCCTCCAGCGTCGGTACGTACGCCGGCCAGGTCGTGATGAGCGGCTTCATCAAGGCGAAGATTCCCTTGCTGCTACGGCGTTTCGTGACGATGTTGCCGGCGATCATCCTGTTGGCCGTCGGGTTGGATCCAACCCGCGCGCTGGTTTTCAGCCAGGTGCTGTTGTCGTTCGGTATTCCGTTCGCATTGATTCCGTTGGTGCTGCTTACCGGCGACCGCAAGCTGATGGGCGCGCACGTCAACCGGCTGCCCACCACGATCGCGTCGTGGGCGATCGCGGGGTTGATCGTCGCGTTGAACATGTACCTGCTGGGCAGCCAGATCTAGGGCGCCGGCAGGGCTACTCCGACCACGCCGAGGGAGAACGCGTCGCTGACCGTGCCGGCGTACAGGTGGTGCTTGTCGTCGGCGCTGACCTGGACCGGGTACGTGTGCACGTCGGTGCCGAAGGTGTTCCACGGGGAGCCAGGGGGAATCGCGGTGGCCCCGATGGCCGAGCTGTCCTCCATGTCGCACGCCGCCCCCGAGCAGGGTGCCAGCGGCGTGCCGTCGAGGTCGACGTGGTCGCCCTTCAGCCCGGCGTCACCCTCCCAGGCGACCGACGTGACCTGCCCGGGACCGGCCGAGGTGGCGTAGTCCAGGTCAAAGTCCAGCGGGCTGTCGTGATCGACCGCACCGAGCCCGTCGAAGACGGCGATCTGGCGCTCGGGCAGCGAGTCGTCGTGCACGACCACGACCAGGCTCCAGCCGGCGTACGCGGCGAAACCGCCCTCCGGCTTGTCGGCCAGCCCGACCGACCACGTCCCACCCGAGGCGACCAGATCGGTGACGTCGGCGTAGGCCTGGTACGTCTGATTACCGCGCAGCGCGTCGTTTTCCAACCGGGTGCTGTGCACGGTCTTGTAGACCGACGAGTCGTGGCTCAGCAGCGCCGTCGACTGCCCGGTGCCCGAGCCCGACCAGTACAGGCCGGCCCAGGTCACCCTCGCTCCGGCCGGGATCGTGACCGTGCCCGAACTCGACGCCGCGGTGAGCGGGTCGTGGTCGGTGTCGTACGGACGCATCCACCAGTTGTCGTTGTACAGGCGCAGGCCCTCGCGGTGCTGCGCGCTTGTGCAGATCCGCCACGGTGAGGGCGCGCAGGACAGCAACGTGTTTCCGGTCGCGAGCACTTCGGCGCGGTCGGTGCCGGCGATCTCGGCCCCGAGTCCGCTGGCCTCGACCCCGGTCGAGCTCTGCACTGAGCCGCCCGAACTCGAGCCGTGCGCGGTGCCGGTGACGGTCGCGCTGGGCGTTCCGCCGACCGCGGCGTCGGAGGAGACCGCGACGGTGAGGTACGCCGTGGTGCTGCCACCCTTCGGCAGCGACGGGCCGGTCAACGTGCTGGAACCGGAGCCGCTGGCGGCCGGCTGCGCGTTCGAATGCGTACCCGAGCCGGAGCTCCAGCCGGTGCCGCTCACACCGCTCGCGGTCACGCCGGGCGGCAGCGTCACGTGCGCGGTCAGCGGGCCGCTGGCGGCGGGACCGGCGTTCTTGACGGTCAGCGCAAGCACGCCGTTGCGGCCGCGGACCAGCGCGCCAACCGGATGCAGCGTCGGCGTCAGGTTGGCGCTGATCGGCGTCGGGCTCGGCGGCGGTGGCGTCGGCGACGGGGTACGACTTGGCGTCGGGCTGGGCGTTCGGCTCGGCGTCGGACTGGGGGTTGGGCTCGGCGTCGGGCTGGGTGTGGGACTTGGCGTCGGGCTCGGGGTTGGACTGGGTGTGGGACTTGGCGTCGGGCTCGGGGTTGGGCTCGGCGGCGGTGTGGTGTGCGTTGGCGCAGGGGTGGTCGGCGCTTTAGTCGGCGTGCTGGACGTGATCGGCGGCAGCGACGGCTCAGACGGTGTGGTCCGTACCGGCGGCGCGGGCTGCGAGTGGTGCGCCGGCGGGGAGTGGTGAGCCGGATGGGTCGGGGCCGGCGGGGCTGCGGTCGGGGCCGTCGTGACGTGGGTCGGCTTCGGCGGCGCGGCTGTCCTGTGTGGACTGTTGTGGCCGGTCAACGTGAGCGCCGCGGCGATGGCGGCCGCCGCTACGACGACGGCACCGCCGGCGGCCGCGGTCGCCTTGGCCGGTCCGCCGCTCGGGAACCGTATCCAGGCCAGCGCGCCACCTTTGGCAGCACCGCCGGCAGCCGCGCCATGCCCGGCCGCGCCAGCACCTGCTGCACCGGCACCGGCCGCGCCGGTGCCCGCGGCGCCACCGCCGGCAGCACCGGCCGTACCAGCTCCAGCCGCACCACCAACGCCACCAGCCGTACCACCGGCCGCGCCGGCACCGGCAGCAGCGGCGCCACCACCAGCGGCACCGGCTGCCGCGGCACCGCCGGCGATGGCCGCGCCCTTGGCGGCTGTACCCAGACCCAGGTACCCGGCGACCCAGGGCGAGCCGACCACGATCGCGGCGATGATCCCGCGTAGGCCGTGGTTGACGTCCACCAGCTCGGCCGCCAGCGCCTTGCACCGGGCGCAGGTACGCAGGTGCTCGTCGACCTGCGCCGTCTCCCGTTTGGACAGACCCTTACGGGCCCAGGCGCCGAGGCGCTCGGTCGTACTGCGGCAGCTCTCGGCCGCGGTGTCGGCCAGGTGCACCTGCAGGTACGCCTGCCGCAAGCCTTCGCGGGCCCGGTAGGCCAGGGCCGCGACGCCGTTGGCGGTCAGACCGAGCAGCGGGGCGACGGTCGCGGCCGACTCGCCTTCGATCTCGGTGTGCCAGAGCACGGTCTGCCACCGCTCGGGCAGGCTAGCGAAGGCCCGCGCGGCCATGGTCGCTTCCAGGCCTTCGATCGCGGTGTCGCGGAACGGCACGCCCGGGTCGACCGTGCTCATGTCGTCCTGGAGCTGGACTCGCTTGTCCCGCTTGACCTTGTCGTAGAACGTGTTGCGGAGCGAGGTGAGCAGGTATGCGCGGAACGCCGTGTCCGGACCGCCGCCGGACTGCAGCGTGGCCAGCACCTTCGCGAACGACTCCGAGACGAGGTCGTCGGCTTCGGCCGCGGAGGACGCGATCTGCCGGGCAAGTCGCTGGGCCGCGCCGACGTGCCGTTGCCACAGCTCGCCGTACGCGTCCCGGTCCCCGGACCGGACCGCGGTGATCAGCTCGGCGTCGCTGCGCTGCTGCGACTCGGTGGGCACAGTCATGCCGCACCACCAGCACGTGCGCACCCTGAAAACCCGATCGGCGGGTCCGTACGAAGGCAGCGCCGACCGCCCGGCGAAGCGCTCATAGCCCCCTCTACTCCGACGCTGTGACGGTCCCCCGATCCGACCGACAGGACTGGCCTGTCCGCGGATCCAGCTGTCTCCGCAAGAGCAGACAGTAGTGCACGAATGCCCCGTTGTAACCAGTTGGCTCAAGTGCGTCATGATCGCGGGTCAGGTCCGTCCCATCTCTGCAGGCGGATCGGGGGGCGATCGGCAGTGGCAGGAAGAGGGGACGACGTGGCGCTACGCCTTGTAGACGGCGCACGCGCGGACGCGCACGACATTCGGGAACGGTGGCGGGAATTCAGCCTGGCCGCGGGCTGGGCATTTCCGGGGGATTGGTGGACACCGGCCGTCGAGGCGGTGGTGGAGGCGGTACGCGACGGGCTGCCGCTGGAGCCGGTCTGCGCCGAGCTCGGCCGTTCGCGGGCCGAGTCGGGGGTCGAGCTGTCCGAGCTGCTGGACGATGTCGAGGCGCTGTTCGATGCGGCGCCGTACGCCGTGCCCGATCATCTGGTGGTACGGGCGACGGCGCTGGGTTGGGCCGACGCGACCTGCGAGTTGCTGGCCTCCAGCGCGTGCGAGGACCCGCTCAGCCGGCTGACCACGCCGGCGTACCTGCGGACCCGGTTGGCCGAGCTGTACCGCGAGGCGTCTCGCAACGGGACCGTGGTCAGCCGCACCCACGCACTGGTCGTCGTACGGGCCGACGCGCGCGCCGGTTTGACCCGGCTCACCGGCGGTATGCGGTTGGCCGAGAGCCTGCGCGCGGTGTTCTCCGGCGGCGAGACGTTGTGCGCGGCCGGGCCGACCCATACGTTGGCGCTGGTGACCCGGGAGGTCGGGCTGGCCGGCCGGGTCGCGGCGTTGCGCCGGCTGTTGGAGGACCTGCACCGGCACACCACGCGGGTGTGGGTCGAGGGCCTGCCGGTCGGGCCGAGCGCGGCGGTTCGGCTGCTGGATGAATTCGCCCGCTGAGCCCGCTTTGCGTCGACCGGACCGCGATCGGCCCGCACACCGCAGATAGGCTGACGTTATGGATCCACGGACCGGCCTGCCGGTGGTCGGTATGGTCGGCGCCGGACAACTGGCCCGGATGACCCACCAAGCGGCGATAGCGCTCGGTCAGTCGCTGCGCATCCTGGCCGCCTCGCCCGACGACGGTGCGGCCCTGATCGCCGCGGACGTTGTCGTCGGTGACTACACCAACTACGCCGATCTGGAAGCCTTCGCGGCCGGCTGCGATGTTGTCACGTTCGACCACGAGCACGTTCCCGGCGAACACATCGCGGCCCTGACCGCGGCCGGAAAGCAGGTCGTGCCATCGGCCGGTGCGCTGGTGCACGCGCAGGACAAGCAGCGGATGCGCGAGCACCTCGGTGAGCTGGGTTTCCCGATGCCGCGCTGGGCGCCGGTGGCCAACCTGGACCAGCTGGCCGAGTTCGCGGCCGACGGGCCGTTCGTGGTCAAGGCGGTACGCGGCGGGTACGACGGCAAGGGCATCTGGGTCCCGGCGTCGGTGGCCGAGGCGGCGCCGCTGTTCGAGGCCGGCATTCCGTTGCTGGCCGAGGAACGGGTCCCGATCGTGCGTGAGCTCGCGGCCGTGGTGGCCCGCTCGCCGTTCGGGCAGGGTGCGGCCTGGCCGGTCGTGGAGACCGTGCAGCAGGACGGGATCTGCGTCGAGGTGCTGGCCCCGGCGCCCGGGCTGTCCGAGGACACGGCGGCCGAGGCCCAGGAGATGGCGCTGCGGGTGGCGGCCGAGTTGGGCGTGGTCGGCGTGCTGGCGGTCGAGCTGTTCGAGACCGCGACCGGGCTGGTGATCAACGAGTTGGCGATGCGCCCGCACAACTCGGCGCACTGGACGATCGAGGGCGCCCGGACCTCACAGTTCGAGCAACACCTGCGGGCCGTCCTGGACTATCCACTGGGGACAACCGAGATGACCGCGCCGGTCGTGGTCATGGCGAACGTGCTCGGCGGGCCGGACGGTGGCATGGGCGTCGACGAGCGGGTGCATCACCTGATGGCGCGCTGGCCCGCCGTCAAGCTGCATCTGTACGGAAAGGCCACCCGGCCCGGGCGCAAGATCGGCCACGTCACGGCGCTCGGAACGGATCTGGCCGAGACACGGGCCCGCGCGGCCGCCGCGGCGCGTTGGCTGCGGTACGCCGAACCGGCCCTGGTGCACAGCGGTGTCGAGGTGGATGCGTGAGCACCGCCGACGTACTCGTTCCCGCGGAGGCGGCATGAGCAAGGTCGGTCTGATCATGGGCAGCGACTCGGACTGGCCGGTGATGTCCGGCGCGGCCGACGCGCTGGATGAATTCGGCGTCGAGTATGAGGCGCGGGTCGTTTCCGCGCACCGGATGCCGCGCGACATGTTGGAGTACGCCGAGACGGCGGCGGACCGTGGGCTGCGGGTGATCATCGCCGGCGCCGGTGGGGCCGCGCACCTGCCTGGCATGGTCGCCGCGGCGACGCCGTTGCCGGTGATCGGCGTACCGGTACCGCTGAAATACCTGGACGGCATGGATTCGCTGCTGTCGATCGTGCAGATGCCGGCCGGGGTGCCGGTGGCGACGGTGTCGGTCGGGGGAGCGCGTAACGCCGGGCTGTTGGCGGTCCGGATTCTGGCCGCGGCCGACCCGGGGCTGCGGACGAAGATGGCCGATTTCCAGGCCCAGCTGCGGCAATTGGCAATGGACAAAGGCGCCGCGCTCGCCCAACGGCTGGCCGAAAAAGGACAATGAGTCCGTGCCGGCCGCGCCCGTAGCGCAGTATCGGTTGACTTGACGCGTCGTGGAATCCTGCCCGGATTTGAACGACACGCCCGCACTGACGGCACCTGCCGATGGAGGTCTCCGATGACGTCGGTTCTCGAGGATTACGAGCGCGACGGGTACGTGATATTTCGTAATGTCATCGATCAGGATCTGATCAAAACCGCCAGCGAGCATGTCGGCTGGTTGCAGGAACAACATCCCGACGTACGGCCGGAAAACCTGGGTCACATCTATCTACGCGACGACCCGTTCTGGGTGCGGTTGATCAGTGACGAACGGCTCGTCGATATCGCGGCGCAATTCATCGGTAATGACGTGGCATTGTTCGCCTCGCATTACATTTCCAAGCCGCCGTTTTCCGGGCAACCGGTGTTGTGGCATCAGGACGGTGCGTACTGGCCGTTGGAGCCGATGGAGGTCGTGACGCTGTGGTTGGCGGTTGACGAATCGACACCGGAAAACGGCTGTATGCGCGTCATTCCCGGCAGCCACAAAGAGGGACTGCATGGGCTGCGGGACAACAAGGACGTGGACAATGTGCTCGGCTCGCAGAGCGACGTCGACGTCGACGAAGCCAAGGCAGTCGACCTGATTCTCAACCCCGGCGACGTCGAGGTGCACCACCCGAACATCATGCACGGCAGTAATGCCAACACCTCGCCCAAGCGCCGCTGCGGGCTGACCATTCGCTATATCCCGACCTCGACCCGGATCACGGCGGACGAACAGCCGTATCCGAGCGCATTTCATCTGCGCGGCAACCCGGGGGTAAATGCGTATCAGCCGCGGCCTGCTTACGTACCAGGAAAGCATTTCGCCTACGACGGCGCGTAACAGCAGCCTTGATTTTGTTGATCATGAAGTTCCCTGCTCGACACGCCGACGACACGCCGGGCATTTCGTCGGGAACTTCATGATCAACAAGTACAGCGCGCGGGTTATCAAACGCGGGCTTTAGTGCGGGTACTTTAGTGCGGGTAATGGCGCGGATCGACCTTGCTGGTGCTGGCGGTACCGCCGCGGACCGGCTGCAGGCTGATGCTCCAGCTGCTGTATTCGATCCCGCCCGACACCGACCTGGTGGCGAACGCGAGCGGCTTGTCGAATTTGGTGTACGCGCATCCGCGGGCGAACGTGCCGCTGGTGCTGTCCCAGTCGGCGCCGCTGGCGTAATACACCGCGTAGGTGCCGTCGTTGATGCGGGGGACTTTGTACGTCGCGCCGTGCCGGATGAATACCGAGAACCGGGCGTGGCTGCCGACCGCCAACGTGATCACGGCATCGGTCGTGCTGCCGTTCTGCACGGTGAGCTGGCCGCTGCCGGAGCGGTCGCCCTTGTGCAGGTACGTCCCGGTGCCCGGGCGCGGCGTGCCGTGCGCCGGCGTCGTCGGGACGCTGACCCGCAGCCGGTAGCCCTTGACCGCCAGGTTGTGGATCGCATGCGCCAGCCCGCCGGGACCGGCCATCCGACCGAACGAGGACAGTACCGAGGACGCCGCGCACAGCTGCTGATCGTGCGCGTCAGTGGCGAGCGTGCCCAGTTCGGTGTCCAGCCGGCGCAGCTGGGATACGACGGCACCGTGCTCGGCCCTGACCGCTGCCGGCGGGTCAACCGCCGCGAGTACGGTCACGGCGCGGGCGGCGGCCCGTTGCGCCTGCCCGACCCGCGCGCCCAGCACGGCCAGCGCCCGTGCCTTCGGGATCTGCCCTAACGCGGAGTTGAGCGGCCGGCCCGCGGCGGCGAGCTTGGCCCGGTACGCCGCCGGGGACAACCCAGGAGCGGCGGTAGGCGCCGGTGCGCTGGCTGATTTCCCGCTGCCCGAGCCCGATACGGCGGTGCCCTTGCCCGGGTTCGTACTGGTGCAGCCGGCCACGCAGGCCAGCAGAGCGGACAGGACCAGAGTTCCCCCCACGATTTTCATAAACCTGATTTTGCCGTGCCTAAGGTACGGACGCGGCACCAAGTACCCAACTTCCCTAATGCGGGCCGTGCGCCGCCCATTCGATAGCCGGGCAGTGATCCATGACCACGTCCAGTCCGGCGGCATCGGCCCGCTTGGCCGCTGTTTCATCGATCACGCCGAGCTGCAGCCATACCGCCCCAGCGCGGATCGCGATCGCCTCGTCGACGTGCGCGCCGGCCTGCTCGCTGCGCCGGAAGATGTCGACCACATCGACGTGGAATGGTATGTCGGCCAGCGCGGAGTACCCGGGCTCGCCGTGCACGCTCTCGCCGCGCGGGTTGACCGGCACGATCCGCTTACCCCGCTCCTGCAGGAACCGGGCCACGCCGTACGCCGGCCGGCTCGTGGTGTTGGTCAGGCCGACCACGGCCCAGACCTCGTGGCGCAGTACCCGTTCGATCGTCTGTGCGTCGCCTACCGGCACGACGGCCTCCTTGCCCGCGGCCCGAGACCCGCGAACGTGACAACAGAATGCTTACGTAGCCGATCAAAGCACTTCCGTTGCCACGTTCGCTGTGCTTGGAGTTACGCCAATCCCTTACGGGCGGCCGAGCGCGCGGTACGTCCAGCCGGCGCCGCGCCAGGTCTCCGGGTCGAGGGCGTTGCGGCCGTCGACGATGTTGCGCGACTTGACCACGGCCGACAACGCGTCCGGGCTCATCTGGCGGAATTCGTTCCACTCCGTGAGCAGCAGTACCAGGTCGGCGCCGGTGACCGCTTCCCGCGTGGAGCCGGCGTACTCCAGCTCCGGGTGGGCGCGCCGGGCGTTCTCATTGGCGGCGGGGTCGTAGACGACGACCCGGGCACCGTGCCGGTGCACGTTCGCCGCGACGTCGAGGGCCGGCGAGTCGCGGATGTCGTCGGAGTTGGGCTTGAACGCGGCGCCGAGGGCAGCGACCGTATAGCCGTGGAACGAGCCGTCCAGCAGCTCCCGGCCCAGGTCCACGGTCCGGGCCCGGCGGCGCATGTTGATCTCGTCGACGTCCTTGAGGAACGCCAGCGCCTGGTCGGCTCCGAGCTCGCCGGCGCGGGCCATGAACGCCCGGATGTCCTTGGGCAGGCAGCCGCCGCCGAAGCCGAGGCCGGCGCGCAGGAACTTGCCGCCGATCCGGTCGTCGTAACCCAGCGCCTCGGCCAGCTGCGTGACGTCGGCGTGCACGGTCTCGCACACCTCGGCCATGGCGTTGATGAACGAGATCTTGGTGGCCAGGAACGAGTTGGCCGAAACCTTGACCAATTCGGCGGTGGCGTAGTCGGTCACCACGACCGGACAGCCGTTCTCGATGACCGGCGCGAACGCGGCGCGCAGCTGCGCCTCGGCCGACTCGGACGCGACGCCAAAGACCAACCGGTCCGGGCGCAGCGTGTCCTCGACCGCGAAGCCTTCGCGCAGGAACTCCGGATTCCAGGCCAGCTCGACCTGGTCGCCGGCCGGGGCCAGCTCCCGCAGCCGCTGGGCCAGCCGGGCCGCGGTGCCGACCGGGACGGTGGACTTCCCGGCGACCAGGGCCGGGCGGGTCAGGTGCGGGGCCAAGCCCTCGACGGCGGCGTCGACGTAGGTGAGGTCGGCGGCGTACTCGCCGTGTTTCTGCGGTGTGCCGACGCAGATGAAATGTATGTCGGCGAAGTCCGCGGCCTCGGCCAACGACGTGGTGAAGCGCAGCCGGCCGGTGGCCAGGTTCTTGCGCAGCAGTTCGTCGAGCCCGGGCTCGTAGAACGGCACCTCACCCGCACTCAACTGGGCGATCTTGGCCGCGTCGACATCGACGCCGATGACCTCGAAACCGAGCTCGGTCATCGACACGGCATGGGTCGCACCCAAGTAGCCGGTGCCGATGACGGACAGGCGCGGACGCCCAGCGGACGGGTTTGTCGGTGTGGTCACTTGGTCAGACTCCCTGGACGGACTCCTCGGACAGCGGACGCGCTGCCCCCGGACAGCGTCGTCTTGTGCGTGAAGGGTAGGCCAGGGTGTCTTGTGGTGTCTGTCCCGGGCTGGGCAACACGTCGTAGAGTGCATCGATAGCGAGGCCTACTCGTGAGTAACGGCTCCGCTGTTGTCCGTACGGAAAGGCTGATTGCCATGGATCCGGACTTCGGAACGTACCGGCTCACCGAAGAGCACGACCTGCTCCGGGAGACGGTCCGCGCGCTGGCCGAGGACAAGATCGCGCCCCGGGCGGCGGAGATCGACGCCACCGCCGAGTTCCCCTGGGATGTGTACGACGCGCTGGTCCGCGCCGATCTGCACGCGACGCATATTCCGGAGGAGTACGGGGGAGCCGGGGCGGATTCGATCGCGACCTGCATTGTGATCGAGGAGGTCGCCCGGGCCTGCGCGTCCAGTTCGCTGATTCCCGCGGTGAACAAACTCGCGACCGTTCCGTTGCTGCTGGCCGGATCGGAGGAGCTCAAACGAGAGGTGCTGCCCCCGATCGCCTCGGGTGAAGCGATGGCTTCGTACGCCTTATCCGAACGCGAGGCCGGCAGCGACACCGCCTCGATGCGTGCCCGCGCCGTGCCGGACGGCGACTCCTGGGTCCTGAACGGCACCAAATGCTGGATCACCGGCGCCGGCGTTTCGACGTATTACACGGTGATGGCGAAAACCGATCCTTCCGCAGGTTCCCGTGGAGTCTCGGCCTTTGTCGTGCACAAGGATGATCCGGGTTTTTCCGTCGGTACCAAGGAAAAGAAGCTTGGTATCAAAGGCTCACCGACCTGCGAGATTTATTTCGAGAATTGCCGAATTCCGGCGCACCGCATTATCGGTGAACCGGGAACGGGTTTGAAAACGGCGCTCCGCACCCTGGATCACACCCGGTTGACGATCGGTGCCCAGGCGGTCGGAATTGCCCAGGGCGCAATTGACGCGGCGGTGGCGTACGTGAAGGAACGCCGGCAATTCGGCCAGGCGGTCGCCGAATTCCAGGGCGTGCAGTTCATGCTGGCCGATATGGCGATGCACACCGAATCGGCCCGGCAGCTCATCTATGTCGCCGCCAGCAAGGCCGAACGCGGCGAGAAGGACTTGACGTTCATCTCGGCGGCGGCGAAATGCCTGGCCTCGGATGTGGCGATGTCGGTGACGACCGATGCGGTCCAGCTGTTTGGCGGGTACGGGTACACCAAGGATTTCCCGGTCGAACGCATGATGCGCGACGCCAAGATCACCCAGATTTACGAGGGCACCAACCAGATCCAGCGCATGGTCATGGCCCGCCAGTTGCTGAAATAGCATTTCCGCCGCGCGACGGCACCAGCTCGGCCAACCGTGTGTGACTGTGCTCCAACGGATGGAGCAGAGTCACACACGCCACCGAGAGGTATGTCGGACGGTCGTGGGGCAACTGGCTCAGGTCGATTTCGGTGCCGCGGTTGGCCGGCACGTTGTAGGCCGGGGCGTCGAGAAAGCAATTCCCAGCGCGGCTGAAATGGGTCAGTCGGCCATTTCGGCGTGGGCGGCGCCGCTGGGCCAGACGATCTCCGAGCGCCGGGCCGAAGTCGAATGGTGCGACTCACCATTCTGAGCATCGTCGACCCGCTCGCGGGAATGCGCGGTGCGTTGCCGCAGGCGCCGGATCACCGCGTCCATACCGGGCTGTTCCCGCAGGTCATCCAGGGCGTGCCGGGTGGCGGCGGCGTCCCCGCGCCGGGCCGCCTCCAACGCCCGGTACAGGCCACGGGAGTCGGCCGGCGCCGCATCGCCCAACGCGGCCCAGTCGCCGCCCTCATGCGCCCGCTGCAGGTCGTACAGCCGCTGCAACTCGGCGATCGGGTCGCGGTGGTCGTCCACCCGCAGGTCGATCGGGACCGCGTTCCACCACTCATCGGTCTGCTTGACCTCGACCACGATCAGCGCCGCCGACTGCCGACCGCGCACGTCGCCGCCGGCCTCCTCGGCCGCCAGCAATGCCGTCAACAGCCGCTGTGCCAGCGGACCACTGCTCTCGTTGTACGCCTCAGCCATGCTTGGCACGACCGAGCGGGAGGCGAGCGTATTGCCCTGGGCCGAAAAGCCTTTACCGGTCACATGCCCGCAGGCCGACAGGCAGAAGCCGCCGGTCCAGGCCGCTACCTCGCCGTTGGCGCCGAGGATCGCGACCTGCCGCTGGGCCGGGCTACGGTCCTCGGACAGCAGTTGGTCCAGGGCGTCACGGGGCGAGAGCCCGTCCTGCATCAGCTGCAGGCCCTTGCCGCCGTAGGTCCGGTTGGTCTGCGCCTGCGTCGCCACCACACCGACCCCGGCCCGGGCCCACGGCACGGCCCGCCCGGCGGCCAGTGCCCGCGTCGCGATCGCCACACCCATCTGCCCGGTGTGCGGATCGTGCGCCACGATCGAGAACGTCATGCCACTGCCCCCGAGAGAAGAAATCGGGCGCAATCGCACCCTGCACACTGTGATCCGGTCATACGCTCACCGAGATCTGGATCGTGTCCACCGACTCGCCGACAATAAGCGGTGGCGCCGTCTGATCCCGTACCTGGTCGACCCCGACGCCGGGCGCGATCTGCGTAAGCACCAGCCCTTCGGCGGTGACGTCGAGTACGGCCAGGTCAGTGATAATGCGCTGCACACAGCCCTTTCCGGTCAGCGGCAGCGTGCATTCGTCCACGATTTTCGGCGTGCCGTCCTTGGCCACGTGCTCCATCAGCACGATCACGCGCTTGGCCCCGTGCACCAGGTCCATCGCGCCGCCCATCCCCTTGACCATCTTGCCGGGGATCATCCAATTGGCCAGGTCGCCGCGCGCCGACACCTGCATCGCCCCGAGAATTGCCGTGTCGATATGTCCACCACGGATCATTCCGAACGACAATGCCGAATCAAAGAAAGACGCGCCCGGCAACAATGTCACCGTTTCTTTTCCGGCATTGATCAGATCGGCGTCTTCCTCGCCTTCATACGGATACGGGCCGACGCCGAGTAGACCGTTCTCGCTGTGCAGCACCACGGTCACGTCCTCGGGCAGGTAATTGGGGACCAGGGTCGGCAGGCCGATTCCCAGGTTCACGTATTGCCCGTCGGACAGTTCGGCGGCGGCGCGGGCGGCCATCTGGTTACGGGTGAGAGCCATTGTTATGCAGCTCCCCGGGGTCGGGTCGTCCGCCGTTCGATCCGTTTGGCGCCGGTACCGACCGGACCAATGATTCGCTGCACGTAAATGCCCGGTGTGTGGACGTTTTCCGGCAGAATTGCGCCCGGCTCGACAAGTTCTTCGACTTCGGCAATTGTTATCCGGCCGGCCATAGCGCAGAGCGGATTGAAATTACGGGTCGATTCATGGAATACCAAATTGCCGTGGCGGTCGCCTATTGCCGCCCGAACGAGGGCGAAATCCGCGACGATGCCTTCTTCCAGAACGTATTCCCGACCCTCGAACGTACGCGTTTCCTTCGGCGGTGAGGCAAGCGCGATCGAACCGTCCGAACCGTACCGCCAGGGCAATCCACCGTCGGCGACCTGAGTGCCGACGCCGGCCATCGTATAGAACGCGGGAATTCCGCAACCGCCGGCACGTAAGCGTTCCGCGAGTGTCCCTTGCGGACAGAGCTCGACCTCGAGCTCGCCGGAGAGGAATTGTCGGGCGAATTCTTTGTTTTCCCCGACGTACGAACTCGTCATTCGGGAGATACGGTGATCGGCGAGTAGAACGCCCAGTCCCCAGTCGTCGACACCGCAGTTGTTGGAAATGATCTTCAGGTCGTTGACGCCGGTTTTGTGGAGCGCTTCTATTGCCACTTCTGGTATGCCGCACAGACCGAAACCCCCGACGGCAATGGTCGCACCGGCGGCAATGTCGGATATCGCTTCGGCGGCGCTGCCTGCGACTTTGTCCACCTGATGCTCCTCCCGACGTGTGCTGTTGACTCTATCGGCTGTGCGAAGGCACGTCGCTCGGAGTAAGAATCATCGTTACGCGTTCTGTTTCCCGGCGCCGGTTCAATGCCGCGGGGTCGGCGTGCGCGCACATCACGATCGAGGCGCCGGCCGCGAGCGGGGCCAGAAAGCCATCCCGCCAATCGGAGAATCCGCTCCACGACAGCGTTGTCATGACCCGGTCGGTGGCGCTGATACCGGCCCGGTCGGCGGCCGCCCGGCTTTCGGTCAGCACCTCGGCGGCGGTACCGGTCCGGCCGGCCAGCTCGAATGCCGGTGCGTCGGGGCCGATGTCCGCGTACGGGGTGAAGACGTCCGGTTGACCGGGCACCACAGCGGCGTAATCGATGGCGCCCTCCGGCGGCTGGGCGAACGGCCGCCCGAGCGGGGCCAGCGACAGCGCGACCACCTCACCGGCGCCGGCCGAACGGGCCCGTTCGAGCCGGTCCGCGTCGCAGAACACAACGGCCGCGCCGGAGGGGTCGGAACCCACTACGCCGCCGACCGACCACGTCGCCAGCAGGATCGCGGCGGACTGCCAATGTGCCGGGAGCAGCAGCGCGACCCGGTCGCCCGGCTCGGTCGCCAGCTCGTCCTGCAGCAGCCCGGCCGACTTGGCCACCCACCCGGCCAGCGTGGTCGCGGACAGCTCGACCCGCTCACCGGTGGCGTCGTCGTAGTACGTCAACAGCGGGCGGGTCGGGTCACGCTGCAACGCGTCGGCGAGCAGCACATCGGTGGGGGCCATCAGCTCAGGTCTACCAGACGGGCGTTACGGACAGCTGTCAATGCCGTGAGAATCTCAGGCCGCCATGGGTCAGTCGACGCAGGCCGGCCCGGACGTCTTCGTACCCGCCGCGGCCAGCATGAGCGGACTGCTCGACCCGGCCGCGACCATGCCCGAGCCGCCGTTGCCGTGCGGCAGGACGAAGCTCGCGCCGTGCACGCCGCCGAACCCGTTGCCCACGATCAGATGCAACGTGGTGCCCAGCGAGCTGTCCTGCTTCAGCACGGCACCGGGCACAACGCCGGCCAGCGTCTTGGCCGAATCAACCTGACCGGGGGCGTAGTGAATCTCGGGCTTGCTGTAGTTCCCGGGCGGGGCGTTGCCGGGCGTGGTGGTCTGGAACCCGGCCTGCTGTAGCTGCGTATTCGTCTTGGCGGCCAGGCCCGGAATGCTGCCGCCGTTGAGCACCTGCACGGTGATGCTGCTACGCGGCACTGTCGTAGCAGCCGGGGCCGAAGAACCCGACGAGCTCTTGCCGGCCGAGCTGGAAACTGAACCCTTGGCCACGCCGGCGAAGAACGCCTTCACCTTGGCCGGGTCGACCTGCAACGCATCCTTGCCGTTGAAGTACTGACTGCTACCGACCGGCATCGTCTCGAACTTGACGTTGCCGGCGGCCAGTTCCCGCAGCCGTTCCAGCTCGCCGACCGGGTCGAAGTCCTTGTCCACGGTCAGTGACGTGGCCACCGAGTCCAGCAACGGCTTGAGCTTCCACGGCTTGAGCAACGTGTCGGCCGTAAGCACCTTGTCGGCGACCGCGGACAGGAACGCCTGCTGCCGCTTGACCCGGGACAGGTCGCCGCCGACCAACCCGTGCCGCTGCCGGACGAACGCCAGCGCCTGGGTGCCCTTGATCGTCTGCACGCCGGCCGGCAGGTCGATGCCGGAGTAGTGGTCCTTGGCCGGCTCCTTGAGGCAGACGGTGACACCGCCCAGGACGTTGGTGATCTTGTAGAAACCGAGCAGGCCGACCTCGACGTAGTGGTCGATGTGCAGACCGGAGAGCTGATCGACGGTCTCGACCAGCTTCCGCGCGCCGGCCTCTTTCTGCGCGGTGGTCAGGTGCGCGCCGCAACCGTTGGCGCAGGCGCCGTTGGCGTACGCGGCGTTGAGCTTCTCCATGCCGACGCCGGGGATATTGACCCAGGAGTCGCGCGGCATCGAGACCGCGGTCGCCTGCCGGCCGTCGGCCGGGATGTGTACCAGCAGCATCGTGTCGGTGTTCAGCCCGGACTCGGCCTGGGTCGCCACATCCTTCAGCTCCGCGGCCGAGAGACCGGCGCGGCTGTCGTTGCCGACTAGCAGGATGTTCTGGCCCGAGCCGCTGCTGGCACCGGCCGGTACGGCGTCGATGTGGGTGATCTGGGTGTTGAAGCTGCGGTAGAAGTTCCACATCGCGCCGGAGATGACCAGCACCACGACAGCCGCGACCGCGCCGGCGATTTTCAATCCGCGGGTGAGCCGGGCCCGATTGAAACCGCTTGGTCCGCCGGATTCGCCAGGACCGCCTGGGCCGCCGGTACGACGCCGCGGGGGCGGACCCGGCGGCCGGCCACCATCGCGCCCGGTTGGCCGACGATCGGACCCGCCGTTGTCCCGGAAGCCAGCGCGGCGCAGGCGTTCGGCCGGGTCTTCGCGGCCGGGTCGGCGAGCTGCGGTCGGGTCTTCGCGGGAAGGCCGGCGGGCTGGGGCCGGTGACTGATCACCGCCCGTGTCCGCCGGCCGGCGTCGAGGCCGTCGCGGATCGAGTTCTGGAGGCAGGTCTGAGGAGCGATTTGTCGGGTTGGTCACGGGATCTCCCGGTTTACTGCGCCGGCAGTGCGGCGTTCTTCCCCCTGTACGACGCCCCGATGGGCGGGTCGGTTGGCCCAACCGCAGACCCAGGGTAACCGCGGCATGCGCCATTCCCCGGTTACCGCGACGGCGGCGATTCGTCGCGTTCAGCTCACCGCTGGCGACAGGTCGAGTTCGCCCAGCTGGTTAGTTCACGCAGCTGTTGCTGGCCGCGGTCCTGGTCTCGGCCTTGGTGGTGCTGGTCGCCTTCGGCGTGGTCGGTCGGCTGCCGACTGGCGGGTCCGAGTGCGTGGTGCCGGTCGAGTGCGACGCACTCACGGGTTTGATACCGGTGAAGTCCGAGCCGAGGACCAGGTTGACCCCGCTGGTCAGCGAGCTGTTGGCGCTGATCGTCGCGCCCGGCACGACCGAGGCCAACGTCCGAGCCGCGGCCTCCTCCCCGCTGGCGTACTGGATCGTGCTCTGGCTGTAGTCCTGCCGGTCAGCGTTTCCGGTGCCGGTCACGCTGAAGCCGGCGTTGGTCAACGCGGTGCCGGTCGTGGTGGCCAGGTTCTCCTGCGATGTCCCGTTCAACACCTCGACCTTGACCGAGGCGCGCGACACGGTCTTGGGTGCGGCGGGGTGCGTGGGCGTCGCCTTCGGCCGGGCGGCCGGATCGGCCGCGCCGATCATCTTGTCGACGAACGACTGGACCTTGGCCGGGTCGATCAGGAGCACGTCCTTGCCGTCAGACGTCTTGCCGTTCCCCTCGTTCGGGATCGTGGTGAACGTGACGTTGCCGGCCGCGACGTTGCGCATCTGGTCCAGCAGGTCGAACGGCTTGAGATCCTTGTCCAGGGTCAGCGAGTTGGAGACGGCCTGTACGAGGTGGTTCACCTTCACCGGGTTGAGCAGCGTATTGGCCGAGAGCACCTTGCGGATCAGTGCGCCGATGAACGCCTGCTGCCGGCGGATCCGGTCCAGGTCACCGCCGGGCAGGCCGTGTCTTTCCCGGACGAAGGCCAGCGCCAACTTGCCCTTGAGGTTGACGTTCCCGGCCGGAACGTCGATGCCGGACTCGTACTGCGGGTCGTACCAACGGCGGGCCAGGCAGACGTTCACGCCGCCCAGCGCGTTACTGATCGTGTAGAAGCCGAGCAGGCTCACCTCGACGTAGTGGTCGATGTGCAGCTGGGTCAGCTCGCTGACGGTGCGGATCAGCTCCTGCGCGCCCTCGCCGCGGGCGGTCTTGGACAACGCGCTGCCGCAGTCGCGCTCGGGTTTGCCCGCCGGCAGGCAGGCGCCGTCGGCGTACGCACTGTTGATCTTGTTCTTCTTGTAGCCCGGAATGTCCACATAGGAGTCTCGGGGGAACGAGATGATCGTCGCCTTGCTGCCGTCGGCCGGCAGGTGCACCAGCAGGATCGTGTCGGTGTCCAGGCCCGGGGTGGCGTCGGTGCCGACCTCCTGCAACTGGGCGGCGGACAGGCCGGCGCGGCTGTCGTTGCCGACCACCAGGATGTTCTCGGACTTGCCGTCCTTGTCCTTCGGTACGTTCGACGGTCCGTCGTCGGTCGGGATCGCCTGGATGGTGGCCGGATGCAGGTTGCGTCCGGTGGTGGCCCACATCGCGCCGGAGGTGATGAAGATCGTGACCGACAACACGGCCGCGACGATCTTGCCGGTCATCGCCAGCGGGCCGCCTCGCCGCCGGTAGCGAGCCGGCTTGTGCCGGCCATGGCGCGAGGTATGACCGCCGCGCGGATCGAGGCTCGGCGGCAGCGCGGCGAACTCAGCCGAATGCCGGCCACCGCTTCTGGAACGGCCAGAACGGCTGGACGAGCCGCCGCGACGCGGATTGAGATGGCGCGGCAACGGCGCTGAGGACCGGCTCGGGTCCATCGGGTCGTCGCTCACGTACGCTCCTCGTTCGGTCTGGCCGCCGACCATGCCCTGAATCGGTTGCCGCGCCACCCCCGCGGACGACCCGGCCTGTTCACCCGGGGACAACGCGTCACACTAGCGACGGGTAACGAGTGGGTCACGACGGAGGGCCCGCCTGCGGTCTGCCACACTGGCGCGAAACCCGACGGGCGGCGGGGTCGGTGCCGGGGCTGGCCGAGCCTGCGTACCGTCTCGTTGTCCAGCCATCGTCTTACTAAGGATCGACACTCATGCGCCTGCTCGTCACCGGTGCCGCTGGCTTCATCGGCTCCCACTACGTGCGGACCCTCCTCTCCGGCGGCTATCCGGGCTTTGAAGACGTTGAGGTGACAGTCTTCGACAAACTGACCTATGCGGGCAACTTGGCGAATCTGGATCCAGTGGCCGACAATCCGCGCTATCGGTTCGTTCAGGGCGACATCGTTGACGCGGCCGCGTTGGATCAGGTTCTGCCCGGGCACGACATGGTGATCAACTTTGCCGCCGAGACCCACGTCGACCGATCCATCACCGGCGCCGCCGACTTCGCGTTGACCAACTTCGTCGGCGCGCAGCAGGTCTTCGACGCCTCGCTGCGGCACGGCGTCTCCCGGGTGCTGCACGTCTCGACCGACGAGGTGTACGGCACGATCCCGGAGGGCTCCTGGCAGGAGGACCACATCCTGGAGCCCAACTCGCCGTACTCGGCGGCCAAGGCCGGCGCGGATCTGCTCGCGCGCGCCTACGCCCGTACGTACGGGCTGAACATCTCGGTGACCCGCTGCTCGAACAACTACGGGCCGTACCAGTTCCCGGAGAAGGTCATCCCGCTGTTCGTCACCAACCTCATCGACGGCGGCACCGTCCCGCTGTACGGCGACGGGCTGAACGTGCGGGACTGGCTGCACGTGGACGACCACTGCCGTGGCATCCAGCTGGCGCTGGAGAAGGGGCAGCCCGGCGAGTACTACAACATCGGCGGCGGCCGCGAGCTGACGAACAAGGAGCTGACCGGCCTGCTGCTGGACGCCTGCGGCGTGGGCTGGGACCGGGTCACGTACGTCGAGGACCGCAAGGGCCACGACCGCCGCTATTCGGTCGACCACGCCAAGCTGGCCGGCCTGGGCTACGCCCCGCAGGTGTCCTTTGAGGAGGGTCTGGCGCAGACCGTGCAGTGGTACCGGGACAACCGTGGCTGGTGGGAGCCGCTGAAGAAGCAGACGCCGGCCGCCCGATGACCCGCTGGCTGATCACCGGAGCCCGGGGCCAGCTCGGCACCGACCTGCAGCGTGTGCTCGAAGGCGCGGACGTGGTGACGTTGAGCCGCAGCGACGTCGACGTGACCGACGCCGACGCGGTGGCCAAGACCGTCGCTGAGTTGGCACCGGCGGTCGTCATCAACGCGGCCGCGTACACCGCCGTCGACGCGGCCGAGACCGATGAGGAGGGCGCCCGGGTCGGTAACGTGACCTATCCGGCGGCGCTCGCCGCGGTCAGCGCCCAGCTCGGCGCGCGGTTCGTGCATGTCTCGACCGACTATGTCTTCGCCGGCAACGCCACCGCGCCGTACGAGGTCGACGACCCGACCGGGCCGCGGTCGGTGTACGGCGCGACGAAGCTGGAGGGCGAGCAGCGGGTGCGCGAGGCCTGCCCGGACGCGTACATCGTGCGTACCGCCTGGGTCTACGGCGCGACCGGCAAGAACTTCGTCAAGACGATGGCCCGCCTCGAGCAGAGCAAGGAAACGCTCGACGTGGTGGACGATCAGCGGGGCTCGCCGACCTGGTCGGCCGACCTGGCCCGCGGCTTGGTGGTGCTGGCCGATTCGTCGGCGCCGGCCGGGATTTACCACTGCACCAACGCCGGTGAGACGACCTGGTGCGGGCTGGCCCGGGCGGTCTTCGAGGAGCTCGGCGCCGACCCGGCGCGGGTGCACCCGACAACGACCGCGGCCTATCCGACACCGGCTTCGAGGCCTGCGTATTCGGTGCTCTCCGGCCGTGCCTGGGCGGACGCTGGCCTGCCGCCGCTGCCGCACTGGCGGGACGCGCTGCGCGAGGCGTTCCGGACCGCGGGGGCGGCGCTACGGCCCTAATCTTGGGCATACGAAAGGGGGCTCTCGCCGAGCGAGAGCCCCCTTTTTAGTGCGTATCTTCCTTTACCAGCTGGCGCCGAACAGGCCGAGGCCGATGTTCAGGACGAGGCCAAGGAAGCCACCGTGTGCGTGCATGTTGAGATCCCCTCTCCAGTGTGGAGCACCCCTGAGTTGATGCTCCGTCATTAGTGCGCCTCACACACGGTGATCAGGCGTGTGCGATGCGTTCGTACTGTATCGGGTCGCTGCGTCGTCCGCTAGCAGGGGGTCCGCTAAATATCCGGCGCGTTTAGGTCTGAGTGACCTAATGCGAGGTTGCTTCGTCTTGCGGTTGCGCTTTTGCCGCGAACCCCTACCGCGACCCACCGGCTCGAAAGGCCCGGCGCTACGTTGATCGACTCAAACGCGAAAATCGTTACAGAACAGCGAAATTTGCCCGGTCGGGGTTGGGTCGGCCCGGCAGTTCTGCCGCTGTGTCGGCGGTTTCGGGTCGATCTTCCTGCGTTTGACGGTGCCGGACCAGCCAGTGATGACTTTTCGGGTGTGCTGAGCGTGCCGGTCAGCGGGTGGCGAGGCGGTACGCGGCGCGGGTGGTGGCGGCGCAGCGCTGCCAGGTCCACTGCCGGGCGTGCTTACGCCGCCCCTCGATCAGCTCCGGATCCTTCGGCCGGGCCAGGGTCTTGGCCAACCCGTCGGCCAGCGCCTCCGGGTCGCGCGGCGGAACAAGCCGGGCGTGCCCGCCGGTCACCTCGCGGATCACCGGGATGTCGCTGGCGACCACCGGCGTACCGCAGGCGAACGCCTCCAACGGCGGCAACCCGAACCCCTCGTACAGCGAGGGCAACACCAACGCCCGGGCGCCAGCCACCGTGCGCTGCAACGTCGGCTGGTCCAGGTACCCCGGCGTGATCACCGCCTCGGCCGGCACTCCGGCCAGGTCCAGGGCCGGACCCCAACCCGGTGGACCAGGCAGCACCAGCGGCGGCAGGTCGGGGTGCAACGCATACGCCGCCAGCAGTGTCTGCAGGTTCTTGCGTGGCTCCCGGGTGCCGACGAACACCACGTACTCATCGGGCAGACCGTGCTCGCGCCGCCACTTCTCGGTCGGCGGGGAGACCTCGAACCACGACTCGTCCACCCCGAGCGGCGTCACCACGACCTGCGCGTCCGGGTAGATCTCGCGCACCTCCTCGGCCACCGCGGCGCTGGGCGTGCAGACCACGGCCGCCCGCCGGATGCTGCGCGGGACCAGGGTCTGGTACCGCAGCGTGGCCGCGTTGACCGTCTCCGGGTACCGCAGGAACGTCAGGTCGTGCACGGTCACCACGCCGGCGGCGCGGCGGGTCGGCGGTAGTACGAAGTTGGTGGCGTGGAAGACATCGACCCGGCCGCACAGCCATTCCACTGGCGGGAATGCCGTTCTCGCCCACGCCGCCTGCAGTGCCCGGGCCGGGACCGGCCGATGCCGGGGGAGTACACCGGCCGGCACGGCCGAGGCCAGATCGCCCGCACCGCGCAGGGTGAAGGCGGTCGCCACGATCGGGTCGTCGCCGGCCGCCAGCGCCTCGATGAGGTGCTGGGTATAGCGGCCGACGCCGGTCCGCGTGCCCAACAGCGGCGTCGCGTCCAGGCCGATCCGCATCCCGGTCACTCCCATCCCGTCCCGCCATCAGGCCGCCACAGCGGTCGCATACGAAGCCACAGATAGCCGCCGTACCGCCCGAGTCGGCGTCGTCAGTGACGAGCTTCCCGGATGACGCGGGAGACCCGACCGCGGGCCCGCCGGGCGACCTCGCGGGCGCCACCGTTCCGCAGATAGCCCCGGAACAACGCCAGATCACCGCGCAACGACACCGGCGCCAGGTTCGGCACTTCGAGCCGTTGCTGACCGGTATCCGGAGCACGGGAGGGCGCCCGGCAGAACTCCACCAGCGGCTCGGCCACCCGGGGCCAGGTGAACTGCTGGCGTACCCGGGCCACGGCCGAGCGGCTGTCGCCGGCCAGAACCGGATCGTCCAGCAACCGGCGCAGCGCCTCGGCCAGAGCGGCCACGTCACGCTCGGGCACGGTCAGTCCCAGGCCCTCGGCCTCGATCAGCTCCGCGAACGAGTCGCCCTGCGTGCTGATCATCGGCAGCCCGGCCCACAGGTAGTCCAGCATCCGGGTTCGGAACGAGAACGTGGTCTCCAGGTGCTCGGCGTGCGTACTGACGCCGATATCGGAGTCCATCAGAAAGTTCTGCCGCGCCTCGTAATCGACCCAGCCCTCGTTGAAGAAGACCGTCTTGCCGGTGGCGCCGAGTGAATCGGCGAGCTGGCGGGCCGCCACGGCGGTGGCCATCTCCGGGATATCGGGGTCGGGGTGACCCATGCCGAGGAAGAACAGCCGCACCTGCGGATGGGTCACGGCCAGCTCGTGTACGGCGTGGATCAACGTCAACGGGTCGAACCAGTTGTAGACGCCGCCGGCCCACAGCAGCACCTTGTCGGTCTTGGCGATGCCTGGTACGACGCTCTTGATGGCGTGCGCGGTGTGCTCAGGCCCTTGCTCCGGCAGGCCGAACGGCACCACTGCCACCCGCCTGGCGAGCGAGGGATCCTCGTCGTACGTCCACGGGTTGAGCCGCCCCAGCGCCGCCATGCTGCCCAGCCAGAATGCCCGCTGCTTCTCGCTCGCCACGAGGAAGTAGTCGCCGCGGTCGATCTGTTCGGAGAGCACCCGCACGGTCTTGTGTACGAACGCCTTGCGGGTGGTCGCATCGAGGCTGCCGACCATAGCCAGCTGCTCGAGGTGCATCGGGTCGTACAGATCGACGACGATGATCTTGTCGGTGTCGGCGATCCACGGGGCCTTGTCCATCACGAAGCCCTGCAGTACGACGACGTCGGCCCACTCGACGTGCGGCCGCAGTTCTTCGTACGGAACGAACCGGCAGTCGACGTCGACCCGGACCAGGTCGCAGCCGCGGGTGGAGATCAGCCGGACCTGGTTGACCGGACCACGCCCGTCCTCACCAACGCCGTCGGCCGCGAGCTCCGCGGCGAGGTTCAGCGCCCGGATTGGCGGACCGGCCATCGATGGGCCGATCCGGTCGTCGTTGATAACCAGGACGTTATTCATGCCGTCTCCACGGCGACGGGTCCCACGCGCGGCTCATCGGGCGGTGACCACCGGGGTGGTGGTGAGGGTCCGGCGGACGGAGTCGTCCACTGGCTGGCCCTCCGGGTCGCACAGATACCCGTAGATCCCCGACAGCGCCTTGTCCCAGTCGCTGTGGTGCGCGGCGATGTCGGCCAGTCCCTGGTCGGCCAGCCGCTTGCGCAGCGACGGGTCGATGACCAGCTTCTCCAACCGGTCGGTGAGGCTGTCCGCGGTCCGCTTGGCCAGCAGGCAGTTCTCGCCGTCGCGCAGCAGCCAGTGGCCCCACGGGTTGTCGAACGCCACCACCGGCACGCCACAGGCCATCAGCTCCAGCGGCAGGTACGACGGGTGCCGGGACACGGTCAACGCCATGCCGATGTCGCAGTGCCGATACAGCTCACCGGTCGCCTGATAGTCCAGCAGGCCCAGCCGCTTCACGTCCGCCTCGGCCCCGGCGCCGGTGGCCCAGGACCCGGCCGCGACGATCCGGACCCGATCCCCGAGCCGGCGCTTGAGCTCCTCCAGCGCGGGCGCGGCCATCTCCCAACAGTTCCGCCAGTGACCGGGGCGGGCGTACAAGAACACGGTCGCCGGCGCGTCCGGAGTGCGCTGGTGCCGCCACCGGGCGTGGAACACCTGGTCGTCGACCGCGGGCGTGAAGGCAAACCCCTTGCCGCCGTACTCGTCGTGGTACACGTTGCGCAGATTCTCGGTGTTGCACAGGCCGTAGAGCCCGAGGTTGTACGTCTCCTCGGTCAGCGCGTACTCGGTGCCGTTCGGATAGAAGCCGGGCTCGTAGTCCTGGATCATGTAGAACTTGCGTTTCGTGTGCGGGAAGTGGGTCACCGCGTACGCGGTCATCCACAGCGTCGCGATCGAGACGTCGGCGTACGGGACCGTCTCCAGGCTGGCGGTCGAGTCGACCCGGTAGAAGGCGATCTCGGAGTTGGCCAGCGCCGGGAATGGCGCGGTGATGGCCGAACGCAGGAAGTCCTCGTTCGGCTCGCCGAAGGTGACGAACCGGTTCAGTACGCCGTGCTCGCGGGCCAGCTTGTCCGCGATCCGCAGCATCGTGTTGATGCCGCCGTAGAACGGGCTGTCCACGCCGGGGATGAACCAGTTGATCGAGCGCACCTCGAACGGCGCCGCGTTCTGGGCGTGCAGGGCGTTCACCGCCGCGGTGTCGGCCGGCAGGGCGTGACAGATGTCAGCCAGGAACCGGGAGTCGGCCGCGCTGCTCTGCTGCCGGAACACCTCGAAGTTGTGCCCCAGGATCGGGCCGATCCGGCGCGCCACCGACGGTTCGTCGGCCGACTTGATCGTCGGCTCGCGGTGCGAGAGCGAGAGGTTGGGGGAGTAGTACGGGTCCCCGCCGAACAGCCAGTTGTTGTAGCGCCAGAAGCTGGTGAAGAAGTCCATCCGCGGGATGTCGGTGCCGCGGGTGGCCGACTCCATGTGCTTGATCCGGGTGTCGGCGGTGACGACGTTCCGCTTGCCGCGCAACACCATGTCCAGGCCCAGCACGACGTCGCTGCCACATAGGACGAACCGCTCGTCGAAGCCGCCGACCGAGTCGAACAGCTCCCGGCGGATGGTCAGGCAGGCGCCGGTGACCGCGAGCGTGTTGCGGGTCCAGGTCGTCGGCCCCAGCAGCGACTGGCTGCCCGGCTTCATACCCTGGAACAGGTGGTCGGCGAAACCGCCCATCGCCAGCACGATGCCGCCGTGCTGGATCTCCCCGTCCGGGCCCTCCAGCTGCACGCCAACCGCGCCGACCTCCGGGCGCATCGCCCAACCGACGACCTCGCGCAGCCAACCCGGGTCGACCAGCTCGGTGTCGTCGTTGAGGAAGACCAGTACCTCACCGGTGGACTGGGCCACCGCGGCGTTGTTGACCTCGGAGTAGTTGAACGGCTGCTTGTCCCACCACACCGTGCGCAGATCCAGCGAGCCCTTGTGCTCGTCGTACCACTTCTGCTTATCGGCCACCGGCTTCTCGCCGTTGTCGATGACGACGACCTCGAGGTCGGGGTAGTCGGTGGCGGCCAGGCTGGGCAGGCACTTCGAGAGGTAGTGCCGGCTGTGCCGGGTCGGGATGATCACGCTGACCTTGGGCAGCTCGTGCTCGGTCCAGCGGACCCGGACCCGGTCGCCATCGGCCTCGGCTTCGGCGCTCCATCCGGAGCGTTCCAGATGCTCGGTTACGACCTGTACGCCCTCGCCGGTGGCCCGATCCGCGCGGCGCGGGATCGAGCTGAGTACGCGGGCGACGTGGCCGACCCGCTCGTCGGTCAGGTTGCTGCGCAGCAGCAGGTCCCAGGTCGCGGCGTCGGCCTGCTCATTGGTGTACACAGTGCTGTTCTCTGGACCGCCGGCGGCGATCTTGCGTAGCCCGCCGGTCACCAGGTAGCGGCGGCGGCGGATCGCGAACGCGCGGCCGAGGTAGTTGGCCTCCAGCTCCATCTCCGGCGACCAGCGGGTCGGCCGGAACCGGGGCGCGGAGTGGGCGCCTTCGGCGCTGAGAAGGTCGTCGTCCCAGGACACCACGTCGATCAACGGATCCTGGTGAGCGGCGGTCGCGACCGAGTAGATGCAGTCCGGGGCCAGCTCGTCGCCGGCCCGCAGCAGCACCACGAAGTCCAGCTCGGCCTCGGAGACGATGTAGTTCGCCGCGTCGATCGGTGAGCCCTCGTACTGGGCGATGTTGACCCGCTCGTCGCGCGACCCACCGGAGACCCCGGCCTGCAGCACATCGCACCGCCAGTGCGGCCAGCTCTGCGCGGAGAGGCTCTGCACCGTACGAGCCAGCGGTCCCTCACCAGGCAGGATCAGAACGTGCACCCGCATCGGGTCGGGCAGCGAGTTGGCGTACGCCCGCTGGAAGCCCAGCTGCTCGGAGTCCGCACGGTGCTGCTGCAGCCATTCCGCGTACTCCGGCACGTCGACCTTGAGCTCGGCGGTGGGCGGCGTCCAGACCTGCTTGAGCAGCCGGCTGTAGTCGATGGCCGACCGGTAGGTCAGCAGGGCGGAGCGGGCCAGCTCGCGTTGCCGCGACCCGGGCGGCAGCTTGGTCTTGACCCGTTCCCGC
The DNA here is from genome assembly GCA_040414495.1 of Mycobacteriales bacterium. Lineage (GTDB taxonomy): Bacteria > Actinomycetota > Actinomycetes > Mycobacteriales > QHCD01 > DATAVB01. The sequence goes on from JBEDUI010000207.1 coordinate 35,420, forward strand.
AGCCGGCCCTTCATGCCGAGTGCGGCCGGCGCGGCCGGGTCGGCCTGCTCCGGGGCGACGACCGGCTTGGGCACCACCGGTACCGGTACGCCCGGGTTGGAGGGCGCCTCGGCCCCGACCGGCGGGTCGAGTTGGTTGAGCCGGTCGCGTAGCGCGCTCGCCTCCTGCTGCAGCAGCTCGCGGCTCTGGGTCTCGCGGACCAGAGCGTCACGCAGTACCTGCAGCCGGCGCAGCATCGTCTCCTGCGGGCTGGCCTCTTCGTTCGCCAGCGCGCCCACACCCGAGACCTCGGCCGTGTCATTGACCGAGCCGAAGACCTCGTCGAAGGACAGCTGCCGGATCCGCGGCGGGCTGCCCAGGTCCGGGACCGGTACGCCCTTGGCCGTGGCCTTCACGCCGCACTGCCACCGCGACTCGGGGCCGGTCTTGTGATAGACGGGGTCCCAGTTCGACGGGTCGATCGGCTCGACGTCGTCGTACCCGGCCCGGCTGAACAGCTCGGCCAGCGAGTCCTTGTCGTAGCACCACACGTGGTGGCTGGGCTGCTCGTACGAGTAGATGTAACGGAAGTTCAGGTCGTCGCTGGTGATCACGCCATCCAGGTACGCCTGCCAGGTGTCGGTCATGTCGGGGGTGACCGCGCTGACCACGGCGCCTTCCGGCAGCTTCTCGTTCATCAGCTTCAGCAGCGTCAACGAGTCGCCGGGCAGGATGTGCTCCAGCACGTGGCCCATATAGATCTCTTCGACCTGATCGCCGTACTGGCGAATGAAATCGATCGCGTCAAGGTGGATATCGGCCTTGATGTCTGGGCTCTCGTCGACGTTGACCCAGCCTGGCATGTAGGCCAGACCGCATCCCAGATTGACCCTCACGCGATGCCCTCCGTGTCCATCGAGCGGCCCGGCGTGGCCGGGTCGACGTCTGCTTCTGCGTTCTGCTTAACGGCGCTCTTGCCGGTGGGGTTGCTGGTCGCGCCCGCCGGCTCGTCGGCCTGGGCCCACTGGCCCTCCAGCGAAATCGCGCCGACCACCTCGGCCGCGCGTCCCGGCTGCACCGTCAGGTCGAAGGCCCGGTCGCGGTAGTCGAACACGTGTAGCTGCGACCGGTCGACCACGGCGGCGCTGACCTCGTACCGGCCCGGCGCCAGCGGCAGGTTGTCGACGGTGAAATCGACGTAGCCGTCCTTCTCCAGGCGGGTCACGTGCAGCGGGGAGTTGTCGCTGTTCGGCCCGGCGATGTGCACGCCGTGCTCGTCGTGGAAGCCGATCCCGAAGACCGGATCGTCGACCGGCTTGTTGACCTTGTAGTGCATGCGGACGGTGAAGCGTTCGCTGTTACGGCCGGTCACGCCGAGGTGCCCGACGGCGTCGCGGAACTCGACCTTCACGACCTCGACCTCGCCGGTACCGCGGCGCAACGTGTCGCCCTCGGCCTTGAGCTTGGTGCCCAGCCGCTCGGCCTCGGCCTCGTTGACCGTCTCGAGGTATTTGTCGATGACCTCGTTCGGTGAACCCAGTGCCTTCAGCTCGCCGTGCTCGAGCCAGGCGGCCCGGTCGCACAGCTGCTGGATCAACGTCATCGAGTGGCTGACCACGATGATCGTGACGCCCTGCCGGCGCAGCTTGAGCAAATGGTCGAAACAGCGCCGCTGGAACTCCTCGTCACCCACGGCCACGATCTCGTCGACCATCAGGATTTCCGGGTCGAGGTTGACCGCGATCGAGAAGCCCAGCCGGACGTACATACCGCTGGAATAGACCTTCACCGGCGCGTCGATGAAGTCGCCGAGCCCGGAGAACTCGATGATCGTGTCGAGTTCCTGCTCGATGCGTTTACGGCTGATGCCGATGATCGCGCCGTTGAGGAAGATGTTCTCCCGGCCGGTCAGCTCCGGGTGGAATCCGGCGCCCAGCTCCAACATCGCCGAGACCCGGCCGCGGACCTCGATCCGGCCCGAGGTGGGCTGATGGATGTTGGACAGCAGCTTGAGCATGGTGGATTTGCCGGAGCCGTTGTGTCCGACGATGCCGAACGTGCTGCCTCGGGCGATTTCGAACGAGACGTCTTTGAGCGCCCAGAATTCGTCGTAGCGGGTGTGCCGTTTGCGGGCGGTGACGGCCTCTTTGAGGTTCGACTTGCGGTCGCGGTAGATACGGAACCGCTTCGAGACGTCCTCGACGATGACCGCGGGCTCCGTCTCGTCGTTACGGAGCCGGTCGTACTTCGCCGGCAGCTCGGGCTCGGTCACCGGTTCGGTCCTCGCAGTGTCGAATGTCGTCACAGCTCCTCGGCCACCTCTCGCGCACCCCGCTCGAAAATCCACCAGCCCAACGCAAGCAATCCGAAACTCCAGATCGCCAACGCCAAAATGTCCATCGCCGGCGGCACCTTCAGCAGGTAGAAGCAGTCGCGGAAGGCGTCGACGAACTTGGTCAGCGGATTCCAGTAGTAAATGTGCATCCAGGGATGCGCTGTGGCAGGCACATTCGGGTTTCCGGTCTGGTAGCCGTGAATGTGCGCGTCGATGTACGAGCGCGGGTAGACGATGGGCTCCATGTAAAACATCAACTGCAGGGTGATTCCGACCAGATACGCCACGTCCCGATATCGGGCGTTCACCACCGATAACGCCAGGCCCACGCCCAGCGAGAAGCAGAACAGAAAGACCAGCAGGACCGGTACGAACAGAATCGTCCAGCTGATATTGCGCAGCAGGATGAAGGCCACGGTCAGTAGGCCGAATTCGATCGCGGTCTGGTTCAACGTCGCCAGTGCGCTGCCGAAAACCGGAGCGGACGGCGGGAAATAGACCTTTCGCAGCAGGCCACCGGCACTGATCAGCGAACCCATAGTGCCGGTCACCAGGCCGAAGAACATGTTCCAGGCGACCAGGGCCGTGAACAGATAGATCGCGAAATTCCGCAGGTGCCCGTTGCCAGCGGTCTCTGGCGGGAACTTCAGGAACAGTCCGAAGATCAGCCAGTACACACCGAGAGTCGCCAGCGGGTTGACCATCGACCACAGCGAGCCGAGCACGCTGCCCTTGTACTTGGCCTTCAGCTCACGGCGGGCGAAGTTGCCGACCAGCGCGCGGTGCATCCACACGCTCTCGTGCACGGTTCCACCGACGGCGCGGGCCACCGTGACAGGTCCTCGGCGCGCCTTTTTGTCCTCGGTGCCATAAGAGATTGTGACCGTGCCGGACGCCACCGGCGGGCGTGAGATCGGCTCTGCGTCGGTCGTCGAGATCGTCGGTTGAGAGGTCATACAGCCGTTCTCTGTCGGGAAACGATCGGGTCAGGGTATACGCACGAAGGGTACGGATGTCCTCACAGCATGGTCGACTGCCCCGTCTCCACGGTCCGTCCGAGCCAGTCCGCGGTGACGTTCGTGCGTGGTATTCGTACGGTCCGACCGATCTGCCGGCGGGCCCGTAAAGCCCATGGCAGCAGGGTCAGATACGAGCGTAGGACCGAGATCCGTACCCCCGTACGAAACTGGTGGCCGGGCGGCAACGGCCGACCGGCCAGCCGCTTGAGGGCCAGGCTCGCGGTGGTGACCGGGAACCGGGCCAGTTGGGTCGTGGCCAAGCCGGCCGGTGCGCACCGGGTCAGCATCAGCAGCCGGTTGCGTTCGTTGTGGAACGCGAAGCCGACCGAGCTCTGGTCGGCCGAGGCCGAGTGCTGGTGCCGGACGATCGCGGCCGGCTGGTAGTCGATCCGGTGGCCGGCCAGCCGCAGCCGCCAGGACAGGTCGGTGTCCTCGTAGTACAGGAAGAAGCGCTCGGCGAAGCCGCCGAGGTCGCGGGCCACCTCGGTACGCAGTGCGGCCGCGCCGCCGGAGAAGCCGAAGACCTCACGTGGTTGGTCGAAGTCCGGGCCGTCCGCCTCGCCCAGCCCGAGGTCGTAGCCGTAGCCGTCGGCTTTTATCCCGACGCCGGCGTTGTTGATGACGCCGGCCGGTTCGACCAGCAACATCCGGCTGGTGACCGCGGCCAGCGTGCTGTCGTCGTCGAGCGTTTTGACGAGCGCCTCCAGCCACCCCGGCTCGGCCTGCGCGTCGTTGTTCAGCAGCGCGACGTACGGCGTATCGACCCGGGCTAGTCCGGCCTGCACCCCACCGGCGAACCCGGTGTTGCGGGGCAGCGCCAGCACCTCGGCCTCCGGGTAGTCGCCGGCCAGCAACGCCGCGGTGCCGTCGGTGGAGGCGTTGTCGACGACCAACAGCCGATGGGCGCAGGTCTGCCGGCGCAGCGAGTCCAGGCAACCGGGCAGCAGGTCGCGGCCCTGCCAGGTCACCACGATCACGGTTACAGGAGTGGACATCGCGCCGAATCTACCCATCCTGATCGGGGCGGCCCGACCGGCTGGGGCGTGACTCTCAAATCCTCGGCCTGCTGCGCGGCGCCCAGACGACTGGCACGCTCCCACCCACCACCCCGACGGCTGGCGTTGTCGTCGCTGTACGAATAGTCGGTAGCTCCGCTACCG
>JBEDUI010000208.1:0-40354 GCA_040414495.1 Mycobacteriales bacterium
TACATCACCGCGTCCAATGTGGACACCTTGCCCGGTGTGGTCCCCTGCTCGGCCGCGATCAGGCCCTTCACCGCGTCGGTTTCAGCGGGCGAGCCCTGCTCGCCGATATCGCCACCGGTCTTCTGCAATGCGGCATCGGTCGACCCGACCAGCGGCAGCGAGCTCTGGCCCGTTGGTTTGCTGCCGTCAGGGATGTACGTGTTGGGGAAGTTCCCGGACGGGTGGCCAGGCAGGCCGTAGCATTTCGGGCCGGTATGCGCGACGTATTTCGGGTACTCACCCGGCTCGAACTTGCCGCGGTCCTTCACCACCTCCAACGTGAGGTGCAGCCCGGGGCCGGCGCTGGAGAACGCGTCCTCCAGCCGTGGCTCGAAATCGGCCAGACCCTGCAGCAGGCAAGGGAATTCCGGCGAGTACTCGGCCAGGAGGTTCAGCAGCGGCTGGCTGGTTTTGGTGAGGTGAATGAGGTTGGATTCGTTTTCGGCCAGTACGGCGGTTGCGGTTGTCGAGACACCGGACGTGCTGCGCAGCAGGGTGTCGATCTGTTTGTTCTCGGCCACCACGGTGTCGCTGGTGGTGGACAGGTTCTGCACCGTGCCGAGCAGATCCGGGGCGGCCGCGTTGTACGTGTCGGCGACGTCGGCCAGCGCGGAAATGTCATGCTTGATCACCGGCAGCTTGGTATTCAACGCGCCGACGTAATCGCCCAGCCGGGCCAGGTTGTCCCCCAACTCATCACCCCGGCCATCGAGCGCATCCGCCAGTGCGCTCAGGGTCGCGCCCAGCTGACCGGGATTCAGCGTGCGCAGGATCGGCATCAGGTCGTCCAAGACCTGCTGCACCTGGATCGCCGAGGCCGAGCGGTCCTCCGGAATCACGGCCCCGGACCGGATCGGCGCGGTCGGTTTGGTCGGGGCGACCAGTTCCACGTACCGCTCGCCGAAGAGCGTCTTGGGCAGCAACTGCGCCTGCACATTGCCCGGAATCTGCTTGGCCATACCGGGTTTCAACGCAAGACTCAGTCGGGCGCCCGACCCGACGCTGCTGACCTTGCGTACCTCGCCGACCAGCACACCGCGCAGCTTGACGTCGGCGCCGACGCTGAGCTGGTTACCGATGTGGTCGGCATCCAACGTCACCGGCACGATCTTGACGAACCGCTTCTGGTAGATCGCGACCGACAACGCCAACAACAACGCCAGGATCACCAGGTAGGTCACGCCGACCAGCCGCCGCCGCGTGGTTTCCCGGGCCCGGCGTAAACCGGCCCGGGTAACCAGCGGGCGCGGCGCGGTCATCCCGAGATCCGTACGGTCGTCGTCGCACCCCAAATGGCCAGGCTCAAAAAGAAATCGATGACGTTGATCGCCACGATCGCGGTCCGCACCGCCCGGCCGACCGCGACGCCGACGCCGGCCGGCCCACCACTGGCGCGGTAGCCGTAATAGCAATGGGTCAACACGATGACGACGGAAAAGACCAATACCTTGCCGAACGACCACAGCACATCACCCGGCGGCAGGAACAGCCGGAAGTAGTGATCGTACGTACCGGTCGACTGTCCGTAGTAGACAGTCGCGATGATCCGGGTCGACAGGTACGAGGCGAGCAGGCCGATGATATAGAGCGGAATCACCGCGATCAGGCCGGCGATGATGCGCGCGGTCACCAGGAACGGCAGCGACGGGACCGCCATCACCTCGAGCGCATCAATCTCCTCGCTGATCCGCATCGCACCCAATTGCGCGGTGAAACCGCAGCCGACCGTGGCCGATAACGCCAGGCCGGCCACCAACGGGGCGATTTCGCGAGTATTGAAATAGGCCGAAATAAAACCGGTGAACGCGGCCGTCCCGATTTCGTTCAAACCCTGATAGCCCTGCAGTCCGACCTCAGATCCGGTGAAGAACGACAGCACGCTGATCACCCCGACCGTGCCGCCGACCACGGCCAGCGCGCCGGTGCCGAACGTGACCTCGGCCAGCAACCGCAGCACCTCGTTGCGGTAGCGCCGGAGCGTACGCGGCACCCACAACAGCGACTTGACGTAAAAGGTCAGCTGGTCGCCGAGATCGTCCAGGATCGCCAACGGACGTGCTGTCATGAGGCGGCCTCCGGAGCGAGCATCGCAGCGAGCGCCAACACAAACCGGCACAAGGCACTGCGAGCGAGGCGCGGAACGGAGGAGGCCGCCGGGGTAGCTGTCATGAGGCGGCCTCCGGAGCGAGCATCGCAGCGGGCGTGCGATCGCATGTGGAGCGACAACACCGGCCCGAGCGAGGAGCGGAACGGAGGAGGCCGCCGGGGTAACAGTTCATGATTTGGCCGGCACAATCTGGAAGTAAATGGCGGTGAGTACGAAATTCGTGCTGAACAACAGCAGGAACGTGATCACCACGGACTGGTTCACCGCATCACCCACACCCTTGGGCCCACCGCCGGCGTTCAATCCCTTATACGCGGCGACAATCGCGGCGATCGCTCCGAAGATGAACGCCTTCACCTCGCCGGCGTACAGATCCGGCAGCTGCGCCAACGCGTCGAACGAAGCGAGGTACGCACCTGGCGTACCGCCTTGCAGGATGACGTTGAAGAAATAACCGCCGCCCACGCCGACGATCGCGACCAAACCGTTGAGCAGTACGGCCACCACCATCGCGGCCAGCACCCGCGGCACCACCAGCCGCTGGATCGGGTTGATCCCGAGGACCTCCATGGCGTCGATCTCGTCCCGGATCTTGCGCGAGCCGAGGTCGGCGCAGATGGCCGAACCACCGGCGCCGGCGATCAGCAGTGCGGTGACGATCGGCGAGGCCTCCCGGATGATCGCCAGCACCGAGGCGCCACCGGTGAACGACTGCGCGCCCAACTGCTGCGTCAACGAACCCAGCTGCAGCGCGATCACCGCCCCGAACGGAATCGCCACCAACGCCGTCGGCAGGATCGTCACGCTGGCGATGAACCAGGCCTGAATGATGAATTCCCGGACCTGGAACGGCCGGCGGAAAATCCCGCGCGCCACATCCAGGCCGAGCGCGAACAACTCGCCGCTACCCCGTACGGCGCCGGCGACCGGACCGCTCACTGGTCGCTCACAGTGCAGAGACCGGCGGTTGCCACGGCGATGAGTCCGGCAGGCTGGCCCGGATCGCCTCCTGCGCGGCCGGCGGCAGCGTGTGCAGCATCGCCCGTACCCGCTCCTGCCGGCGGGCCACCGCCGCGCGTACCGGCAGACCAGGCGAGGGCTCCAGCTGCGGCGGTACGGCGACCAGACCAGCGGCGGCCGGCGCGGTCAACGTCGCCAATTCCGCCTCGACCTGGGCCGCGTCCTTCTCCTCGGACATGCCGATCGGGCCCTCGCGCCGGCCGTTCAGGAACTGCTCGACCACCGGCTCGGTCGAGGTGAGCAGCAGCTCCCGCGGCCCGAACAGCACCAGCCGGCGCAGGAACAGCAGCCCGAGATTGTCCGGCACGGTCCGGGCGGTGTTGATGTCGTGCGTGACGATGAGGAACGTGGCGTCGGTCTGCGCGTTCAGGTCGACGATCAGCTGGTTGAGGTACGCGACCCGGACCGGGTCGAGGCCGGAATCGGGCTCGTCAAAGAGGATGATCTCCGGCTCGAGTACGAGGGCTCGCGCGAGGCCCGCCCGTTTCCGCATACCGCCGGAGATCTCACCGGGCAGCTTCTGCTCGGACCCGAGCAGGCCGACCATTTCCATTTTCTCCAGCACGATGCCGCGGATCTCGCGCTCGCCTTTTTTCGTGTGCTCCCGCAACGGGAAGGCGATGTTGTCGAACAAATTCATCGAACCGAACAGCGCGCCGTCCTGGAACAAGACCCCGAACAGCTTGCGTACCTCGTACAGCCGATGCTCCCGGCACCGGCAGATGTCGGTCTCGGAGACGACGATGCTGCCGCGTTCGGGCTTGAGCAGACCGACGAGGGATTTGAGGAAGACCGACTTCCCGGTGCCGGACGGGCCGAGCAGAACCGAGATCTCACCGGGCGGCAGGGTGAGCGTGACGTCGGACCAGATGACCTGGCTGCCGAAGGATTTGGTGAGCCCCTCGACCTCGACCGCGACGCCCACCGACCAACTCCCTCACGTGCATCCGGACAACGCACCGATGCGCGCCGGACTGTGCAGATGTGCTCTGCGGAACAACGAGGCCGGGACGGGTGAGGTTACTGACCGGTGAACGCGAAAGGGCGGCCACCCCGATCGGGGTGACCGCCCTTTGTGCAGAACTTTGCGCGGAACGGTCTTACTTGACGCTGACCGTGGCGCCGGCCTTCTCCAGGGCCTCCTTGGCCTTGTCGGCGGCCTCCTTGTTGACCTTCTCCAGCAGCGGCTTGGGCGCGCCGTCGACGAGGTCCTTGGCCTCCTTCAGACCCAGGCTGGTCAGCGTACGGACCTCCTTGATGACCTGGATCTTCTTGTCGCCAGCGGCCTCGAGGATGACGTCGAACTCGTCCTTCTCCTCGGGGGCCTCGGCAGCAGCGGCGCCGGGGGCACCCGCGGCGGCAACGGCGACCGGGGCGGCCGCGGTGACCTCGAAGGTCTCCTCGAACTGCTTGACGAAGTCGGACAGCTCGAGCAGCGTCATCTCCTTGAACGCGTCGAGCAGCTCGTCGGTGCTGAGCTTCGCCATGGTGGCGTTTTCCTTTCGTTCGTACGCGGGTCATCGCGGCCCGCGGGTCTGTGGGGTTTGGTCAGCCTCAGCTGTCGGCGTCGGCGGCTGCTTCGGCAGGAGCTTCTGCAGCTGCCTCGGCGGGGGCGCCCTCGGCGGGCTTCTTCTCCTTGAGGGCCTCGGCCAGCCGGGCGACCTGCGAGAGCGGAGCCTGGAACAGGCCAGCCGCCTTGGTCAGGTTGCCCTTCATGGCGCCGGCCAGCTTGGCCAGCAGCACCTCGCGCGACTCGAGATCGGCGATCTTGTTGATCTCGTCGGCGGACAGCGTCTTGCCGTCCAGTACGCCACCCTTGATCACCAGAGCCGGGCTGGCCTTGGCGAAATCACGAAGCCCCTTGGCCGCTTCCACCGGGTCGCCCTCGATGAAGGCGATCGCGGTCGGACCGGCGAGCAGGTCGTTCAGCTCGGTGAAACCCACCTCGCTGACGGCACGCTTGGTCAACGTGTTCTTTACGACGGCGTAGGTCGTTGTCGGACCGAGGTTGCGGCGGAGCTGGGTCAGCTCGGCGGTGGTCAGTCCGCGGTACTCGGTGAGCACGGCAGCCTGCGCGTCGCGGAACTTGCCGGTGATCTCGGCGACGGCGGTGACCTTCTCCGGTTGCGCCATGGTCCTCCTCTCTCATGCCTACAGCCGGTCTTTCGAACCCGGGATCCGGGATTTCAGGCTCCGGATGTACGGGCCCAGACTCTCGGGCCCTGACATGAGAAACGCCCCGGCGCAGGCGCACGGGGCAAGGACCGCGCCACGGTGGGCGCCGGTCGCTCCGTCCATCCTGCGCGGGCCGCCCGTGACGGGGCCTTCGGTCGAGGCAAGCCTCAACGACCAGCGGTCTTTGGTTGGATTCGTAGATCAGAGTACGACGTCGCCGTACGCTCCGCCAAACCGGATGCCCTTCGACGGCTGATTATGTGCGTACGCCCCTTTTCGAACGCCATTGCGCCGCTCGGATAGCACAGTACGGTGTGGCGATACTTCTGCCCGGGCGCTCGTTGTGATGCCATCAGGGGAAATGTGGCTTCGTTACGAGGGGGAGCGTCCACGTGGTTGATCAGACGCCCAGTGACGGCTATCTGCGATTTCCTGCCATCGGCGGCGGCAGCATCGTATTCGTCTGCGAGGACGATCTGTGGACCGCGCCGGTCGACGGCGGAGTCGCCCGCCGCCTCACCGCCGATCTCGCCGACGTCGGTCAGCCGGCCATCTCGCCGGACGGCTCGCACATCGCGTTCACCTCCGATGCCGAGGGCCCGCCCGAGGTCTACTGCATGCCGGCGCTCGGCGGCCCGGCCCGCCGGCTGACCTGGCTGGCCGACTACTCGACCGCGGTACGGGGATTCACCCCCAGCGGTGACGTGTTGTTCACCAGCGCCACCGGTCAACCGTTCCGCCACATCCGGCACGCCTACACGGTCCCGGTCGAGGGCGGCCCGGCCCGGCGACTGCCGTTCGGCGCGACCTCCGCGGTGAGCTACGGGCCGGGTGGCCAGGTGGTGCTCGGCCGCAACACCGCCGATCCGGCCCGTTGGAAGCGATACCGCGGCGGCACCGCCGGCCGACTGTGGATCGATTGCACCGGCGAAGGTACGTACCGACGGCTGCTGCCCGACCTGAACACCGACTTCGCCAGTCCACTGTGGATCGGCGACCGGATCTATTTCCTGTCCGACCACGAGGGCATCGGCAATATCTATTCGTGCACGCCCGAGGGCGCCGACCTGCGCCGGCACACCGACCACGACACGTACTACGCCCGGCACGCCAACACCGACGGCGAACGCATCATCTACCAACACGCCGCGGCGCTGTGGCTGCTCGATCCGCGGACCGACAGCACCTGGCAACTCCCGATCCAACTGGCCGGGCCGCGGACCCAACGCGGCCGCCGGTTCGTCGACGCCGCCAGCCACCTCGACGGGGTGAGCCTGCATCCAGAGGGGCACTCGCTGCTGGCCGAGGTACGCGGCAAGCTCGTCACGATGCCGGCCTGGGAAGAGGCGGCGCTGCATGTCGGCGCGCCGCAGGGCGTGCGGTACCGGCACAGCCAGTACCTGGACGCCGAACGGGTCGCCGCGATCAGCGACGAGACCGGCGAGGAAGCCATCGAGATCGTCGAACTCGGCGTGGGCCGGGAAGGTCAACGCCGCGCGCTCGCGGTCGGCGAACTGGGGCGGGTACACGAGTTGGCCGTCGCCCCGGACGGCAGCGCGATCGCGGTCACCAACCAACGGCGCCAACTGCTGATCGTCACCGTCGCCGATGGCGTGCTGCGTATCGCCGACGAGGCCCCGGGCGGGGTCATCAGCGGACTGTCCTGGTCGGCCGACTCGACCTGGCTCGCCTACAGCTACCCCAATTCCCCGTACGCCTCGAATATCCGGGTGACCCACGTGGCGACCGGCGACGTACACGACGTGACCCGGTCGGAATTCCGGGACGAGCAGCCGCACTTCGACCCGCAGGGCCGGTACCTGTATTTCCTGTCCCGGCGGACGTTCAACCCGGTACTGGACGAGGTGCAGTTCGCGGCCGGATTCCCGAAGGCCAGCCGCCCGTATCTGGTGACGCTCCGGCGCGACCTGGTCTCGCCGTTCATTCCCGTACGCCGTCCGCTGGAGAAGAAGGACGACGACCAATCCAGCGACAACAATCCGACGACAACGACAATCGAGTTCGAGGGCATCGCCGACCGGGTGGTCGCATTTCCGTTGCCGGAAGAGCGGTATACGCAAATCGTCGGCATCGGCGAGAAGGTGCTGCTCACCTCGAGCCCGGCCAGCGGCGAGGCGGGCAACCACGCGCTGTCGCGGCGACCCAAGGCCGGCTCGCTCGGGTGCTACGACTTCAGCACGTACGAGCACAAGGTGCTTTCGGAGGATGCGACCGATGTTCGCGTCTCGGCCGACAACAGCACGATGCTCTACCGCAGTGGCGGCCGGGTGCGGATTCTGCGGGCCGGCGCCGAGCCGGACAAGGACACCGACGACGACGAGCCGAGCCGCGAGTCCGGCTGGGTTGACCTGGACCGGATCCGGATCCCGGTCGACCCGAACGCCGAATGGCCGCAAATGCTGACCGAGGCCTGGCGGCTACAGCGAGATCGGTTCTGGACTCCCGACATGTCCGGGATCGACTGGCCGGCGATTCTGCACCGGTACGAGCCGTTGGCGCACCGGGTCGCGACGCGGGCCGAATTCTCCGATCTGCTGTGGGAGCTGCAGGGTGAGTTGGGCACCTCGCACGCGTACGAGCTGGGCGGTGATTACCGGCCGACCGAGCACTGGGACAGCGGCCTGCTCGGGGCCGATCTGACTCGGGACGACGCCACCGGCCGCTGGCACATCGGGCACATCGTGGTCGGCGACAGCTGGGATCCAGAGGCCACCTCACCACTGGCCGGTCCGGGGCTGGGAGTACGGGAGGGCGATAGCCTGCTCGCGGTCGGCGGGCAGCCGGTCGATCCGGTGGACGGCCCGGGTCCGCTGTTGGTGCATCAGGCCGGGCAGGCGGTCGAGCTGACCGTGGCCGGGCCGGATGGTGCGTACCCGCGGCGGCTCACGGTCACCGCGTTGAGCGACGAGCGCAAGGCCCGGTACCGGGAATGGGTGCAGGGTTGCCGGCGCCGGGTGCACGAGGCCAGCGACGGCCGGATCGGTTACCTGCACATCCCGGACATGTGGATCGACGGGTTCGCCGAGTTCCACCGCAGCTACATGAGCGAGCTGGAACGGGCCGCGTTGGTGGTGGACGTAAGGTTCAACAACGGCGGTGCCGTTTCCGGACTGCTGCTGGACAAGCTGACCCGGCGGCGCATCGGCGGTTCGGTCAGCCGGTGGGCGCCACCGATGCCGTATCCGGAGGAGTCGCCGGCCGGGCCGATGGTGTGTTTGACCAACGAGCACGCCGGGTCGGACGGCGATATTTTCACGCATGCGTTCTCGATGCTCGGGCTCGGTCCGGTTGTTGGGATGCGAACCTGGGGCGGCGTGATCGGTATCGAGGGTGATGTACGCCTGGCTGATGGCACGATGACGACCCAGCCGGAATTCGCATTCTGGTTCTCTGACATTGGGTGGGCGCTGGAAAATCGCGGCGCCGAGCCCGATATCGAGGTCGATATCACGCCGGAAGAATGGACCGCCGGGGCCGATCCGCAGTTGGAGAAGGCGATTGAGGTCGCTACGGAGACAATGCACCGACACCGGCCGCACCTGCCGGATCTGAGTACCCGCACAATGTTGACCGTCAGTCCCCTGCCGGAACGCAACCACGCGTGAATTCCACCTTGGCTTGCGTCAACGGAATGCAGACGAAATCCATCACGATCACGAACAGCGCTCCGCGGGATCACAAAATCAACCCGCAGCCCATCATGATGGCGTACGTCAACGAAACGCGTACGAAAACCATCACGATCACGAACAGCGGCGCGCACCCGGCACGGCATCAAACGCCAATTCCAACTCGACCGACCAAACGCAGTCCGCGAGCCACGCCCCTCAACCAAGCAGCCCCCAACTATCGGGAGACCGCGCCGCTCAACTACGCAGCCCCAGCCGTCCGCAGCCCGTGAACCATGATCGTGAGTGGATTTGGTAGCGAATCAGGTATCAAATCTACTCACGATCATGAAAATTGCCGGCAACAGAGGCGCATTAGGACGGGAACTCGCTCGCGCCGAGCAGACGGCATCGGCCAGGCCCGGCGCGGGCCGCGCGCGCAGCCCGGCGGGCCGCGTGCGGCAGCGGCGAGCGACCTTGATCGTGATGGCGCGCGTCAACAAACTCCGTACGAAAACCATCACGATCATCAAAAGCGCCGCGCCGGCACTCAAATCAACCGGCAACCCAACCAGAACCCGCCCGCCAAACCATGATCATGATGGCGAACGTCAACAGAGTACGTACGAAATCCATCACGATCACGAAAGCGGCGTGGACCTGGTAGCTGCAGCGCCGTACCAAATCCAGGCCCGCGGAATTCCGTCAGCGGACCAAGCCGGACCGAAAACTAGAAATCAAAGCAGCAAAAACAAAACGGCCCCGTACCAACCAACAGGTACGGGGCCGTTCACACGACAACTCAGACGGCGGTTTCCTCGGGCGAGGCGAGGTTCCGCGTGCGGTTCGGGTCGACCTGAATGCCGGGGCCCATCGTCGTGGTGAAGGTGACCTTCTTGACGTACTTGCCCTTCGACGAGGACGGCTTGGCCCGCAGCACCTCGTCCAGCGCGGCGGCGTAGTTCTCGGCCAGCTTCTCCGGCTCGAAGCTCGCCTTGCCGATGACCAGGTGCAGGTTGGCCTGCTTGTCGATCCGGAAGTTGATCTTGCCGCCCTTGATGTCGCTGATGGCCTTGCCGACGTCCTGGGTGACCGTGCCGGTCTTCGGGTTCGGCATCAGACCGCGCGGGCCCAGCACCCGTGCGACCCGACCGACCTTCGCCATCTGGTCCGGCGTGGCGATCGCGGCATCGAAGTCAAGGAAGCCCTTCTGGATCCGTTCCACCAGCTCGTCCGAGCCGACCACGTCTGCACCGGCGGCCTCGGCCTCGGCGGCCTTGTCACCGGCGGCGAAGACGATCACCCGGGCGGTCTTGCCGGTGCCGTGCGGCAGGTTCACCGTGCCGCGGACCATCTGGTCGGCCTTGCGCGGGTCAACACCCAGCCGCATCGCGACCTCGACGGTGGCGTCGTACTTGGTGGTGGAGGTTTCCTTGGCGAGCTTGGCTGCGTCCAGCGGCGCGTACAGCTTCTCGCCGTCAACCAGCTCTGCTGCCTTGCGGTATGCCTTGCTGCGCTTCATGTTCGTACTCCTTCTGCGGTGTGGTGCTCGGGCCAGCGCAGGCCCTCCCACGGTGTCGCGCGAACGACGTCCGCGCGGATATAGCTGACGCTCAGCCCTCGACGGTAATTCCCATCGAACGCGCGGTGCCGGCGATGATCTTCTCGGCCGCGTCGATGTCGTTGGCGTTGAGGTCAGTGAGCTTGCTCTGGGCGATCTCCCGCACCTGGTCCCGGGTGACCTTGGCGACCTTGGTCTTGTGCGGCTCGCCGCTGCCCTTCTCCACGCCGGCGGCCTTGAGCAGCAGCCGGGCGGCGGGCGGGGTCTTGGTGATGAACGTGAACGAGCGGTCCTCGTACACGGAGATCTCGACCGGGATCACGTTGCCACGCTGCGATTCGGTGGCGGCGTTGTAGGCCTTGCAGAACTCCATGATGTTCACGCCGTGCTGACCCAGGGCCGGGCCGACCGGCGGTGCCGGCGTCGCCGCGCCGGCCTGGATCTGCAGCTTGATGATGGCGGAGAGTTTTTTCTTGGGCGGCATGCTGGGTTTTCCTCGCGTTGCGGGTGTTGTTGACGGTGGTCCGGGTCAGATCTTGGAGACCTGCCCGAAGGAGAGCTCGACCGGCGTCTCGCGGCCGAAGATCGAGACCAGCACCTTGAGCTTCTGGTGCTCGGCATCGATCTCGTTGATGGTGGCCGGCAACGTCGCGAACGGACCGTCCATGACGGTGACCGACTCGCCGACCTCGAAGTCGACGACCGCGACCTGCGCCGGCTTGGCCCGACCACCAGTGGCAGCGCCAGCCTTCGGTTCCTCACTGGCCGGCGCGAGAATCCGTACGACCTCGTCCAGGCTGAGCGGCGAGGGCCGCGACGTCGCACCGACGAAGCCGGTCACGCCGGGGGTGTTACGGACCGCACCCCACGACTCGTCGTTGAGGTCCATCCGCACCAGGATGTAGCCGGGAAAGACCTTGCGCTGGACCTGCAGGCGCTTGCCGTTCTTGATCTCGGTGACCTCCTCGGTGGGCACCTCGATCTGGAAGATGTACTCCTCCATGTCCAACGAGGAGATCCGGTTCTCCAGGTTGGCCTTCACCTTGTTCTCGTAACCGGCGTACGAGTGCACCACGTACCAGTCGCCCGGGGAGAGCCGCAGCGCCTCGCGCAGCTCGCTGGCCGGATCGGTTTCCTGCGCTTCGTCCTCCCCCGGCGACGTCACGTCGTCGGCCCCGCCTTCGGCAGCGGCGCCAGCGTCACTGGTGTGCTCGCCTGCGGTCAGCTCCGTGTCGTTCACGGCGCCGGCCTCATCGCTCTCGGGCACGCCCTCGCTCACTTCCTCACCTGCTGCCTCATAACGGTCTGCATCTGAACGTCTACTCTGCTCGGCCGCGTGCCGATCAGGTGAATACCTCGATGACCAGCTTCGCGAAGCCGACGTCCAAGCCGGCCACGATCGCGATCATGATCGATACGAAGACGATCACGACGATCGTGTAGGTGATCAGATCCGACCGGGTCGGCCAGATCACCTTGGTCAGCTCAGCGACCACCTCACGGATGAAGCGGACGAAGCGTGCCGCCGGACTACCGCGGCGCGCGCGGGCTGCACGCGACGACGTCGCCTCGGACCGGGTCTGCGTCACGGCTTCCTCTCTCTAGCTCGTGCTCCACGCCTGCCTGCTCGCAACACCGGACCAGAGCATCAGCCCGGTGGTCGGCTGGTGGCCCACTCGCCATCGACCGTGCCATCGGTTCGGCACGGACCCGAACGATCAGGCCCGCGCCGCACCGAGTGCTGCGCTTTGCAGGGGCGACAGGACTCGAACCTGCAACCTGCGGTTTTGGAGACCGCTGCTCTGCCAATTGAGCCACGCCCCTTCGGCGTGCCGAGTCCGCCGGAACGGTTCGACCCACCACCGGGACATGACCCGCCCGCCACACGCGCAGCAACGAGCTTGGGTCATAGAGACCCCGGCTTGGGCAGTGTACGCAGTGGCGCGGCAGGACTCCAATCGCGGCCGGCTTGAGCGCTCATGACCGGCATGTCCGGCCGGCGCGCGAAGCCGTCGATTGGGCACGAATGCCCTGTCGGACAAGGGATTTGACCCCCGTTACGTACGAACGGATTTCAGCGCAGCCGGACGGTTGCCTTGGCTTGCGCCAGAACGCGCTCGCCGCCGCTACGGGCGACGAGGGTTACCACGACCGTGCCGTCCTCACGTTTGTCGGTCACCGTGCCTGTGACGGTCAGCGCGGCCCCGGTCTGATCCGGGACTACGACCGGGCGGGAGAAGCGCACCCCGTACTCGACCACCGCGCCCGGGTCGCCCGCCCAGTCGGTCACCAGCCGGGCCGCCTCGGCCATGGTCAACATGCCGTGCGCGATCACGTCCGGCAGGCCGACCGACGTGGCGAACCGCTCATTCCAGTGGATCGGGTTGAAATCCAGCGAGGCGCCGGCGTACCGGACCAACGTGGCCCGCTCGATCGGGAACGTCGCCTCGGGTAGCACGTCGCCGACGGACACGGCGTCGAAGCTCGGCCGCTCGCCCATCAGGCCGTCCCCCGGGCAACCAGGGTCGAATATGCGGTGACGACGTGCTCGCCCTCGACGGTGGCCACGTCACTGCGGCTGGTGATCATGTCGTTGCCCGCCGCCGATCGGATGTTCTCGACCGTGACTGTGGTCACCAGCCGGTCGCCGGCCCGGACCGGCCGGGCGTAGACGAACCGCTGGTCGCCGTGCACGACCCGCGAATAGTCCAGCCCCAGGGCCGGATCCTCGATCAACGCCTTGGCGGCATCGAAGGTCAGCACGATCGGGAACGTCGGCGGCGCGATGACGTCGGCGTGACCGAGGGCGGCCGCCGCCGCGGGATCGCGATAGACCGGATTCGGGTCGCCGATCGCGTCGGCGAATTCGGCGATCTTGGCGCGGCCGACCTCGTACGGAGCGGTCGGTGGATAGCTGCGCCCGATGAATGCCGTGTCGAGAGCCACCGCTGCGGACGGGTCAGCGGGTTTCGCGGTGCGGCTGGTGCTTGCCGCAGTGCGCGCAGAACTTCTTCATCTCCAGGCGGTCCGGGTCGTTACGCCGGTTCTTCCGGGTGATGTAGTTCCGGTTCTTGCACACCTCGCAGGCCAGCGTGACCTTCGGACGGATATCGGTGGCGGCCACAGCGGCATGCCTTTCGCAGAAGACGTACGGGAACGACCAGCAACGATAACGGACGACGTGCGAGCACGTCGACTCAAGCTTGTAGCGGAGGCCGGACTTGAACCGGCGACACAGCGATTATGAGCCGCTTGCTCTGCCAGACTGAGCTACTCCGCCGCGGGTCGGCACCCGCCGCCGGAAGGTGACGCGGCACCGCCGAGCCCTCTTAGGGAATCGAACCCTAGACCTTCTCCTTACCATGGAGACGCTCTGCCGACTGAGCTAAGAGGGCACACCCGTAACCGGGCTCTGTGAGGGTACACGGAGGGGCGCGGCAGACGAAAACCGGACCACCCCTATCACGTCTGTGGCACCGGAATCCGGCTCAGAGGCCGGGGATCTGCATGCGCCGGGCCGGCTGCGACTGCTGCGCCAGCGATGCCAGCCACGAGGTGTGCCAACCGTCGAACCGGTCGACCGGCAGCGGCCGGGTGATCAGGTAGCCCTGCATCACGTCGCAACCCATCCCGCGCAGTAGATCCCGGGTCAGCTCGTCCTCGACGCCCTCGGCGACCACCCGGAAGCCAAGACTGTGACACAGCTCGATGATCGTTCGTACGATCGCCAGGTCACTGTCCCCGGTACCCATGCCGAGGATGAACGTCTTGTCGATCTTCACGTCGTCGACCGGCAGCTGGCTCAGGTACGCCAGCGACGAATACCCGGTCCCGAAGTCGTCGACGGCCAGCTGGACCCCAAGGTCGTGCAGCCGGTGCAGCACGGGCAGCGCGCGGTCCGGCTCGGCCATGACCATGCCCTCGGTGATCTCCAGCGTCAGCATCTCGTTTGGCACCCCGGTCTCGGCCAGCAGGCCCGAGACCGTCGGCACCAGCTCGGGGTCGAGCAGGCTCAGCACGGAGAGGTTGACCGCCACACCGATGCGTTGCTTGCGGTCAAGCCAGCGCCGGCACTGCCGCAGCGCCTCCTCGAGTACGTACGTGGTCAGCGGTCCGATCAGGCCGGTCCGCTCGGCCAGCGGGATGAACTCGTCCGGTGGCACGAAGCCGAATTCGTCGTGTTCCCAGCGCACCAACGCCTCGACCCCGTCGACGGCATTGCCTGGTAGCGCCACCTTGGGTTGGTAATGCAGATGCAGGCGGCCGGCGTTCAACGCGGCCCGCAGGTCGGTCGCCAGCTGCAGCCGGCGCAGACTGCCGCGTTCCATCTCCGAGGCGTACCGGACCACCGGCTGGTCGGTGTTCCGGGCCGCTTCGAGCGCGACGTTGGCCCGCTGCAGGAGTACCGCCGGGTCGGTGCCGTGAACCGGGGCGACGGCCAGGCCGCCGTGCAGCATCAGCTCGATGCTCACGTCGCCGATCTGGCCCGGCGGATGCAGCCGCTCGTACCAGCTGCGCAGCTGGGCCTGCAGCTCGCCGAGGTCGGTGCTCTGCAACAGCACGGCGAAGACGTTGCCGCCGACTCGGGCGATCCGCATGCCCTCGGTCGAGAGCGCACGCAGCCGGTCGGCCACCGCGACTACGAGCTGGTCACCGGCGTCGTGGCCCAGGGTGTCGTTGACCACCTTCACGGCGTCGACCCCGAACACCGCGACGCCGATCGCGTCCTCGGGCTCGGACAGTCCCAGCGCCTGGGCGACCTCGACGCCGAACTGCACGCGGTTGGGCAGTCCGGTCAGTTGGTCGGTGAAGGCCTGCAGCCGCAGCCGTTCGACCAGTCGTTGGTTCTCAACCGCAGCGGCGAGGTGGCGGGCCAGGTTATCCAGCAGCCGGACCTCGTCGGCGGAGTACGCGCGGAACCGGACCTGGCGGTCGGCCGCCTCGACAATTCCCCAGACCCGGTCGCGAGTGCGCAATGGCGCGAGAATGACTTCGGTCGCGCCGCGGGTTTTCATCGCGTCGGCCCACAGTTGGTCCATGTCGCGATTTCGGGTCGTCACGAGCCGGCTGCGGCCGTCGGTGAGTACGGCGACTCGCAGGGCTTCACCCGGACAGGAGGTGCCCCAGCGCGGCTCATGGTCGGCCTCGACCGTGACGCTGGTCAGCGGCGCTTCGGCGTCGGGTTGCGCGGGTTCGTCGGCCGTGTCGTCGTCGGCGGCCAACAGCAATGTCACGGTGCGGGCGTTAAGCGTTTCCCGAATGAACTCCAGAAGTACGCCGATCGCCTCGGGCTCCGGTCGGGATTCCTCCACACGCTGGCTGAACGCGTATACCTGCCCGAGTCGCTCGTGCTGGGCAAGAAAACGGCGATAGGCACGATGCCCCAGATAGAAAAGCGCGGCAACGACGACGAGCAAGATCGAGGCCCATGCATTAATCGTTACGACGAGAACGGCGATCAGCCCGACCGTCGTGTTGATAATGCCGACAACGACCGCTGGAACGGTCGCCGCTACGATTTGTCGCGCGCGGAAGTTGCGATCCGTAAAGCCAATCGCCGCCGCGACCAACCCTGTGGCAACAATGCAGGCCGCGGCCACGCCCAGGTAAACGGCCAGCCAGGTCAACGGGCTGCGGACCGACGGTCCGGACTCAACCGCCGCTACGACGGCGGCGGCGACCGCGATGTCGGCGGCATCGACGCCGAGATTGAAGACTGACTTTCCAACACCTGGTCGGCGCGTACTCAGGACGATGCATTTCGCCGTGAGACGCGCTGCCAGCAAGGAATGCGGCGCTACGGTCAGCAGCCCGACCACGAGCGGAATTTCTCCCGCAGCAAGCACGAACGCCTGCTTGCGGACCTCCACGAACAACTGCGTGCGTTCGGCGACGACGTACCCGAGAGTCAGCGCGAGTGTCGCGAGAACATGCGTGCTCCGGTCATTGCCGGGCACGAATGGCCACATCAGGGCCGCGAGGGCAGCGGGCACCGAAAACAGCACCGCATTCAGCACGCCAGCCCGAAGAGCTGCGGCATCCTTAGGCATAAGCCAGGCCCTCTCGGCTCCCCACCGCAGCTACCTCCTGACGGAGGGCTCGAGTGACGGTCGGGACAAAGAATAGACTGCCCGGGGTTTTAGCTGTAGAGGGTCAGCGAACGCTTAGTTGTACCAGTTGGTGCTGTCACCCGCGACGGCGTACCAGTTGGTGCTGCTGTCGACAAATCCATACCAGTTCGTGCTCTCACCGGTGATCCCGTACCAGTTGGTGCTGTCACCCGCGACTGAGTACCAGTTCACGCTGTCGTTAGCAACCAGTGACGAGGTGGTGGTGGAGGCGGTCATGGGGAGCTCCTTAGAACTAAAGAAATTCGGCCAAGGAAATGATGCCGCAAGAGAAGCGATCCGGCATACACAGCGAGAATGCTGCCCGTATTATTAGGGATTTGTCTGCCTAAGGCTACGGGTGGTAACAGCACCACTGGGCATTACTACGACCTAGAGCGTCGAATGTCCCAATCATGAATGCGCTTCACTTGATGCGAGTTCAAAGGTGCATGGGACAAAGGTGGTTGATTACAGAGCGCGATAATTTGACCGTCCATCCGGGAGCCACATGTCCCGCGTGGTCACCTCGGCCGATGTGGTTCAAGGCACATCCAGCTACACTTTGGACAGAACGGACAGGCGGCCCGATGGCACGAATCCGGGAAGTTTCGGGTCGGCCGGCCCACCTAACGTATGCGGCACAAAGCACCACACCGAATGCTGAGTGCAGGGAGACCACCCTCATGGAATTTCACGACGACACCACCTTTGATGCCACGGCGGGCGTGGACCATGGCGCGGACAGCTTCGGTGCTGACCACGACAATGGCCTGGGCGACACGATGACCGGCGATGATCACTACGGCATGGTCGCCAACGATGGCTCGGGCGACGACAGCTCTCCGTACGGCGACAGCAGCGACTCCGGCGACGGCAGCCCATACGGCGGCCAGGCCGCGGGATACAGCGGCGGCAGCGACAGCTCCAGTGGCGGATCGTCGGCCGCTGGCAGCGGCACCGTGTCGATCGTGGTGGACGGTCAGGAGTACACCGAGGCCGGTACGCCCGACTCCAGCGGCGCGCTCGAAGCCGAAATCCACCTGTCCGACGGCGACACCGTCGAGGCGATCGACACCGACCACGACGGCCAGGCCGACCACGCGATCATCTTCGACTCCTCCGGCAATCCGGTCGACGCGCAACACGTCGACCCCAGCAGCGGTCAGTGGATCGACGACACCGCTGCCGAGAGCGGCGGCGGCACACCGCCGACCGACGGGACCGACGGCACCGACCCGACCGGCGGCACCAACGGCGGGTCGACCACCGGCGACACCAGCCAGACCGGCGGCGACTCTGGCCAGACCGGCGGCGCCGAAGGCGCGGGCGCCGGCCAGATCGCGGTCGAGGTCAACGGCCAGGAGGTCACCGGAACCGAAACCATCGACGTCAACCAGGACGGTCACGCCGACAGCGCGGTGATGGAGGCCGACGGCAAGACCTACCTGCTGACCGACTTCAACGGCGACGGGCAGGCCGACCACGTCGAGGTCGGCGCGGACGGTCAGTGGAAGGGCGGGTACACGATCGAGGGCGACGGCCAGTACCTTCCCGACCCGGGGACCACACCGGACCCCAGCGACATGCCGAACTTCGCGGTCGACCCGCAGACCGGCGAGTGGGTCTCGGACAACAGCTGACCTGCGTACGAAAATACTGGGCGGCACCGAATCATCGGTGCCGCCCAGTGTCACGTCAGCTCGATACGTCCTTGCCGCCGAACCGGGCCCAGGCCAGCGAGAAGAAGATCGCCGCGTACGCCAATGCGATCAGCAGGCCGTGCACCACGTTCGTGGTGATCATCGGGGTACGTAACAGGTCGCCGAAATCCAGCCAACGGTGGTTGAGCAGATACGGCTGGATCGCGTGCAACTGCGGGACCGCGTCGAGCACCTGGATGATGATCGCCAGGCCCGCGGTAGCGGCCATCGCGGCCACCGACGCCTCGACCAGCACCGACACGAACAACCCGACCGCGGCCAACGCGGCCATCCCTGCGGCGACGTACAGGCTGGACAGGAACAGCCGCCACAGCACCTCGCCCATCCCGACGGTGTTGCCCGACAGCAAGGTGGCAGCGCCGCGCGGGAACAGGATCAGGCCGATGATCACGCCGACGGCCGAGACCAACAGCGTCGCCGCCAGCGCGAACACGACCGTGGTCGCGTACTTCACCGCCAACAGCCGGGTGCGGCTGACCGGGACGACCAGCAGATAACGCAATGTCCCCGCGCCCGCCTCGCCGGCCACCGCGTCGCCGGAGACCACCGACACGGCCAACGGCAGGAAGATCGGAATCACCACGGTCAACGTGGTGAACGCGACGAACACGCCGTTCTGCGTGATCTGCGTGATGAACTGCGGTCCGCCGTCGCCCGGCTTCGGGGTGGACAGCTTCACCGCGATCGCGATCAAGATCGGTACGGCACCCAGTACGGCCAGCGCCACCTGGTTGCGCCGCCGCCCGAACACCATCGCCAACTCGGACCGGAAGAACCGGGTACTCACCGGACGCGCGACCGGCAACGACCGCGCCGCCACGTCAACCGCTGACATCGAAGCCCTCCCCCGTCAGTGCGACAAATACGTCCTCCAGCGTCGGGGCGTCCACGATGAACCCGCGGACCCCGACCCCGGAGCGAACCAATTCGGCGTTGATCTCCTCCGGCGCCCGACCATCCAGCGCGGCGGATACCTCGGTGCCCTGCCGGTTCACCTGCTCCAGGCCCAGCCGGGACAGCACCGCGGCCGCTTCGCCCGGCGCTCCGGTGTGGACCCGGACCCGGGCGACCTGCCCTTCCCGTAAGGCTTCCAGCGTTCCCTGCCGGATCAGGTTGCCGGCGTGCATGACACCGACGTGCGTACAGATCTGCTCGACCTCGGACAGCAGGTGCGAGGAGACCAGGACGGTGGTGCCCTCGTCGGCCAGCGAACCGACCAGCGACCGCACCTCGCGGGTACCCTGCGGGTCCAGGCCGTTGGTGGGTTCGTCGAGTACGAGCAACTCGCGCGGCTGCAGCAGTGCGGCCGCGATTCCCAGCCGCTGCTTCATGCCCAGCGAGTAGTTGCGGACCTTCTTGCCCGCCGCGACGGTCAACCCCACCCGGTCCAGCGCCTCCCCGATCCGCTTTTTTGCGGTGCGCGGATCCGCGGTGCGGTCGGCCGCATCGAGCCGGGTCAGGTTGGCCTGACCGGACAGATGCAGATGGAACGCCGGGCCCTCGACCAGAGCGCCGACCCGCGGCAGGATCTGGCCGGCCCGGCTGGGCATCGACAACCCGAACAGTTCGTGCGTGCCGGCCGTCGGCGCGATCAGCCCGAGCAGCATCCGGATCGTCGTGGTCTTGCCCGAGCCGTTGGGCCCGAGGAATCCGTAGACGCTGCCGTACGGGACCTCCAGGTCGATGGCGTTGACCGCCACCTGGCCGCCGCGGAACCGCTTGGTCAGGCCGTGCGTGCTCACGGCGGGGACAGCCCCGGCCGCATCGCGGTCGAGGCTGCCCGTGCTCGGTTGCGTCGTTGTCGTCATCAGTGGCCAGCGGCGGCGTACAGCTGGTCGGCCGGAACCGCGCCGACGATCAGCCGCCCGTCGTCGGTGAACAGCGCGTTGACCAGGGAGGAGGAGAACAGCCGGCCACTGCCCCAGCTACCGCTGACGTGCGGGAGCTGTCCGAGTACGGCGTTCAACTGCCCGGCGGACTTGCCCTGCGGCAGCTTCACATTCTTCAGGACCAGGACCTGGGTCCAACCGTTGCCGACCACGGTCGGCGCCTCGCTGGAGTTCTTAGGGTTCTTGTTGTTCGCCCCGCCGAACGCGCCCAGCGAGCCCTGCTTCACCGTCGCGCCCTGCGGCGGGGAGAACTGGAATTCGCTCGCGGACGGCTTGCTGAAGCTGACTTGCGTGAAGCCGACCTCGAACGCTGGGCTGCTGTGGCCCTTGGCGTAGATCTGCACCCGCAACGGCTCGTGCGTCGCGGAGTCGAGCGCGATCTTGACCGAGCCGACCAGCGAGCTGGTGTCCCGCGGCGCGATCGCCAACTGGTACGCCGAACGCCCGGCCAGCGAGACCGTGCCTTCGGTGGTGACCTTGGTCGTCGGGTTGATCGCGGCCAGCGCCTTCTGCGCGGCCTGCTGCGGGGTGAGCGGCGTGGTGGGCTTTGGCTCCGGCTTGGCGGTCTTCGCCGGCAGCTGGTAGTGGGTCACCGAGTTGTTGGTGCTCGACCACTGCCAGAGGTTGGTGTTGTTCCGGATCAAGTCGGTCTCGCCGAGCGTGCCCAGCAGCGCCGTCCGGACCTGCTGCGGTCCGGCGTACCAGACCCGCATCGTGTGCGAACCGGTGAGGAGCGAGGACAGATCCGTACTGCCCCGGCCGCCCATCAGGCCGGAAACGTCGGGCAGTCCGAGGTCGGCATGCTGCACGACCGTGCCGGAGAACCCGGAGACATGCGCCGTCTCGGCCTCGCTGAGCAACGTCGCCGGCGACTTCGCCGGAAGCGACGGCGCCGCGCTGGCCGACATCGCGCCGCTGATACCGAGGCCCGAACCGATGCCGACGGCTACCACCAGTGGCGCCGCCCATCGCCATGATCGAGCAGATAGCACCCTGACCACCCATTCCGTACGTTTGCCGTGTCGTACCTTCGTGAACACATCCTGCGACCGGCAAGCTGTGACCTCGCTGAGAAGCGGCAACAGCGTTCTCAGCGCGCTCACAGCGTCATCTCCCGACGATACGGTGACCGTTGCGCCAGTTGTAGGGGCGCCACTTGTAGGGAGGAACCGTGCGGGTGTTGGTCGTCGAGGACGAGGTACGGCTGGCCGACGCGGTGCGGACCGGACTCGTCGCGGAGGGGTTCGCGGTCGACGTCGCGCACACCGGCACCGACGGCCTGCACATGGCCCGCGAGGGCAGCTACGACGCGATGCTGCTGGACATCATGCTGCCGGGGCTCTCCGGATACCGGGTGGCACAGGCATTGCGGGCCGAGGACAACTGGGTGCCGATCCTGATGCTCACGGCCAAGGACGGCGAATACGACGAAGCCGACGGCCTGGATGTCGGGGCCGATGACTACCTGACCAAGCCGTTCTCGTTCGTCGTGCTGTTGGCCCGGTTGCGGGCGTTGCTGCGCCGGGCCGCGCCGCCGCGGCCGACCGTACTGCGGGCCGGCGACCTGTCGCTGGATCCGGCCACCCGGGCGGTGTGCCGGGACTCCTCGACGATCGAGTTGACGCCGAAGGAGTTCGGTCTGCTCGAATACCTGCTGCGCCGGGCCGGGGACGTCGTCTCCAAAACCGAGATCCTGGCCCACGTGTGGGATGCGCACTACGACGGCGACCCGAACGTGGTCGAGGTCTACATCGGGTACCTGCGGCGCAAGATCGACGCTCCGTACGGGCGGCAGGCGGTGCAGACGGTACGTGGTGCCGGGTACCGGCTGGCCGCCGACGGCGGGTAACCATGCACTGGGGTGAGGGCAGCCTGCGGATCCGGCTCACCGCGCTAGCGACGCTGGTGGTGGCGGCCGGGCTCGTGGTCGGCGCCATCCTGATGGTGGTGCTCTTGCGGCATTCCTTGACCTCTTCGCTGGATGACGGGGCCCGTCGGACCGGGCGCCAGGTCGCCGCCATGGGCGTGCCACCGCCGGACCCGATCCCGGTCGGCGGCGGCAACATCGTCGTCGTTCAGGTCGTGAATCCGCAGAATCGGGTGATCGGCGCGGCCGGCCCCACCGCCGACCACCTGTTCCCGTTGCTGCAGCCGAACGAGCTGGCGCAGGTGCGGTCGGGAAAGGTGCTGCATCTGAACGGGAACCGGGCCGGGGTTACCGGCTCGCTGCGGGTGGTCGCCGTTCCGGCCGGTAGCGGAGGCGCCCGGGCCACGGTCGTCGTCGCGGTCGACCCCAGCGGGATCGGCCAGAGCAGCCAGGCGCTGCGGAATCAGCTCTTCATCTTCGTACCGATACTCGTACTGGCCCTGGCGCTGCTCTCGTATTTCGTCATCGGCCGGGCGCTGCGGCCGGTCGAGGACCTGCGTCGCGGTGCGGCCGAGATCAGCGGGGCCGCGGGCGATGCGGCGACGCGGCGGCTACCGGTGCCGGCCGGGCGGGACGAGGTGCACCGGTTGGCGTTGACACTCAACGACATGCTGACCCGGCTGGATGCCGCCAGTGCCGGGCAGCGGGCGTTCATCGCGGATGCCGCCCACGAGCTGCGCAGCCCGCTGGCCAGCCTGCGGGCCCAGTTGGAGGTCGCCCAGCATCTGGGCCCGCGGGCCGATTGGCCGCGCACCGCCGACGGCGCGCTGATCGACATCGGCCGGTTGTCCCGGCTGGTGGATGACCTGCTGCTGTTGGCGCGGCTGGATGAATCGGCCGGGGT
Organism: Mycobacteriales bacterium; assembly: GCA_040414495.1. GTDB lineage: Bacteria > Actinomycetota > Actinomycetes > Mycobacteriales > QHCD01 > DATAVB01. The sequence goes on from JBEDUI010000208.1 coordinate 23,023, forward strand.
ACGCCGGTCCGTGGTCGATTTGCCAGCGCTGGTGGCCGAGGTTGCGGCCGGGTACGAGCACGCCCGGGTACCGGTGCACGTCACGAGCGAGGGCAGCGGGTTGGTCGAGGGCGACGCCGACGGCCTGCGCCGGGTCGTCCGTAACCTGCTCGACAACGCGGTCCGGCATGCGAGCGGGCAGGTCGCCGTGACCACGTCGGGCTCGAGCCGGCGGGTCGTGCTGAACGTGACCGACGACGGGCCCGGCATCGCCGAGGCCGACCGGGAGCGGGTGTTCGACCGGTTCACCCGGCTGGACGACGCCCGCAGCCGGGACGCCGGAGGCAGCGGCCTGGGCCTGGCCATCGTCCGTGACCTGGTCCGGGCGCACGGCGGAACGGTCGCGCTGGGCGAGGCCGGGTCGGGTCCGGGTTTGCGGGTCACGGTACGGCTGCCGGTCGCGCCGGCCCAGCCCACCGGCGAACCGCAGCCCCGCGCCAAATCCGATACGGGCGCCTGACAGGGCCGCTATTGGGCGCCGGTACTCAGGTCGTGGTTGGCCGCATCGGCCGCACTTCGAATTGCCGCCGGGACCGAATTGGATCCGAGATAGATCGGGCCGAGCGCCTGGCCCATGTCGGTGAGCGCCTCGTTCATGCCCGGGCTGACCGGCCAGTTGACGGTCTTGCCCTGCGCCTCGTCCAGGAATGGCTGCAGGTCAAGGCCTTTCTTTTTCCACGCCTGCAGGAAGTATTTGTCCAGGCTCTTGATGGCCGGCCAGATATATCCGCCCTCGCCCAGAATCTTCTGCGACGGCGCCGACCCGAGCCACTTTTCCAGCATCCACGCCTCTTTCGGGTGGGCCGAATGGACGTTGATCGCGTCGATCAGTCCGTTGAAGACACTGGCCCGCCCGCTCGGTCCAGCCGGCAATGGCAGCACGCCGAGCTTGAATTTCGTCGACTGCGTGATCGAGTTCGTATTCCAGTCGCCGGCCATGTACATCGCCATCTCACCGCGCGCGAACACCTGCAGCGCGGTCGAATCGTCGGCATTCGGGCCGAGCTCGGCCCCGGGCGCGGCGACGTGGTATTTGTTGATCAGGTCGGTCAGGTACTGGAAAGTCTGGATTCCCTTGGTGTTGTCGAACGACACCTTCTGGTCGTACGCCTTGGGAAATACGCCGGAGCCGTTCATCGCCAGGAAGTTCAGGTACGAACCCTGCATATCGTTCGCGCTGTTGAACGCGTAGCTGGCGATGTGGTTCTTGTCGAACTGCGGCGAATTCGCATTACGGCCGTGCGTGTCGATCGTGGCGTCCTTGAGCAACTGCATGAACGTGCCGCCACCGTCGGGAGTCCAGGTCAGATTCTTGGGAATCGTGACGTGGTGTTTGGCGAAATAGTCCTTGTTGTAATATAGCGCGATCGTGTCCCAGTCCTTGGGCAACCCGTAGGTTTTGCCGTCGTGCTGGTGCAGTTGGACCAGGGCCGGGTAGTACTGCGACATGTTCAGGTGATCGGCCTTGATCTTCGGCGCGATGTTCACCATGACCTTGTCCTTGATCCACGTGCCGAGGAACGGCGTGTTGACCCAGAACAGGTCGGGACCTTTGTGCGTGATGAATTCGGCGGTCAGCTTCGGCTGGTAGCTGTTGTACGGAATCTGCTCGATCGTGACGTGAATCTTGGGGTGCAGTTTCTCGAATTCGTCGATCGACTTCTGGTAGCCGATCTGCTCGGTCGGATCCCACAACGCGTAGGTCAGGTTGATCTTGCCGTTGGAGTTCGATGGGCTGAAACCCCAGCCCTGCGCGCATCCGGACAGCACGAGGCACGCCACCACTGTGAGTATCCCGACAAAGCCACGGCGCCGCATGAGTAACCCCTACCTGTTCACGCCGGTCAGCTGGATCGAATTGACAATTTGTTTCTGGAAAAGCGCGAAGACGATGAGCATCGGCACCAACGCGATCAACGATCCGGCCAACACCAGTCCCCACTGGACGGTGAAGTTGGACTGCAGGTTGGAGATGCCGACCGTGACCACCCGCAGCGAGGTGGAATCGGTGACGATCAGCGGCCACAGGAAGTTGTTCCACCCGAACACGAACGCGATCACCGCCGCGGTCAACAGGATCGGTTTGGACAGCGGCACCACGACCCGCCACAAGATGCGCTGCTCACCGCAGCCGTCGAGCCGGGCCGCCTCGATGATGTCCTCGGGAATTGTCATGAAGAACTGCCGCATGAGGAAAATCGCGTACGGCGTGCCCAACACGTACGGCAGGAAGATCGCCCAGTACGTATTCAGCAGGTGCAAGTGCTCCATCACGATGTACATCGGCACCAGCGTGACGACGTTCGGCACCATCAAGGTGGCCAGATAAACCCAGAACAGGAAGTCCCGACCCGGAAAAGGCAGCCGGGCGAACGCGTACGCGCCCATCATCGAGAACAGCACCTGGCCGATCGTGATGATGATCGCGATCATCGCGGTGTTGCCCAGATAGGTCAGGAAATGCTGGCTGTGCAGCACCTGGCTGAAGTTCGAGGTGCCGAAATGGCTCGGCGGTTGCCACGCCCGCTGGCTCTGAATATCCGAGAGCGATTTGAACGAGGCAAAGATCGCGAAAATGTACGGCGCGATGAAGACGGCCGCCACCGCGATCAGGATCAGGTAAAAGATGGTGAGCCGGCCGAACCGGCCCCAGCGAAGGAGTCCCACGGCAGCCTCAGGTCATCTCGTAAACGGTGCGGCGACGGAAGTACGCGAACTGCGCGACGGTGAAGATGAGAATGATGAGGAACAGGATCACCGACATCGCGCAGGCCTCGCCGATGTGGAAACCGACGAATGCCGACTGGTAGATCTGCAGGTTCATCACCTCGGTCGAATCACCGGGGCCGCCATTGGTCAGCACGAAAACCGTGTCGAAGACCTGGAACGATCCGATGACGCCCGTGACCAGGACAAACAACAACGTCGGGTTCAGCAGTGGCAGCGTGATGCGGAAGAACTGCTGGAACTTGCCGGCACCGTCCATGCCGGACACCTCGTACAGCTGCTTCGGGATCGCCTGCAGGCCGGCGAGAAAGAACAACATGTTGTAGCCGGCGTACTGCCAGATATTCGCGAACGCGATCACCGGCATTGCCCACGCGGACGATCCGAGCCAGGCTGGGCCGTGAATGCCGACGTAGCCCAGCAACGTGTTGATCGCGCCTATTTTCGGGTCGAATACCCAGTTCCATACGACCGCCATTGCCACCGGCGTGGCCAGGAACGGCACCACGTAAAGGACCCGGAAGAATCCCATGGCCGGCAGTTTGCGGCTGAGCATCATCGCCAGACCCAACGCAATGATCGTTTGGATCGGAATGTTGAGCACAACGTAGTAGAGCGTGACCAGCAGCGAATGCCCGATGTGGTCGTACTGGAACAGGTCGACGAAGTTCGAGCCACCGACGAATTTCGGCGCGCTGAGCAGATCCCAGCGGAAGAAACTCAGCAGGATGACCAGCACAACCGGAAGCACCAGAAATGCCAACACGCCGACCAGACTGGGTACCAGGAAGAACGCGGCCGTACCAAGCTGTCGCCGTTTTGACCGCCCGGGCGCCGCTCCACCGGCCTTGGCTGGCGTGGAGACGTTTGTGCTGGGCGCTACCGCGGTCACGGTGTCAGTCCAAGACCGAAGTTTTCGTGGTGGTAAAAGCCCGCCACGCTCGACGTTGTCAAAGCCACCACGCCTTCCCGACGGCGCACGCGGCCGCCTGTGACTGGGCCGCGAGGGTTAGCGGCAAGCGTTATCCGGCTACGGGAGTGTGTCAGCTGACCGCAAGGAGATCAAGGGGTGGAATGATCACAAACTGGAATACAAGAGCCGGCGCCGCGCGAAAAAGTTTCGGCGCGGCGCCGGCTCTGAGCAAGGCGTTCCAGCCTCAAAACCCGTCTGTTACAAGGGATGCGCTATTTGATTTCGCGCCCCGCCAGGCGTACCAGACCGACCGCGAGAGGTAAGCCCACCCACAGCGCTGCCGTCGTACCGACCTGCGCCCATTCGGTGTTGCTGAGGTGGTCGTTCGCCAGGCTGTTCAACGCGCTGGTGTCGATCCACTTCAAGGGTTTCGTGATTGCACTGATCGTGCCACCGAGGATTTGCAGCACGGCCGGCAGCATGTAGTACGACACGATCGCCAGCGGCGAGCTCATCAACACCAGACCAAACGCGAGACCCATCAGAATGCCGATCAGCTGATTGAGCAGCCCCTGTCCGAGCACGGCGGCCGTAATGTCCCAGCTGCCATTCCCGCCCCGGGCCGCCGCGATGGCATTACCGAGCGCCGAGGTGGCCAGGCTGAACGCGGTCACCGGAATCGCCAGCAGCACGATCGCGCCGGTTTTCGCAGCCGCGATCCGGCCCCGCTGCGGGACCAGGGTGAATGTGCTGAGCGCGGTCCGTTGTGACCATTCGCTGGTCGCGGCCAGAATGCCGACCACCGGCACCAGCACACCTATCGGCGCCAGCGTGTTGCGGAAGAAGTAGTCGAACGTCTGCTCCTCCTGCTTGGCCGCGAACGCCAGCACGAACATCATGATGAGCGCGATCACCATGGTCAGGCTCAGCAGCGCGATCCCGGCCCGGGTGTCGGCCATCTTGCGTAGCTCGATGACCATGAGGCGGCGCAACGGCACCCGGCGGGTGCGCACCGGCGCGGCCGTCTCGGCGTACAGAGTCGTCGTGCTCATGATGCCTCCGCGGCAGTGATTACGTCGGCATTGGTCATGCCGCCACCTCCTGGGCTTCGGACTTGTCGGCGGTCAGGCTGAGGAACAGTTGCTCCAGGCCGCCGCCGTCGGCCGGCCGCAGCTCGAGCAGAACGACCTGACCGGCGGCCGCGGCCTTGCCGACCGCCTCGGCGTCACCGTCGACCAGGAACGATCCGTCGGGCGACCGGGTCGAGGCGAGGCCCGCATTGGCCAACGCCTTCTGCAGCGCACCGTCGTCGAGCGCCTTGACCACCATGCCGCTGGCGGTCAGCAGCTCGGCCTTGGTTCCCTGCGCCGCGATCTTGCCGCCGGCGATGACCACCAATCGGTCAGCGACCGCCTCGACCTCGTGCAGCAGGTGCGATGAAAGCAGGACCGTGCCGCCCCGGTCGGCGAAATCGCGCAGCAGCCCGCGCATCCAGAAGATGCCCTCGGGGTCCAGGCCGTTCGCCGGCTCGTCGAGGATGAGGACACTCGGGTCGCCGAGCAGCGAGTGCGCGATGCCCAGCCGCTGCCGCATACCGAGCGAGTAGTTGCCCACCCGCCGCTTGGCCGCGGCCGGCGACAGGTCGACCAGCTGGAGCAACTGGTCGACCCGGCGCCGGTCCAGCCCGAGCACCTGCGCGGAAAGCGCCAGCGTCTCCCGGCCGGTGCGGCCACTGTGCATGGCCGAGGCGTCCAGGAGAACTCCGACCGCGCGTCCCGGATCGGGCAGGTCCCGGTAACGCACCCCGTTCACGGTCGTGGTGCCGGACGAGGGCGGGGTGAGCCCGCAGATCATCCGCATCGTGGTTGATTTGCCCGCGCCATTCGGGCCGAGGAATCCGGTAACGGTGCCCGGCTCGCACCGGAACGACACATCGTCGACGGCGACGTGCGAGCCATAGCGTTTGCTGAGGTGTTCGACAGCTATCACGGCGACAACATTGCCGGTATCAGGCGGTCGGTCGCGTCGGGCGAGGGTCGGCGGCGCGATAGCCAATCGGCTAATTCGTTATCTACTTTGGTACAACGCCGCGTTCACCGCCGGGCCGTAAACTATTGCACCATGAGCACCGTGGCAACCGACCAGCGGCGCACCGAATATCACCGGCTCCTGCCCGGCCTGTTGACGGCAGAGCCTTACGGCGAGGCGGATCGACATCCACGGTCCACAAGGGACTGGATCGTCGACGTACTAGCCGTGCTGGTCGCGCTGGCCGGGGTGCCGTTGACGTGGCTGGACCAGCGCAGTGGCAGCCACGCCGAATCGCATTACATGCTGGTCGCTGATTTCGCCATCGGCGCTGGGGCGGCATTGTCTATTTGGTTGCGGCGCCGGTGGCCGGTAGCGCTCATGCTGGTCCTGACGCCGCTCAGTCTGCTCTTCCAGTTCGCCGGCTTCGCTTGCATCATCGCGTTTTTCACGGTCGCGGTGCATCGCCGTTTTCCGATCGCGGCGGCCGCCGGGGTGCTGCAGCTGCTCTCGCTGTTCCCGCTCTACGTATTGCATCCGGCCCACGGAATGTCCTATTGGGGCAGCGTATTGGTCGGCTCCATTTTCGTGGTCGCGGTGTTGGCCTGGGGCATGTTCGTACGGGCCCGGCGCCAGTTGCTGCTCTCGTTACGCGAACGGGCCGAGCGGGCCGAAGCGACCCAGCAATTGAAGGTCGAACAAGCCCAACATCTGGAACGGGAACGTATTGCCCGGGAAATGCACGACGTGCTGGCGCACCGCATCTCGCTGTTGAGCCTGCACGCCGGCGCGTTGGAATTCCATCCGGACGCGCCGCCGGAGGAAATCGCCCGCGCCGCCGGGATAATCCGGGACAGTGCCCGGCAGGCACTGCAGGATCTGCGCGAGGTGATCGGCGTATTGCGGGACGGCGGCGATGACCACGATTCACCCGAGCGTCCACAACCGACACTGGCCGACATCCCCGGCCTGATCGACGAATCCCGGGCGGCCGGAATGCGGGTGAAGCTCGTCGAGACAATCAACGACCCCGACGACCTGCCAACCGGAGTCGGACGCAGCGCGTACCGGATCGTCCAAGAGGGACTGACCAACGTACGCAAGCACGCGCCCGGCTCGCTGGCCTACGTCACCATCGCCGGCACGTCCGGGGCCGGGCTCGACATCGAAGTCCGTAACCTGCTGCCAGTGGGACGAACGGCATCCGCGGACCTGCCCGGCTCGGGCAACGGCATTATCGGGCTCACCGAACGAGTCAACCTGGCCGGCGGGCAGATAGATTGCGGACCGACGAACGCGGGCGAATATCGGCTGCACACCTGGTTGCCCTGGTAAATGATGAGCGTTCGCGTATTGATCGTCGATGACGATGCCCTGGTCCGGGCCGGCCTGTCGATGATGCTCTCGGGCACCGACGACATCGTGATTGTGGGCGAGGCGACCGACGGCGCCGAGGTGATCCCGGCGGTAAGGCGCAGCGAGCCGACCGTGGTGCTGATGGACATCCGGATGCCGAAGCAGGACGGGCTGGCCGCCACCGAGGCGTTGCTGGCCGAGCCCAATGCACCGCAGGTCATCGTGCTCACCACGTTTGACGCTGACGAATACGTGCTGCGGGCGTTGCGGGCCGGGGCCAGCGGTTTCCTGTTGAAGGACACGCCGCCGGCCGATATCGCCGCTGCGATCCGCCGGGTCGCCGCAGGCGAGCCGATGCTCTCTCCGACCGTGATGCGTTCACTGATCGACCACGTCGCCGATGCGGGCGTCCACAGTAGACGGCACGCGGCCCGGTGCCGGCTCGATCAGCTGTCCGACCGCGAACGCGAGGTCGCGATCGCCGTCGGACAAGGGAAATCCAACGCCGAGATCAGCGCTGAGCTGTTCATGAGCGTGGCCACGGTCAAGGCGCACGTGTCCCGGCTCATGGTGAAGCTCGAACTGTCCAACCGGGTGCAGATCGCGTTACTCGCCCACGATGCCGGCGCCCTCTGAGGTCGGAAGGCATTTCAGAGCCAGCAACTCCGGACCCATGCCGCCGATAACCAGGCGCTCTTTGGCATTGCCCAGCAGCGAACGGGTCCAGGACACCGGGCCACCGTCGGCGATGTTGAACTCCTCGCCGGCGGGCGTGGTCAGATCGACCCGGAACCGCACGTCGCTGTAATAATCAGCCACGGCAGGCTCGACCCGTACGGGTACATCCGGGAACCGGGCCGCCAGCTCGTCCCGCGCCTGGCCGATCGGCTCCGCCCGCACGCCATCGCTCAGGTCCTGCAGGACGACCCGTATCTCGGCGATCGCGAAACCGGCCGCACCGGCCGCGTGCAGGATCCCTACGCAGGCCGCGACGTGCCGGACTACCGCTTCCCGCTCGAACCGCCACGAGCCGGTGTCCCGTCCCGCGGTCACCATGGCGAAGAGCTGGAAATGCGCCAGCGCGCCAGAGTCGCCGTACTGCTGAGCACGCACCTGCCGCTGCGACGTGGCCAACCGGACCGGGTCGGCGCCTCGCGGATCAGCCCGCAACGCCGCGCGACGCCGTACCGCAGCCTCAACCGCGAGCGCATTCGTACTGTCAGCGACGACCTCCAGCGACCGCAGCGCCGAAACGACGCGGTGCTGATCGGTCGCGCCAACCGCTGAATGGGTACCCAACGGCACCAGCGGAGCGAGTTCGACTATTCCGAAGCCCTGGCTCTCAAGAAGTTCCAGTCCGATCACGTCCAACTTCCGCAACAGCAGGGCGGAAATTGGCGATGGGCGGACGAAGCGATTCGACTCCCATTGAGCCAGCACTCGCGCGGGTTTGACGGCTGCGGCACGACGGCGCATGACCTCAAGCAGCAATGACTGCAGATCGCTCGGCGAGAGCCGTTCGGTCAGTGCCTGGAGAATGTCGTCCGAGCCAGCGGCCCGGATGAGCCGTTGCAGGTGACCGTCAGTATTCACCTGCTCATCGTGTCGCACTCGTGCAAGCGGTTATCCGCCACTCATGCACGGTGTGTACGCGGCGGGGTCTGCATGGGGACTGCCGTCCGCGTCAAAGGTGGAACCGTTCGGGTCAGTGCGCCGGCCGGCGGGAACGGCGGCCGGAGCGGTTTGTGCGGCACCATCCGGTCGTGAAGCTCACGGCCGGTCCCAGTCATGCACGGTGCACTCGAACATGGCCGAAGCCGGTCCGCGGGCCGCCGTGCCGGACAGTGCCAGCGTCAATCAGGAAACCGCGCGGACCGGCCGTTCGCTCTCGCCGGTCATCCGCGCGAGCAAGCCGCGGACCTCCGACTCGGCGAAACGCCGGTGCCCACCGGGTGTGCGGATGCTGTGGATCCGCCCCGCGGTTGCCCAACGAGTGACAGTCTTTGGATCGACCCGGAAGATCGCTGCGACCTCTCCGGGCGTCATCAGACGGTCCTGTGTGTTCATACCATCCCCCAACATGGTCGGGCCTTTCGGTTGGCAATTCATGCCATCCAAGCCACGAGTAGATCACCTTGAACGGCGTCCTGTACGCGAAATCAGGTTCTTTCACAATCTCTTAGACTGGGAATAAGTTCGAACACCGCAAGTTCGCGCTGCTAAACAACCGGGGAACCCTGGTCAAGTTGCCGACACAGCCTAGTTGTTAGCAGTCCCAATAGTCTGATTACGCTTTCCTATAGGCGGTGTGGCGTAATCGTCCCGCATCCCGCGCAAATGTGTCGCTGGTAACGCGGAACTGCCTACGAATGTTCATCCATCGTGGCGGGGGCCGCTTTTCTTGCCGGGCGGTACGCCCTTGTTCGGCAGACCTGTCGGTGGTGGTCGGCAGTGGGTGACATGTCCGGCACCGCCCGCTTGTCCTGAGAGGACAGACCGGGGAGTACCTGACATTTGTCATGCCCATCTCAGGACAAACAAGCGATGTGGTCGGCTAACGAATCTGCCACAGTCAACGCTATGAACATGACACCGTCCGGCCCCACCGTGGGCACGGTCAACGCTCTTGAGTTGCATGGCCTACACAAGCACTTTGGCCGAGTGCACGCGGTCAATGGAATCGATCTGACCGTCGCCCCCGGCGAGATCGTGGCCTTTCTCGGACCCAATGGCGCCGGGAAGACCACGACCATCGACATGATGCTCGGACTGTCCACACCGACCTCCGGCGAGGTCCAGGTGTTCGGATTCAAGCCGATCGACGCGGTCTCCCGCGGACTGGTGGCCGCCGTCATGCAGACCGGCGGGCTGCTGCGCGATCTGACCGTTGGCGAGACCGTGCAGCTGACCTCGACGCTGTTCGTCGATACCCGTCCGGTGACCGAGGTGCTGCAGCGGGCCGGCATCGCGGATATCGCCGACCGCCGGGTCGACAAGTGCTCCGGCGGCCAGCAGCAGCGCCTGCGGTTCGCGATGGCGCTGCTGTCGGACCCGGCGCTGCTGGTGCTGGACGAGCCGACGACCGGCATGGACGTCGAGGGCCGGCGTGACTTCTGGTCTGCGATCCGGCAGGACACCGAACGCGGCCGCACGGTCATGTTCGCCACGCACTACCTGGAGGAGGCCGACGCCTACGCCGATCGGATCGTCCTGATCCGGGAGGGCCAGGTCGTCGCCGACGGTACGGCCGCCGAGATCAAGGAACTGTCGGCCGGCCGGGTGGTGCGGGCCACGCTGCCCGGCGCCGACCACGCCAGCCTGCTGGCGCTGCCCGGCGTCGACGGGGTCGAGATCCGCGGCGACACCGTACTGATCCGGGCCGCCGAGTCCGATTCGGTCGCGCGGTATCTGCTCACCCAGACGCAGGCCCGCGACCTGGAGATCACCGCGCGCAACCTCGAGGACGCGTTCATCGCCCTCACTGGACGGGACGCCAAGGAGACCGCCAAACCGATGGAGAGTGCCCGATGAGCACACAGCCCGTAACGATGCCCGATCTGAATCGTCGGGTACCACCGCTGGGCGGGTTCAACCTGACGTTCGTCCGGCTCGAGGTACGACGGATGCTGCGTAACCGGCGTACCGCGATTTTCACGTTGATCATGCCGGTCGTATTTTATTTCGCTTTCGGCTATTCGCAGCGGAATACGACGGTTGGCAGCGCCAACGCCGCCACGTACATCATGGTGAATCTGGCGACCTACGGCGCCATGGTGGCCACGATGGCCGGCGCGGCCATGGTGTCGGTGGAACGGGCGCAGGGGTGGAGTCGGCAATTGCGGCTCACGCCATTACGGCCGGTCGCATATATGGCCACAAAAGTACTGACCGCAATGACGCTTGGCGCCATGTCGGTATTCGTGCAATTCGTGGTCGGGGCCGCGACTGGAAATAAGCTGGCTCTCGATAAATGGATTCTGTGCGGTTTGGCCGCGTGGTTGTGCGCATTTGTTTTCGCCGCCATGGGCCTTTTCGTCGGCTACCTCATGCCGTCGGAGAATGCGATGCAGGTCATGGGTCCGATCCTGGCGCTGCTTGCGTTGCTCGGCGGACTGTTCGTACCGCTGAGTGTGTGGGGGCACACATTCCGGGAAATCGCCCGCTGGACTCCGGCTTACGGGGTGGGCGAGATCGCCCGGTCGCCACTGCGGGCCGAGCACTTCGACTGGGCTTCGATCCCGAACATTCTGATCTGGGGCGTCGTGTTCGCGATCGGCGCGGCGGTCCTGTTCCGGCGCGACACCAAGCGGGTCTGAGCCCCGCGACAGCCTGACCGGCGCCGGCTACCCCTCGCGGGTGGCCGGCGCCGTTGTGTGCCCGGGACCACGCTTGGTCGGGTGGACAGGGGGTGTCTAGTGCGTCACGCTACGGGGTGCAACGGTGCGCGAACATGGCTTCTCTCAGTAGGGTCCGAATAATCGGCTACCGCCGCAGCACCGCATGTCCACACTGCCGAGAGGGGCGCTACAAAATGCCCGAGAACACCGCAACCAATACTGGATCGCTCCGCTTCACCGATCGCGACGGGTCCACGTCGGACCTCGCGGTCCTGCCCCCAACCGAGGGCGCCCCGGGGGTTGATGTCAGCAAGCTGCTGTCGAAGGGCGGCCTGGTCACCTACGACCCGGGCTTCGTCAACACCGCCTCATGTTCGTCGGTAATCACGTACATCGACGGCGATGCCGGAATCCTGCGCTATCGCGGCTATCCCATCGACCAGCTGGCCGAGCACTCCACGTTCGCTGAGGTCTGCTATCTGCTGATCTACGGCGAACTGCCCAGTGCCGCGGAGCTGCAGAGCTTCACCGACCGCATCCGCCGGCACACGCTGCTCGATGAGGACCTGAAACGGTTCTTCGACGGCTTCCCGCGCGACACGCACCCGATGCCGGTGCTCTCCTCGGCGGTTTCGGCATTGTCCACGTTCTATCAGGATTCGCTCGACCCGTTCGACCCGGCGCAGGTCGAGCTTTCGACCATCCGACTCCTGGCCAAACTTCCCACTATTGCGGCCTATGCGCACAAGAAGTCGGTCGGCCAGCCGCTCCTCTACCCGGACAATTCCCTTGGCCTGGTGGAGAATTTCCTGCGCATGACGTTCGGATTCCCGGCCGAGAAATACGAGGTCGACCCGGTCGTCGTCAAGGCGTTGGATCTGCTTTTCATTCTGCACGCCGATCACGAGCAGAACTGCTCCACCTCGACCGTACGGCTCGTCGGTTCGGCCCAGGCCAATCTGTTCGCCTCCATCTCCGCCGGAATTCACGCACTCTCCGGCCCGCTGCACGGCGGGGCCAACCAGGAAGTGCTGGAAATGCTGCAGACGATTCACGACAACGGCGGCGACGTCGCCTCGTTCGTACAGAAAGTCAAGAACAAAGAAGACGGCGTACGCCTCATGGGCTTCGGCCACCGGGTCTACAAGAATTACGACCCGCGCGCGGCCATCGTCAAAAAAACGGCCGACGAAGTACTTTCCGCGCTGGGCAAGCGTGACGACCTCCTCGATATCGCCATTGAGCTCGAGGGGGTCGCTTTGTCTGACGACTATTTCATTTCCCGTCGGCTTTATCCGAACGTCGATTTCTACACCGGCCTGCTCTACCGCGCGATGGGCTTCCCGACCGAGATGTTCACCGCGCTCTTCGCGATCGGCCGGCTGCCGGGCTGGATCGCCCAGTGGCACGAGATGATCAACGACCCGCAGACCAAGATCGGCCGCCCCCGCCAGCTCTACACCGGACCGGCCGAGCGCAAGTACGTACCGATGGACGACCGCACCTGATTCGCACCGGCGACCATGGCCGTGATCGTTTTGTGGATTCGTTTCCATAACCCGATCACGACCATGGAAGCGCGAAATCCCCCGCATTTTGCCGACCCGGCGGCTAGCGTTACGCCATGTCGGAATCCTCATTCCTAGGCCGTTGGTCGGCCTCCGGCCGGGCGATCGAGATCGCCCGACGCGATGACAAGCTCCTGCTCCTGGCGCCCGGCGCGCCGGAGGAGTTCGCTCCCGCGCTTGTAGCTGATACGGATGGGCGTTTTCTGATCAGCGGCGGTTCCTACGGCGGGTTGAGCGTTCATGTCGGTGAGCGGAATGGCGCGCCGCACCTGGTGATCGGCGACGTCATCACCCTCCCGGCCTGGGACGAATCGAGCGGCACACCGTCCGTCGTGGGGGTGCCGGCGCCGCCGATGCAGCTCGATCTGGCGACCGAGCGCCGGTACTCTGAGCTGCTCGAGGAGGTGCGGGCAGCCGACGGCGGCGTGGTCGTGCCGCACGGAATCGCCCTGGATGCGTGGATCCGCTGGCTGACCGACCAGGACGTGGTGTTGTTCCACGGCTCGGCGTCGGGCGAGATCGACGAGCTGATCCCACGCCGTACCTCTTATGAAGTCAACGACGAGGCCGGGCGCGGCAATTTGCCGGCGGTGTACGCGACCCATGACGGCTGGTGGTCGTTGTGGTTCGCGATTGTGGAACGGGATGGGCTGCGCGGGACAATCCGGAGCGGCTTCGAATGGGTCGACCGACCCGATGGCAGCCGGTTGTCGGTGTATTTCTTTTCCGTCGACCAACACGAGCTGCCGCGAGCACCCTGGCATAACGGCTGGCTCTATATTCTGCCGCGCGAGACCTTCCAACGGCTGCCGATCGTGCCCGGCGGCCCGCCATCGATTGAGTGGGCGAGCACCGAGGCGGTTCGGCCGCTGGCCCGGCTGGCCGTCACGCCGGCCGATTTCCCTTTCCTGGAGCATGTTTGCGGCCACGACGATGGCGAGCTGCTGCGCCACGAGGAGCTGTCCACAGTGGTCCGGCAGCACGTCACGGCGGCGACCCGGGGCCGATACGGAGTCGTGCTGGAGTTGAATTGGGACGATGAACTCGCCGGGGTCGTGGGCGAATACGTAGAATTGTCCGGTCGGATAATGCCCGAAATCTCCGGTCGGGTGGATCAGGTGGCGCGTCGGCTCTATCTGGATACGTCGCCGGCGCTGGCCGAGATGATTCTCAATACGTACGGAGATAAACGTAGGGATTAAGGCGTGTTTCTTGAATCGTCCTCAAGCCGAGGATTTAAGAAGCACGCCCTAACAGCAGTCATCGCCGTTCCAGGCCTCGATCCCCTCCCAGACCGCCCAACCGGCCAGCAATAACGCGATCACCGGATCCAGCCACCCGATCGTGTGCAACGCGAGTCCAATGAGGACGGCCCCGGCCTGGGCCGCGCACATCAAATTCTGGGTGCCCTCGCCAACGGTCGCGCCCGAATCGAGCTGGTTGCCGTAGCGGCGTTTGGCCAAGCCGAGCACGGGCATGCCGACGAGGCTGACGGCCGTAATGACGATGCCGACAGTGGACATCTGGGCCTGGTGACCGACGACCAGATCCCGTAGCGCTTCGGCCGCGATATAGGGCGCGAGCAGGAAAAAGCTGACCGCGACCGCGCGCTGGGCTCGCTGCTCCGCGGTCTCGCTGAGCGCACGTTCGCCGGTGAACCGCCAGATCACGATGACGCTGGCGGCGCCTTCGATGACCGAGCCGAGCGCCCACGCGGTCAACGCGATCGAGCCGGCCGCGATCCCGGAAATCAGGCCGAGCACGCCTTCGGCGCTCATCCAAACGAGGCTGAGCCACGAGAGGGCAAGTATGCGCTGGCGGGTCGTGGTCATGACAGGTCCTTGTGGGCCGGGTCGACGGCGAGCACGACCGCCAGCAGCTCGTCCAGGGCGGTGGCCAGGTGCGGGTCGGCCAGCTCGTAACGGGCCTGCCGGCCCTGCAACGTGGCCGAGATCAGCCCGCAGCCGCGCAGGCAGGCCAGGTGGTTGCTGACGTTGGAGCGGGTCAGCCCGAGTTCAGCCGCCAGCTCGGTCGGATACCGCGGCCCGTCCAGCAGCGCCAGTAGGAGTCGGCACCGCGTCGGGTCGGCCAGGGCCCGGCCGAGCCGGCACATCGCGTCCAGCTTGCCCGAAATGGTCAGCACACGCTGAACAATACGCGTGGGGGCCTCAGGTCCGACGGCCGAACCGGACCGCGACCCCGGGCGAATACAACACGCTGACCGGCTCGCTCGCCGCCACCTCGCCCAGACCCGCGTCCGCGAGCAGGCTCTCCCGGCATTCCACCAGCTGCGCCCGGTGCAGTGTCCACTGTGGATGCTTGTTGGCCAGATATATGGTCCGGCCGAATATCGCGGTGTGCAATCCCCACCGGGCGGTCAGGAAATGCCCCAACGGCGACGGCTGTGCGACCTGCTCGCCGATTCGGACGGTCAGCCCGGTGCCGACCCCGGAGCGCCGCCGCCGGCCGACGTACCGGACCGTATCGGCATCCCGGCGTACCGACATGCGCGCCCAGCGATACGGCAACCCGAACCCGAGCCGCGCAACCAGCACCGCGGCCAGCCGGGATGCCTCCAGTGTAAGGAAAACGACGCCGCGCCGGCCCTGCTCATCAACCGAATAGAGCCGCAGGTTCGTCTCGGGAAACGAACCGAAATACGGAATTCCCGGCAGCCCAAACCAGCCGACGTGGTGCATCCGGAAGGCGACCAGGCCCACGTAGGTCCTGCCGTCGATCACGTCCGGCCGGACCCCGGGCGGCATGAATGGCGCGACCAGCGCCGGGTCGAGCACCCAGTGCACCAGGGTCAATTCGAGCCAGGACTGGGTCGAGAGAGTCCGGCCGAGCCGGTCCGGCGCTTCCGGTGTGATCGGCTCGGGTTCGGCGGACAGCACGGTGTTACGACGCGACGATCGAGCCGTCATCGAGGAATTGCTCGAATGAGCCCCACGGTTTGCTGCCGTCCTTGGACATGATGACCTCACCCGAATACTGGGCCAGATAAACCCGGCGCAGCCGGTCGGTGCGGTTGGGACCGCTGCGGTGGATGACCACGCTGGAGAAGACGACGATCGAGCCGGCCGGCGCGGTGACCGGCATGCCCGGGTCGGAGCCGAAATAGCAGACCTTGTCGTTCACCCGTGGATCGGGAATGTGTTTGACGTAGCTGCGAATTCCGGACCGCGAATACGGCAACAGGTAGACCGAACCGTTCTCCTCGGTAACGTCGTCGAGGGGAATCCAGCAGGTCAGGTACGGCGCGTGGTCCTCATGCACATAGCCGGAATCCTGATGCCAGGCGAACGAGGTGTCGGGGTCGCCGGCCTTGATGACGTACTGTTCCCAGAACAGGTACGCATTCTCGCCCAGGGTGGCCTGGCATATTTCGGCCATCAGGTCACTGAACAGGAACCGGCGCAGCTCGGGTCGATCCTGGTAGATCATCGGGCTGAAATACCGTTTCCCGCGGGCATTGATACCCAACCGGTCGACACCGGCCTTATCCATTTCCGCGTCGGCCTTGTCGATCGAGAATTGCGCGCCACCGCGGAGCAATTCAAGCTGGTCGGCGTCGAGCGCGCGTTCGATGATGAAATAGCCCTCGGCCTCGTACTGCCGACGCATCTCGTCGGTGACGATGCCCGCCTGCTGCGCCCCGGTCATGCCGTCCCCTCCGGTCATGGTGTCGACCCTTTCGACTCATGCTGTCGACCGTTCGCCTGATGATGTCGACCGTTCGACCGTAAGCGATCGGCCGCCCTGGGGACAGCGATATCAGCGTTACTGGACGAGGTCGGCCATCAGGACGCGGGCCAGCCGGGCCTGCCGAGTCGGGCCGGACTGTCGGCTGTGAACCGGGTGTCCGACCACAGATCGATAGCGGGAGCGCCGGGATTCGCGGGCGTTCTTGGACGCCACAGCGACCTGTGACGCTGCTCCAACGGGTGGAGCAGCGTCACAGGTGTGCCGCTAACCTGCCGGACGTGGCCTGCGAAATCGCCGTTGATGAACGGCCGTACATCGTCCCCCGCACCGACGCACGGATTTCGACGATCGGCTCCTGGTATCCGCCGTCGATCCGGCCGGACGGAATTCCCTTCGGCGCATCCGGAATATGCGTCACTCCGGCCGACGAGGTAGCGCTCATCAGCACCGACGGTGAGTCGTGGTCTCTTCCGGGCGGTCGACCCGAGGATCAGGAAACCGCGGAGGAAACGCTGCGGCGGGAAATGCGCGAGGAGGCCTGTGTCACCGTGCAACGGGCCCGGTTGCTCGGATACTGCCACATCACCGATACCGGAGGTCCGGGCGCCGGTGTGGTCAAGGTGCGGGCGTGGTTCCGGGCCGAGGTCCGGGTGGAT
>JBEDUI010000209.1:0-22748 GCA_040414495.1 Mycobacteriales bacterium
CCGCGCAGAAGGTTGCGGAGCGGAGTAAGTGGTTCGCTGCAAAAGGTGCCGCGCAGAAGGTTGCGGAGCGGAGTAAGTGGTTCGCTGCAAAAGGTGCCGCGCAGAAGGTTGCCGAGCGGAGTAAGTGGTTCGCCGCAAAAGGTGCTGTGCAAAAGGCGCCGCGCGCAGCACCCCTCTGCAGAGGGGTGCTGCGCGGAGCTGGTGGTTCGTACCAGGGTGCTCAGCCTTGGTGGGCCGGTAAGGCTGCCACCTCGGCGTCCAGTGCGCTGCCCTGGGTCGCGGCGCTGATATCCGCGATCGGTCCGGCCCAATGTACGCCGTACTGGTTGTACGCATTGCGGTCGTGCTGCCAGGCGCTGGTGCCCTGCCGGATCAGGTACGGCTGATATGGGTGCGCGTGCAGGGTCGCATCCAATTCGCCGAGATTACGGACGTAGACGCCTTTGAACGTCGGCCCGTCGCCGCCGCAACCGGCCGCCTCACACGGTTCGGTCAGCACGCCGTTTGGGTTGAGGAAGGTGCTGCTGGTGGAGGCGTTCGCCAACGTGGTCGCCTCGGTCAGGTAGCTGTCCTGGCCGGTCGCGAGGTACAGGTCATTCAGGCCGCCGAGAATCACGCCCTGGTTGTACGACCACGTGGTGCCCGCGTTGTTTTTACAGGTGGTGAAGTCCAGGCCGTCGTTGATCAGGTTTTGTGAATTGATCATTCCGCTGGCCTGCAACCATTTCCAGGTATTCACCGATTGGGTCAGATAGCTGGCCCCGTCCGTGGCCCGTGTGGCCAACTCGGCCGTCACCTTGATGAACAGCTCATTGGTAACCGCGTTCTTGTAGTTCTTCGATGTATTCCACCAGACACCGCCACCGCAGGTGTTGTCCGAATAGCTTGCCATGTAAGCGGCATCATGCTCGGCCGTCTGCAGATAGCGCGGGTCGTGGGTGAGGTCGTACGCCCGAATCCAGGCCAGTGCCCACCAGCCGGTGTCATCGATGAAATCGTTGGTGAATTGGCCGCCCTGGGCGTTCACATTCTTCTCGTACGTGTTGGCGATGATCCAGTCGTACTGATGATCGCCGGTCGCGGCGGAGTAGTCGATAATCCCGGTGAGGTCATTCGCCGAATTCCACCATCCGGTGGTCTTGAACAGGCCGCTGGACGAATCGTAGAGCTTGACCAACGCGTCCACCGCGCCACCGGCCGGGCTGGTCGGTTTCGGTGCCGCCGCCGTTGTGGTCCAGGCGGTGCAGACGATGTCGGGCCGGTTGCCGGCCTTGCCGCAGGCACGTACGACCCCATGCTGGTCGGCATTGTTGAGGTTGTAGAGGTTGGTATTCGTGCTGCGGGCGCCGGTGGGAATCGTGGTGTCGCCCAGTTTCGTGTCGGCGATCGTGGCACCGCCGTCGAAAGAGCGGTCCAGCCAGACCTCGTCGGTCGGGTCGCCGTTACTGATGATCGCCCAGGCCAATGCCTGTTTGTCGCTGATATGCAGCTCGATCGAGCGGCCGAATATGGTCGTGCCGTCCGCCAGTCGATCGGCGGTGGCGTCGGATATCGGCGCGCCGTCGCAGTATTGGCCGCAAATGGCAGCCGTCGCGGTGGCCGCATTCGCGCCGGTGACCGAGGTGATTGCCAGGCCGGCGCCGACGGCCAGCACCGAGCCTGCGGCCAACGCGAGTCGGGATCCGGAACGTAGTAGGGACTTTGCGGATTTTGCCCTGCGGGCAGCCTTCATCAACGACCTCCCAGGGGTCACGGAGATCCGCGCACCAACCACCGGCGGCCATCGTGGGCCGAAAGAAATGCCGGCACGCGGAATAGAGCAACGACGCTGGTACGGAAGTGGCTTTCTGGCACCGAGAAAAGCTGGATGAGAACGTAACCAGGAATATCGGTGGCGTCAAGATGTCACAACGGAGCCGCGACCGATATCGGCTTCGGCTGAGCTTTCAGACGTGCCGTTGCGTAAGCTGTGCTCTTCGACTGGACCGCCGCCGCGCTGCCGGCGAACTTTTCTGGACCGACGCCGATTGCATAACAGCGCTGGGCAGCACACCGACGTTTGACGTCGTTGGAGTTTGATCGACAGTGAACGGTTAAAAGTCGCCAGGCGAAAAGTAGGAATTTAGCTAATGCCGGCCCAGCAAGAACAGCTCGTACTAGCTTTCACTCCGGCGGGTCCAGCAGCATCAGATCCGGCGGCACCAGGGTTGTTGAGAGCAGCAACTCGCGAATCAGATTGTCATTGAGCGCATTGCCGACCGGCTCGCCGATCTCCTCGCGGGTGAGCCCGTTGACCCCGTTCTTGGAAAGCCGGCTGCGCACCCGGACGACGGTGTGCTCGACCTTGCGCGCCGTCCAACCCGCCTCGGGCTGCACGAGCATCAATTCCGCCGCCGCGTCTCTCCAGGACAACGGCTGCGGGCGGACCTCGTGCAGCAGGTACCGCTGGGCGAGCGCGACCAGCGCCAGCCGTTCTTCGGTACTGAGCATCCAGGTCCGCGGCGGCTGGGTGACGTCCTCGTGATGCGGCCGCGGATGAATCCCGCTGCTGCTGGTGATGTGCACCTCCAGCAGATGCTCCCGCCGGAGTGAACCGCGAACGAACATCGGCGTATAGCCGTCGTCGAGCGGAATGGATTCCTCGTCGCGGAACAACAACAGCGCGGCCGGCAGCCGAATCGGCAACCGGCCGGTATTGGCGAGCCACCACCGCCCGTCATGGTGGCTCAACGTGCCGTGCTGCCGGCTGACCCTTGGATCGTCCTCGCCCAGGCACACGTGCACGTCGGGGCGGTTGCGCCCGAAGGTGACCGTGCGGCCTTCCCGCGGCGTGAACGTAATTCCCCCGGTAAGGCTCAGAACGTGAATCGTGCCGGGCTCGGCCGGTGGCACACCGCGGGCCAGGCTGCCATGAGTGGGCGGCAACAGGGTCATCGCATCATGCCTTGGGTAGTCGCGTGGCAACAGTGGAGGCCATTGTCCGTACGTCGTTGCACAGCTGATTTACCGGGCGCGGTCCGGTTGCCTCGACATCGACGAGTTCGTCCCGGTGGCTGCCGTCGGCGTTGACATAAGAGCGGAACACGATTCGGGCGGTGCAGCTGTCATCGCCATCGTATCGCGGCACGATGAATGTCGTCCGGCCGTGCAGTACGACCTTCTGGCCGTCGTGGGACGTGAGCACGTAATCGTGGTCGTACCAGACCTGGCCCGACACCGAGCCGTTGCCCCAGAAACAGGACCAGTGAGCGAAATCCGGATCGGCGTTGTTACGGGGGAATCCGGGAATGCGGGCCAGCGTGTTGTTGTCCAGCAGCGAGCAGGCGTCGACCGTGGCCAGCGATCCGTGCGGCCACGGTTGTTTACGCCGCGGCACCGGGCCTTTGTTCAATACGCTGGCAACCTGCTCAGCCTCCAGCGTAGCCGCCTTGCATACGTCCATCGACTGGTCCGAGGTCAATTTCGCATCGACGTCGGCGTAATTCCCGTCGCGCAGCAGCAACAGACGGTCGCACTGCTGACCGTCTCCGCGCGAATTCACTTCGGTGATCGCGCCGACGCGTTTGGTTGTGTCGCCCTTTTGCCGATCCGGCGGCGGCCCGGCCTCGAGCGAGACCTCCACATCGGCCAGATCGTTACCGCCCTTGCTCAGCAGCACATCGCAGCGGTTGAAATTGCCGTAATCGGTGGATATCGAGGTGCTGCCGAATTGCTTGACCGCGAGCTGGTCGACCAGCGCGCAGGGATCCGCGGTCCGCTCATCGCCAATGGTGGCAGCGTTTTTCGGCGGCGATGAACTGAACACGGTGGTGGCCAGAATAGTGGAGACCACGGCCACGACAACCACTGCGGCTGCCGCAATCGAGACCGTGCGTTTGCGCTTCGCCCCCGGTTTACGGCTGTCCATTGTGGTCAGTGCCGCGGCCGCGGCGGCCGCGTCAGGGCGCCGTGCCGGCTCCGGCTGCAGCATCGCTGAGAGGCTCTGCCCGAGCGGGCCGGCGGTCGGCGCCGAAATATGACCGGAGGCGGCGCGCCACACCAGCGTCAACGGGTTGTCGCCGGCGCCCAAAGGCGAGCTTCCCTCCAATGCCGCGTACAGCGTCGCGCCGAGCGAGAAAATGTCCGAGGCGGGCGTGCGCCGGTCACCCCGCGCGACCTCGGGCGCCAGGTAGGCCGGCGTACCCGGCACCAGTCCGCCGGTCGTCATCGTGCCATCGCTCCAGATTGCCCGGGATACCCCGAAATCGGTGAGCTTGGCGTCGCCGGATTCAGTGATGAGAATGTTGCCGGGGGATACGTCGCCGTGCACGATTCCGTTGCTGTGCAGGACATGCAACGCATCCGCGACCTGCGCGCCGATCCGGGCCACGTCGGCCACCGGGAGCACGCCGTCGGCGGCGATAATCGCGGCCAGGTCGCGCGATGGCACGTATTCCATGACCAGCCAGCTTTCGCCGGCATGGGTGACCACGTCGTGCAGAGCGACGATCCGCGGATGGTGAATATCGCGGACGATCCGGGCCTCGCGCTGCAACTGCCGCTCGTACTGCACGCCGTGCGCGCGTTTCAACGCCACCGACTCAGCGGTTTCCTGGTCGATCGCAAGCCATACGGCGCCCATGCCGCCGGCACCGATCTGCCGTTCGACGCGATAGCGCCCGGCAATCAACGCCTGCTCGCGCAGAGACATTCGAAACCATCCAAGGACCCGGCTTGGTTTGCGCCGCCCAGCATATCGATACCGGTGATCGGCCGGCAGGCAGCAGTACACCATGCCGGCCGGGCGCCAAGAGCCAGAACGCAAAGAGATCCCGCCGAAGCCTGGAGGATACAAGCTTCGGCGGGATCTGATCGGTCGCGCGAATAGCTACCCGACCGGTGCAATCGCGGGTTCCCCCGGCTATTTACCCGCTATTAACGTGCTGTCAATTGTTCGAGATCGGGTCGGTGACGTGCAGGAAGGCGTTGGCCCGGGCACCCAGAACATGCGCCGGACCCTGCGTCCACAGTCCGAAGTGGTCACCGGAGATGACGTTCTTGGTCACCGTAATCGACAGCGGGTCGACCGTACCGACCAGTACACCGGTGGTCTGCGTGTCGGCCTTGGCGCCGGAGTCGGAGTCACCCCGGACATTGTTGATGCCGATCCGGTTGTGCATCACCACGTTGCCGTTCAGGAACTGCCCAGGCAGGTGGCTGTGCACGGTCACCGCGGACTGCCCGTTGCCGGCCATGTGGTTGTCCTCGATCAGGTTGTCGTACACCGCGCCGCCGGCCAGGCCGGTCGCCATGACAACCCCGGCGCCGGCACCCTGCACGCCGTTTCCGGTGATGTCGTTACCGCGCACGGTGTTGTCGTAGACCCCGGCGACGGTCGGGGCGGGCTTGCCGTTCGGCGCCGCGGCCGGGTTGTGCCCGACGACCGTGATGCCGCAATCGAACAGGTTGTCCCGCACGATGTTGTCCAGCACCAGGTTGTGCGACGTGGGCGCACCCTCGTCGCTCAGCAGAATGCCGCCAGAATTGTTCTCGCTCATGTTGTGCGCCACAGTCGAATGCGAGCTGCCCATCAGGTGAATGCCCTCGCCGCAGTCGCCCGGCACCGCACCGGTCGGCGCGCATTCCGGGTAGCTGTTGGCGACCGGGTTCGTTGGCAGGCCGCCCAGGTCGTTGTCCTTGACGATGTTGTCGGTGATCGTGGCGTTGTTGACGCCGTCGACCAGAATTCCTTCGCCGATTGCGTGTTCGATCGTCAGATCGGTGATCGTCACGTCGGCCGCGTGAATCGCGATTCCGTTGTCGTGCAGGTTCGCGTCGATGACCGCGCCCGGCTCACCGCGCAGGGTCAGCGCCTTGGACAGCGACAGGCCCTCGTGGTAGACGCCGTGGCAGATAATCACGGTGTCACCGGGCTGGGCGGCCGTAATCGCGGCCCCGATCGAGTGATATGTGGTCGAATCACATCCCTGATTGCGCGAATGCCCGTTGCCATGGGCATTCTGGGATACGTAAATCATCTGATTGTGATGTGGAGTGCTCGCCCCGGCCAGGCCGGAACCGAAAACACCAGACGCCAGCAATCCGCCGGTCGCCGCCACGCCCATCGCCACACTGCGCAGACGCATGAATCAATTCCTTTCCGCGTGCATGTTTGCATGGCGGCCCCCATGACCCCCCATGCGTACGCATTTCTGTGTATCCAGAATGCATACCGGGGAAGCATGGCATAGGAGATCGCGCGGCGTTGGCTTTTATGTGCGGGCTCACAGGGTTCGCCGGGCACAAGCGGATACGCCTACCTGGGCCGGGCTTTCGGCGAGCCAGCGATGCGAGATCACACTAATTCGGCAGGAAATGCGCAAACGGATCGATGGACACGAGATTGGCAGAAGCTTCGCTAAAATCGTGCCAAAACTGGAGAAGACCGGCCGTACTTCAGCCGGATTCGCTCACTCGCGGCTTTCGCGTACTACATACTGCTACCCGATGTCTACGCTGCGCAGACCCAGTCGGCCGGCGGGCACCGAGTCGGAGATGTTCGCCCGGCCAGTCCCGCCGGTCTTACCGGCTACACCCGTATTGGTAGACGCCTCGGGCCGCAGGCAGCGGCGGGTCCGGCTGGCGGTCCGGGTCGCGGTGGTGTGTCTGCTCGGCTATCTGGCCCTGGCGGTCGTGTTGTTGTTGATCCGTCCAGGGCTGGTTCCGCTCGGGCTGCCCGGGCTCAATCCGAGTACACACCAGCCTGCTCATAAAACGCCGCGGCCGTCGCCGGCCGGAAAAGGGCCCACCTCGACGCCGGACTCGGTCGGGCCACCGTCGCCGCGTACCACAATCTCGCCGACCGTATCGACACGTCCATCGGTACCGCCGTCGGCCGCGAACCACGGTGCGACCACCAAGACCACGCATGCCAACTCCTCGCCCGCCAAACACACGCACGGGCGTTCGAGCCGGTCAACGCAGTCGACGAGTCCGTCACATGAGCACCTGAGTAGCCACGCGACTGACCATTCGGCCCCGCATACCCCGCCCGGTCAGGCCAAGAAAACCGAGCCGTCGAACGAGACGGCGCAGGCGCACCACAAGGCGGCGTCCTGAGACGTCAACGCATCCGTTCGCAGCGGGCTCCAGCGACGCACTGGGGCCTTTTGGTGGTCGGCCTCCTCGTCATGGTCATCGCGCTGCTGATCAGCGGTTTTACCCAGCACGACGTCGGCGGCTCGTCAACGGCGGGCGCCGGCTCCGGCCCGGCCGCGCACATTCCCGGCGACGGGCCGATCGTCACCAGGTCCAGCGTGGGACTGCGGTCCCGAAGCCTGCCGGCGCGAACCGTCGCCCTCACCTTCGACGACGGACCCGATCCACAGTGGACGCCCAAGGTACTGGCGCTGCTGGCCCGGGAACACGTCCCGGCGACGTTTTTCATCGTCGGTTCGCGCGCCGGGCGGCATCCGGATTTGGTACGAAAGGAGATCGCGGCTGGCGACGAGATTGGCAGCCACACCTTCAGCCACGCCAATCTGGCCACGGTGCCGGGCTGGCGGGCAGGCCTGGAATTGTCGGTCAACCAGCTTGCGTTGACCGGCAGCGCCGGGATCACGACCTCGCTGCTGCGGCTGCCGTATTCGTCGCAGCCGGACGCGTTGCATACCCGGGATCTGAACGCGGTGCGTCGGGCCACCTCGGACGGCTACACGGTCGTCTTCACCAACAGGGACAGCGAGGATTGGCGGCGCCCGGGCAAGTCGGCGATCGTCCACAATGCCCTGCCGACCGGCGACGACGGCGCGATCATTCTGTTCCACGACGCCGGCGGCAACCGGTCGCAGACGTTGGCGGCGCTGCCCGACGTCATCCACCAGTTGAAATCCCGGGGTTATCGGTTCAGTACCGTCTCCGGCGCGCTCGGTCTGGCTACGACCACCGGAATGCGGCACGTTGGCACGCTCTCGCGGCTACCGGGTATCGCGTTGCTGGTTGTTTTACGGTGCGCGTCCTGGGTCACCACATTGCTGACGTGGTTGCTTTTCCCGCTGGGGCTGCTGATCCTGCTGCGGACCGCGCTCGTGATGCTGTTGGCGCGCCGGCACGTGTGGGCGGTGCGGGCGCGGCAACCGGACAACGGTTTCCGGCCGTTGGTCAGCGTCATTGTCCCGGCCTACAACGAAGCGGTCGGAATCGAGGCCGCGGTCCGATCAGTGTTGGCCAGCAATTACCCGTCGTTCGAAGTGGTCGTGGTCGACGACGGATCCACCGATGACACAGCGAAAATCGTCGAAAGCATCGACCGCTGGAATTTGCGGCTTATCCGGCAGGCCAATGCGGGCAAGGCCGGTGCGCTGTCCACCGGGATCAGGTTCGCCCGCTGCGACGTGATCGTCATGATGGATGGCGACACGATATTCCAGCCGGATACGATCCGCTGGTTGGTCCAGCCATTGAAGGATCCGCGGGTCGGTGCGGTCAGTGGGAATACCAAGGTCGGCAACCGTGAGGGCCTGCTCGGCCGCTGGCAGCACATCGAATACGTCATGGGATTCAATCTCGACCGGCGTATGTACGACATATTGCATTGCATGCCGACCGTTCCCGGCGCCGTCGGGGCATTTACCCGCGAGACGGTGACCCGGCTGGGCGGGGTCAGCGACGACACGCTGGCCGAGGACACCGACCTCACGATGGCGGTCAACCGCGCCGGTCTGCACGTTGTTTACGAAGAACGCGCCGTGGCCTGGACCGAGGCGCCGCAGAAGCTGAGTACCTTGTGGCGGCAGCGCTACCGCTGGTGTTACGGCACGCTGCAGGCGGTGTGGAAGCACCGGTCCGCGTTCCGCTCGCGCGGCGCCGGCCGTCAGCTCGGGCGGGTCGGATTGCCTTATCTGCTGGCGTTCCAGTTCCTGCTGCCGTTGCTGGCCCCGGTCGTGGACATTTACGCGCTGTACGGGCTACTGTTTCTGAATCCGTACAAGGTAGCCGCGTATTGGCTGGGTTTTCTTGCCATACAGCTGTTTACCGCCGGCTATGCGTTGCGGTTGGACCGGGAGCGGTTACGTCCACTGTGGTCGCTGGTCTTCCAGCAGTTGGTGTACCGGCAGTTGATGTACCTGGTCGTGATCCAATCGGTGTTGAGCGCGCTGTCCGGCGTACGGCTGCGTTGGCACAAATCCGATCGGTCCGGCAACCTCGCTCCGGATACGTCCGAGCCTCAGGATTTCGTGAGGTGATCGGCGACCCGCCGTGATGCACGGAAGTGCCTGTGCTGCTGGGGAAACCTGGGATTTTCTGAGGTCTCATGTGGCCCGCGCGGAAGGCATTCCATAGGTGAATGACAACGACAGATGTGCCCCCACCCCGACGGCCCGCGCCCGTGACAGCCCGCCACCACAGCATCCAACGGCCCGTGGGCGTGACGGCCCGACGGCTAGCGCGCTCCCGCCCAGCAAATTGCCATCCCGACGGCTGGCGCGCTCCTACACCGCGATCCCGCCACCCCGACGGCTGGCGCGCTCCCGCGCAGCAATTGCCACCCCGACGGCCGGCGCGCTCCTACGCCGCGATCCCAGTACCCCGACAGCTGGCGCTCCCGCCCCTCCCGACGGCTTGGGCGCTCCCGCCCCGCCATCCCGCCACTCCGACGGCCGGCGTTGCCGTCGTGGGGCTGTCGGAATCGCATGTGAGGATCGGTTGTAATGTTTGGTGATCGGCGGTAATTCCTCCTGCGCGAGGCCTGGACGGCCGGCGCGTTCTTGCCCTCGCCGTCCCGCCATTTCCGCACCCCGCCATTGCTGCACCTAACGACTGGCAGCCGCCACCCTTGCGCCCCGCTAACCCGACGGCTGGCGTTGTCCCCGAATTTGGCGTGCCCGGCACCCAGGAGGTGCGTGTGCTGGTCCGGTGGTGCGGTCACGATGCCGAATCTGGCTTGCCGGACACCCAGGAAGAGTGTGTGCCAGCGCGGGGCTCCGCAGTCACAGCGGCGAATCTGGCGTGCCCGGCGCGCCAAGGAGGAGCGAGCGCCGGCTCAGAGCCGCGAACGCACGGTACGAATTGGCGTGCGCGCCGACGATCTCACTCCGGCGGTAATTGGAACACGCCTCGGCTGGGCCGAGGCCGACCCGGACCGAGCCCAGATCCTCAGACGTGAATGCGGCGGCGTTTCGTACTAGATCGACAACAACGATTCGGCAATATTCACTCAGGACGGTTGCCGAGTGCTGTCGCGTAAGGCGAATCGTCCCGCCTCCACGCCGTGGGCATCGGCTAGCGCGGTGATCTGCCGGCGAATCTTGTCTGGGACGGGAATGCCGGCTACCTGGCGATCGGCCGCGGTCCGCGCCTCGATTTCGCCTGGCATCAGGACATTGTCGCCGGCCTGCGCCATGCGGGCGGCGAATTCGGATACTGAGCGCTGGTAACCGGTCGGATCGGTGAACGCCTCAACCGACAACGCGATGAGCATCGTGCCGTTCCCGCCGACGTATTCGGGACTCGGCGCGGTCCCAATACCGGAGAACAGCCCGCCGATCAATTCGATCATCACCGCCAGACCTGAGCCCTTGTGCCCACCGAACGGCAACAACGCCCCGCCGTCGTAGAAATCCTGCGGATTCGTACTGGCGCGGCCAGCGGCGTCGACCACCACGCCCGGCGGTATCGAATCGCCCCGGGCCATAGCGACCTGTAGCTTGCCCTCGGCCAACGCGGCGGTGGAAAAATCGAGCAGCACCGGCGTCGTACCCGGTTGCGGTACTGCCATCGCGATCGGATTGGTGCCCATGGTCCGGGTGTTGCCGCCGGTCGGCGTGACGGTCGGGTTGGAATTGCAGAATGCAATACCGGCGCAGCCACGACCGGCCACGGTGGCGACGTATTCGCCGAGCCGACCGATGTGATTGCACCGCGCGACGGTCACCGCGCCGACGCCGAATTCGGTCGCCAACTCGACGGCGATATCCGTAGCCATCGTCGCGGCCGGCTGGCCGAATCCCCAACAACCGTCGACGATTGCGGTGCCGCCGTGACGATTGGCCAACACCGGACGCGCGTCGGCAAGGATCTGGCCGTGCTCGATGCCGCGCGAATACTGCGACAATCGCAGCACGCCGTGCGAATCGTGGCCCATCAGGTTCGCGGTGACCAACGAGCCGGCCACCGCTGCCGCGATGTCACCAGGAGCACCGAGTGCAGCCAGAACTGCGGTGGCCAGGTCGGTCAATTCGTCGGCGGAGAATCGTAGCTCGGCCACGGCTTCACCCGTTTCGCGTGCGGTAGGAAGTGCCCAGTCTAAGGGCTTTGTTGGATGTTGACGACGATCGATTGGCCATGATGGACTTTGCGGAGTCCACGAGGCGGGAGAGCGTGCCGTGATCCGCGATCTGTACGTTCCGGTGCTGACCCCGTACGAGGAGAATGGCGCGATTTCCGGCGCCGCGCTGGCCCGGCACTGCGAATGGATCATGACGGCCGGTGCCACCGGCGTCATGGTTTTCGGGACCACCGGCGAGGGGCCGTCGATCGGAATTGCCGAACGAATCGACACCGTACGCGCTCTGGTTGCCGCGTTGCCAGGCGTGCCGGTGATCGCGGCGGTCACCCAGGCCGCGCTGCCGGATGCGTTGACGTGCATTCGCGGCTACAACGATGTCTCACTGGCCGGGGTTCTGGTAATGCCGCCGTTCTTCTTTCCCGACCCGGATCCGGCTGGCATTACGGCGTTTCTGACCGCGGCCGCGGCCGCCAGCGCGCACCCGGTGCTGGCGTACCACCTGCCGGGCCTGGCCCCGGCGGTGCCGGTCGACGTGGCCACGATCCCGGGCCTATGGGGCATCAAGGATTCGGGCGGCGACCTGGAATATACGAAGGCCGCCTTCGCTGCCGGTAATTCGGTCATGGTCGGCGCAGAGAGCACGATTCCGGAGGCGATGGCGTTAGGCGCGGTCGGCACGATAGCCGGGATGGGCAATCTGCTGCCGGGCGAGCTGGCGGCGGTCTGCCGGGCGGCCGATAACGGAGATACGGCAACGGCTCAGCGGCAGCTGGATCCGGTGCTGCGATTGCGTCATTTGCTGATCAATAGCAATCCTGGAACCGGCTGGATCGCCGCTATGAAGGCGATCGCGACGTACCGGAACGGTATCGACCTCGGTGGTGTCCGTACGCCATTGCGGAGTGCCGGTGATTATCTCACCGCCGAGATCCGGAACCTGCTGGGGAGCGTGTGATGCTGATACAGCGTGATTCGGAAAGCGGCGGCGAATATCCGGCCGATCTGTACGGATCAGGGACGCTGGCCAGCTACGTGCCGGATCTGGCCACGATCGGGGACGTGGATATTGCCTGGTATCGCGAACAGGGTTATCTAGCCGTTGAATCGGCCGTTTCGCCAGAACGGGTGTCCGATGCGTTGGCCGGCCTGAGCGCGGTATTGCACGACCCGCGCGGCGCCCAGATCCAGTTGGAGCACAGCGCCGACGACGGACCGCCCACATTGGACACCGTACGGAAGTTCATGGGATTTGCCGGCTCGGATTCGCGGTTACACGCGCTCGCTTACGACGAGTCGATCCTCGCCACGGTACGCCGGCTGTTGGGCGCTCCGGACGTCGTGATGATGCAGGATATGGCGCTGCTCAAACCACCCGGTGGCGGCCGGGAAAAGCCGTGGCACCAGGACAAGGCGTTCTTCAACCTGGCGACCGACACGCCGATCGTCGGTGTGTGGATCGCGCTGGACCCGGCTCGCCTCGACAACGGCTGCATGCACATCAAGCCCGGATCTCACCGGGCTGGGCCGGTGGTGCATTTCCGCCGGCGGGACTGGCAGATCTGCGATTCCCATGTGGACAGAGCAAACGAGGTTACGGTGCCGCTGGCGCCCGGGGGTGCGCTTTTCTTCGATGGGTTGATCCAGCACGGCACACCGGAAAACGGCACCAATACGCGCCGTCGTGCGCTGCAATTCCATTACCGGACCGCCGTCGCGACCGAAATCAGTGAGGCCCAGCGGATGGCGGTATTCGGCAGCGAGGGCAAAAACGTCACCTGCTGAGGCCGGCTGGCCATTAACCGCCTGTGCCTTTGACGCCTATGTGCAGCGAGCGTGACGTGAGGGTGGTTAGTGCGTTGTGCGGCTGGCTGTTGGGGTGCGCAATTGCAGCGAGGGTGACGTGAGGGTGGTTAGTGCGTGGTGCGGCCGCCAGTGTGATGCCTATGTGCAGCGAACGTGACATGAGGGTTGATTTTGTGGCCGAAAACCGCTCTGGTGTCACGTTCGCTGCAACGAGGCGGTGTTGGGTCGGGCGCCGGAAGCGGGTCTGGTGTTCTCAAGCCAGATCCGCTGTGTGTAGCGCGGCTGGCGTTTGGGTGCTCAATTGCAACGAACGTGACCTGAGGGTGGCTAGTGCGTTGCGCGGCTGGCTGTTGGGTGCGCAATTGCAGCGAGCGTGACGTGAGATTGGTTAGTGCGTTGTATGGCCGCCCCCGTAATGCGTATGGGCAGCGAGCGTGACATGAGGGTGGATGAGGTCCGTATCGCCGGCGCCTCTGTGCAGCGAGCGTGACATGAGGGTCGATTTGGCGTACGGAAAACCGCCCTAATGCCACGCTCGCTGCACCGAGGTCCAACTCCGTTGTGGTGTTCGCAATGAGGTCGAACTCCGTTGTGGTGTTCGCAATGAGGTCGAACTCCGTTGTCGTGTTCGCAATGAGGTCGAACTCCGCTGTCGTGTTCGCAATGAGGTCGGGTCACAGTCGCTGCAATCAGGCGCTCAGTGCCGGCGCAGCATCGCCGCCACCGCCACGGCAGCCAGCCCGACCACGACCGCCGCGCACACCAGCGCCGACTGCATACCGTCGGTAAACGCCGTCTGCGCCTGGTGGCTCACCGACGGTCCGAGCCGGGAGGCCAGCGCTAGCGACGAACGGGCGTGCGAGGCTAGCGGCTCCGGCATTCCGGTCAGGTGCAGGTGACCCCGGTAGGTCGACTGCAACACGCTGCCGAGGACGGCGATCCCGAGCGCGCCGCCAAGCTCGCGGGCCAGGTCGTTCATCGCCGAGCCGACACCCTGTTTGGCCGCCGGCAACGCGTCGGTGATGGCGGCCGTACCCGGCGTCATCGCCAACCCCATTCCGAAACCGAGTACCAGCAGGCCAGCCAGCAGCAGCCAGTACGAACTGCCGGCGTCCAGCAGGGCCAGGATCACCAAACCACCGGTCACCAGAACCAGACCGGCCGGGATAACCGGCCGGGTTCCGACCTTTGCCACCAACCGTGGCGCCGCGCCCCGGGCCGCCGGCATCATGGCCAGCGCCATCGGAATCAGGCTCACCGCCGCGACCAGCGGGCTATCACCCCGTACCAACTGCAGGTACTGCAGAACCAGGAACACGAAGCCGAAAAACGCGAAGAACTGCAGCATGATCGAGAGCGTGCCGGCGGCGAACGCCGGGTGCCGGAACAGCCGCGGGTCGATGAGCGGATTGCGCCGGGTTAGCTCCCACGCGACGAACCCGGCCAGCACGCCCAACCCGATCACGATGCCGACGATGGTGCGAGCGCTGGCCCAGCGCTCGGTCGGCGCCTCGATGATCGAATAGACCAGCACGCCGAGCCCGACCACCGCCAGCAGCGCGCCCACCAGATCCAGCCGAGGCGAGTCGGGTTCCGCGGATTCCGGGATGACCCGCAGGGTGCCGGCGATCGCGGCAACGGCCAGCACCACATTCAGTCCGAATACCGCGCGCCACGACCATGCCTCCAGCAGCACTCCGGAGGCGAGCAGGCCGAGGATCGCGCTGGCTCCGGCTACCCCGGCCCAGGCGCCGACCGCTTTGGCTTTCTGCTCGGCCGGAAACGTGCTGGTGATCGTGGACAACGTGGCCGGCATGACCAGGGCCGCGCCCAGGCCGAGGATCGCCCGCATCGCGATCAGCCAGCCCGGCCCGTCGACGAACATGGCCGCGGCCGACCCGGCCCCGAAGATCGCCAGCCCGGCCAGCAGCGCGCGCCGCCGTCCGTACCGGTCGCCGATCGCGCCGCCGGGCAGCAGCAGCGCCGCGAACACCAGGGCGTACGCGTCGATGATCCAGGACAGCTGGGTCTGGGTGGCGTGCGTGTCGCGGGCGATCGAGGGAATCGCCACGTTCAGCGACGCGACCGCCGCGACGACGGTGGCGAGGGCGAGCATGACGACCGGCAATACGGCTCGGCTCGGTGCCTTTTGGTGCGTCGTCGGCAGCTGCAGAGAGGTGGCCATCGGTACCTCCTCGTACGAGTAATTCAATGTCGTTGAATTGAAATCTGGCAGAGGCCCGAGCTAAATTTCAACCATGATGAATAAATCGGGGACCCGCGGTCGGCGGCGCGGGCGACCGGAGACCCGCGCCCAGGTGCTGGAGGTGGCGCGGCGCCGGTTCCTGGCCGATGGCTACCAGGCGGTGACGTTGCGGTCGATCGCCGCCGAGGCCGGGGTCGACGTGGCGTTGATCAGCTATTTCTTCGGCTCGAAGAAGGGGCTGTTCGGCGCGGCGCTGGCGCTCTCGGCAAATCCGGCCGAGATCTTCTTGCAGGCGCTGCCGGGCGACCCGGCCAGCCTGCCGGAACGGATATTGCGGGCGTTGGTGGGCGCCTGGGAGGACCCGGCCGGCGGTGGCCAGCTGCGCGTGATGCTCGCCGGAGCGCTCTCCGACCCGGATTTGGCGCGCTTGCTACGGGAGGTGCTGGAGCGGGAAATGATCGACCGGATCGCCGAATACCTCGGCGGTGCCGACGCGCGCTTGCGGGCCGGCGCGTTCGCCACCCAGCTGGCCGGGGTGATCTTCGCGCGCTACCTGTTGGCGCTCGAACCGGTCGCGACGATGACGGTTGATGAATTAATTCGGTACCTGGCGCCTGGACTGAGGGCCGCCTTACACGGCCCGCGGCTAAACAGGTTGCCTGCGGGCGAGGTGAGGCGATGAGATTTGCCGATGTTGATCCGACGTGAACTACCGGGCGAGGGTCCGGCCATCCATGCCGCGCACAGCGTCGCGTTCGCCAGGCCGGACGCGACCGATCAGGACCCGGTCGGGGAAGCGGATCTGGTCGATGCCTTGCGGGATTCCGATGCCTGGCTGCCGGCGTTGAGCTGGGTAGCGCTCGTCGATGACACCGTGGCCGGTCATGTCTGCTGCACCCGGGCCACTCTGCGCGCCGACCGCGAGTATCCGGTGCTCGGGCTTGGGCCGTTGGGCGTACGGCCGGAATACCAGCGTCGCGGCATCGGCCGGGCGTTGGTGCATGCGGTCCTCGGCGCCGCCGATGCGACCGATGAATCGGTCGTTGTCCTATGGGGACACCCGACCTATTACCCGTATTTCGGTTTCCGGCCAGCCAGTGAGTACGGAATCGCGCCGGCCAAGGGTACGGGCAGCGAGGCGTTTCAGGCCCGTACGTTGACCGCGTACCGGCCGGACATGCAGGGCGCGTTTCATTACGCGCCCGCTTTCGGTTGACCGTTCAGCTGATGTAGTCGATGACGTCCTCGAGCGCCCGGCGGCCGGTCTGCGGCGGCAGCGATCCCGGGCCGGGCCAGCCGATCCGGAATACGATCTGCGGTTCGCCGACACCGCTGAGGATTTCCCGTAACAAATTCACCGTGTCGGCGACTTCGAGTGGCTGGGTGTACGGCGAGGCGGACAGGCCCAATTCGGTGGCGGTGAGCAGCACATGCGCCACCCCCTCTCCGGCCAGCAACCGCTCCTCGTCGCTGTCGCTGTCGGTGGCGAGAATGAACATCGCCGCCCGTTCCACCTGTTCCGGCGCGGTGGCCGGCAGCGTGCCGGTCGCCCCGACCTCGAAGTCTCGTATCTCCACATCGGACTGTCGCTGCTCCAGATGTGGCACCGCGGTGACCGGTACGCCCTCGCTGGCGCCCTCGGGACGGCCCGACCAGCGTTGCATTTCGGCCAGATAGGCCGGATTGGCCAGTTCCAACTCGTCGGCCCGCCCGACCGCCACGATCAGGTCGAGCCGGTCGTCGCGTTCGGTGACGGGTTTGAGCATCGCGCCCTCGGCCGCCGCGGCCTCGATGAGCGTCTCGACGGTATCGGGCTCGACCGCGCGGTCGGCGAACGGCCGGCGGTCGGTCCGACGCTCACGCGCGGCCGTGGCCAGTCGGCGGACCGCATCCAGGCCGGCACTGTCCATTGTGGTCGGACCGGTGACGGTCAGCGTGGCCAGGTGATCGCGGTTGCCCGGCTCGGGCATCCGCTCGACATTCACGTCCCAACCAGCCGCCTGTAAGGCGATCCGGGCCTGGTACAGCGCCCCACCGCAGCTGACCAACAGCGCCCGGCCGGTGGTGTCGACGACGGTGAGTTGCCGCGAGCGGTCCGCGTACAGCTCGATCCGGCCTTGGCCGACCCGGAATCGCCACGGCTGACTGTTGTGAATCGACGGTGCGCGTACCGCGAGCCCTACCGCTTCGGTGAGTACGGTGTCGTGCGGGTGGGCGGGGATATGGCTCATAAGATCTAGTGTGGCTCGTGCGGATTATGGCCCGCGAGGGTCGTTGGTCCCGAAACAGCGGGGATTGTCACTCGGCCGGTCGTGAATTGTCCGACGAGTGCCAGAAACCGAGCGCGATCAGGACGATTCCGTAGACAACGCAGAACGGCTGCAACCACTCGTAGCTGTGAATAAATGCGACTTGCACAACGATCCACGCCACCAGCAGGGCGCCGGCCGCCACGGTGATCCACCGGGTCGTGGCGAAATACCGCCACGCGCTCACCGCCGCCACGGTCATCGGCACCGCGACCATCGCCAGCAATCCGAAGCCGGCGAAAACCGGGCTATCGAACGGCAATCGGCTCGTCACCGTCGACCCCAGGTCAACCGCGCCGGCCATCAGGCCGATCGCGCCGCCGTACGCCCAGACCGCCATCAAGGCGCACAGCGACGTAATGATCGAGCGCAGAACCGGCTGCGTAGGGAGGTTTGTGCTCACGCGGCATCCCTCCGTTCAGCCGACCGGTGCGGTACCACGGCCACCGGGCACAGCGCGTGCCGTACCACCGCCGCGCTCACCGAACCCAGCCGCGGCATCGGCGGACGACGTTGATTCTGCGAGCCGACCACGAGCAACTGCGCGCGGGCCGATTCGGCCACCAACGCGCGGGCGGCGCGCGAATGGAACGTCTTCTGATGCACCTTCACGTCGGGGTAGCGATCCAGGCAGTCGGCCAGCGCGTTGTCCTCAAGAAAACCGTCGGCATTGTCCTGGTGGCCCGTGGCGTGCACCGCGACCAGCTCGGCACCGCGCAAATGCGCCTCAGCCAGGGCGAATTCGGCGGTTGGGGTGCAGGCCGGCGAACCGTCCAATCCCACCACGATCGGTTCGGGCAACACCGGTTCCGCGCCGCGGCAAATAAGGACCGGGCAGCTGGCGTGGCTGGCCAGATGAATTCCGACCGACCCGACCACCGCGCCGGAGATCAATCCCAATCCGCGATTTCCGACCACGAGCAACGTGGCATCCTCGCTCTCCTCAAGCAGCACCCATTTCGGTATTCCGTCAATAATGTCGGTGCTGGGCATAAATGCACCGTGCGCCGTCGCCTGCTCCAGCGCGTCGGCGGCGATGCGCGTCGCTTCGGCCCGCAACCCCGAGTCGGGTGGCCCGCCCGGCAACGGCCCCAACGACACGTTCATCAGCGGCCAGATAAACGCATGCACGATGCGCAGCGGCAATTCGCGGTACGTGGCCTCCCGCGCGGCCAGCGCCACCGCGTCCAAACTGGACCGGGTGCCATCGGCGCCAACGACGACACCGGTCATGGCCGCATCGCCGGCCCATAAGGGCGGCACACCGGAGGTTTCCCGCGTGTGTCCACGGCGTCCTCCGATGTGCTGTCCCGCCCGATGTGCCAATAACACCGACCGGCAACGGCGATCTGTAGGGTCTTGAGTCCCGTGCCGGTGGGACGTTCGGCGCGTAGGGCGTTTCCTCGTGACCACAGGACCAAAGGCCGTGGCGTAGGCGGGACGAACGCGAGACGGTGGAGTCGGCGGCACATATCGCCTCCGTCGGGAAAACCAGCCAAAGACCAAGAGCGACGAGAACCAAAACCGATGGAAAACAACCAGGACTGGTTCGGAAATCACTGGAAATAGCCCGTAATCCACACTGGAAATAGCCCGTAATCACATCACCGTCTGGGGGCGACATGAAAGCGCTTGTCTACCAAGGCCCGGGTCGGCGTGTCTTCACCGACGTACCGGATCCGACGATCATCGATCCGACCGACGCGATCGTCCGGGTCGACGCGGTCACGATCTGCGGTACCGATCTTCATATCCTGCGTGGCGACGTTCCGACCTGCGAAGAGGGCCGCATTCTCGGCCACGAGGCGGTGGGGACGATCGAATCGGTTGGCGACGCGGTCCGCAATCTGCATGTCGGTGACCGGGTCCTCGTCTCGTGCATTACGGCGTGCGGGCGCTGCCGGTATTGCCGCGAGGGACGGTACGGACAGTGCCTGGGCGGCGGCGGGTGGATTCTCGGGCACCGGATCAACGGCACGCAGGCCGAATTTGTCCGGGTGCCCTTTGTGGACACTTCGGCTTACCTCTTGCCGGAGAAGGTCAGCAACGAGGCGGCGTTGCCGCTGGCCGACATCCTGCCGACCGCATACGAGGTCGGCGTGCTGGCCGGCCAGGTACGTCCCGGTGACACCGTGGCCATTGTCGGGGCCGGACCGATCGGACTGGCCGCGATCAGCGCCGCGCGGTTGTTCAGCCCGAGCCATGTGGTCGCCATCGATATCGCCGAAACACGGCTGTCGGCGGCCAAACAATTCGGGGCCGATATCATGCTCACCCCCAGCGGCAATCCGGTGTGGGCATTGCACGACATCACCGGTGGCCTGGGCGCCGACGTCGCGATCGAGGCGGTCGGGCTGCCCGAGACATTCGAGCTGTGCACCCGGCTGATCCGGCCCGGCGGACACGTCGCGAATATCGGTGTGCACGGCGCGCCGGCGACATTGCATCTGGAAGATTTGTGGATTCGCGACGTCACCATTACCACCGGATTGGTCGATACGTATTCCACGCCGACGCTGTTGCGCATGGTGGCCGGCGGCACGCTCGATCCGACCAGGTTCCTCACACACCGGTTCGGATTCGGCGAGGTGGAGGAGGCGTACGACGTTTTCGCCCGGCCGGAGGACAGCGGGGCGTTGAAGGTTGCGATGTTCCGCAGCTGATTATTGAGCGGGGCACGAAATGAGGTTTTTCCAAACACCAGGCACCGATTGGGAACAGGGGCCGTTCACACCGGAGGATGTGGCCCTGCTGTTGCGTGCCGCCACGGCCGCGCCGTCGCTGTACAACAGCCAGCCGTGGCGGTTCGTCGTCGTCGACCACGAGGCCCGGATATTCCTCGATCCGAACCGCCGTAGTCCGGTGGCCGATCCGGAGAGCCGGCAGCAGGTGATCGCGTGTGGTGCGGCGCTGTTGAATCTCCGGCTGGCGATCCGGGAATTGGGGTACGAGCCGCTGGTGTCACTCTGGCCGGCCGGCATCGAATCCGAGCATCTGGCCACTGTCCGGCGCGGCACGATGGCGACCGCGAGCGCGACCGATCGCAAGCTCTACGCCCAGATCGAGCAGCGGCACACCAATCGGCGGCACTTCGCGTTGCGGCCGATTTATCCGGCCGCCCGGCAGGTTATTCGCTATGCCGCGGTTTCCGAGGGCGCACAGCTGCGGCCGATCGACTCGCTGTCCGATCGCAATACCGTTATCGAGCTGCTGGTACGGGCGATCCGGGCCCAACGCTCGGATCTACGGCTGGGCAGCGAAATGTCCAGCTGGTTGCACAGCGACAAGAAACCGGACGGAATGCCGGTATCTGCTTGGCGCGACGCCGACTTCCCCATTCCCGGATTGGATGAACGCGGTACCGGCGGAAATTGGGAACACACGATCGCCGACCTCGTCCACAGCCACACATTCTTTATTCTGTCCACCGCGCAGGACAATGCCACCGGTTGGCTGGTCGCCGGCCAGGCGATGCAACGGGCGCTATTGTCCGCCACGCAACTCGAACTCGCTGTCTCGTTCTTCAACCAGATCGTCGAATCGCCGCCGCTGCGGGCCGAACTGGCCGGGCGGCTGGACCTGCCCGGAGTCCCGCAGATGATGATGCGGATCGGGTATCCGGCCCACCGCCCGGTGCCGACCGGGCGCCGGCCGTTGGAGGACGTCATCGACGACGCTGATCCGGTCTGATATCACGCCAGGGCATGTTGCTTAAGTCCTCTGCCTGCTGCGCGGCGCCCAGACGACTGACACGCTCCCACCCACCACCCCGACGGCCTAGCGTTGTCGTCGTCGCCGATACAACACCGGTATCGGCTCCTCCTCATCTTGCGGGACACCCGCACCCGGGCTGCCTTTTCGGATCGCCGCAGTGACTTACAGCGATCACCGCTCGAGACGGCCAGGACTTAAGCAACACACCCTAGGAATTCGAGCTGTCCGATGTGGACGCGGCGCCGGTCAGTTCGGTGGCGGCGTCAGCGACCGCTTGGCGCTGGGCGTCCCGTTGCGCTTTGTCATGGGCCTGGGCGATGTGTTCGGCGGTGGCGGGGCGAGAACCAGCGTGGACCGGGTGATGCTTCCGGCAGGTGATGTAATGCGTCCCGGCGACATGGTGCAGGCCGATGCGATAGCAGCCCTTGGCGTGGCAGTTGACCTTGCGCCACACGATGGCGAAGATCGCGAACTCGCCCAGATCAGCGCCGAAGCCGCCCCAGAATGAACCCCAACGGCTGCTGCTGTCGCTGATACCGGTGACGGTGAGAATCCAATGCCAGATAAACACGTTCGGTGAGTCTCCTCGCGCAGTGACCGCTTCACTCCACAGACGCCAGCGGGCAGCGTACCGATCCCGTTATGGCCGAACCAATGAGCCCGAATCAGGTAAAGCATTTCCCAGGAAAACGTACGGAATTATTGAATACAACCACTGTGGACGGTGGCTGGACCGGGTACGTTGGCGGCGTGGTCGATCACCGCAGCCGGGTGCCACGTACCGACGCGGTCCTGGCCGATCCCGCCGTGGCGCGGGCGATTCGGCGGCTGGGCCGCGACCGGGTGAAGGCCGCCGTCGGCGAGGCGCAGCAGGCCTGCCGCGCCGGGCAGGTCCCGCCCGAACGGGTCGTCGCTGTGGCGCTGGCCCGGCTACCGGAGACGGCGAGCACCCTGCGGGCCGTCATCAACGCGACCGGCGTCCTGCTGCACACGAACCTGGGCCGGGCACCGCTCTCGGCCGCGGCTCGGGAAGCCTTGGCGCAGGCGGCCGGGGTCACCGACGTGGAGCTGGATCTGGCTACGGGCCAGCGCGGTCGCCGCGGTCGGGGCACGCTCGCCGCGCTCGCGGCCCGGGTACCCGAGGCGGGCGCGGTGCATGTGGTCAACAACAACGCCGCCGCGCTGGTACTGGCGGCGACCGCACTGGCGCAGGACCGGGAGATCGTGGTCAGCCGGGGCGAACTGGTCGAGATCGGTGACGGTTTCCGGCTGCCCGACCTGCTGGCCTCGACCGGCGCGCGGCTGCACGAGGTCGGCACGACCAACCGCACCGTACGGGCCGACTATCTCGCGGCGATCGGGCCGCGGACCGGCTTCGTACTCAAGGTCCACCCGTCGAACTTTGTCATCTCCGGGTTCACCGCCGACGTACCGATCGATCAACTGACCG